>NZ_CP094975.1:1207500-1507500 GCF_023509015.1 Pseudomonas abieticivorans
AACGGCAAGACCGTATGGACGCGCCTGGGCCCAGGCAAAGGCCTGAGTACCACGCTGCGCGGCACGCCGATCGTGTTGCTGCCCAGGGCACGGCTGAACCTGTGGCGCGGCCTGTCGGTGCCGGTGGCCGTCGATCAACTGTCGCCCAAGGCGCAGAAAGTCCATCAGGCTTTGAGCAGCCAGGGCGCGCTGTTTTTCGACGAACTGGTCAGCGAAGCGCACCTGCTGCGCAGCGAACTGGAGGCGACCTTGCAGGAACTGGTCGCTGCGGGCCTGGTTAACGCCGACAGTTTTGCCGGCCTGCGCGCACTGATCACCCCGGCCAGCAAGCGCACCCAACGCAGCGCCCGGCGCGGGCGGGGTGCGTTCATCGGCGGCATGGACGATGCCGGCCGCTGGGCCTTGTTGCGCCAAGGCAGCGCGCAACCCGCCGAAACCCTGGAGCATGTCGCCATGACCTTGCTGCGCCGCTACGGGGTGGTGTTTTGGCGCCTGCTGGAGCGTGAGGCCGACTGGTTGCCCAGTTGGCGGGAACTGCTGCGCACCTTCCACCGCCTGGAGGCTCGGGGCGAGATTCGCGGTGGGCGATTTGTCAGCGGCCTGGCCGGTGAGCAATTCGCCTTGCCCGAAGCCATTCCGGTGCTACGCGAAGTGCGCAAACGGCCGCTGGATGAAAGCCTGACCGCGATCAGCGCCAGTGACCCCCTGAACCTGGTCGGCACCCTGCTGCCCGGCAGCAAAGTGCCGGCGCTGAGCGGCAACCGGCTGGTGTATTGCGATGGCCTCCCCGCCGCCGCACTGATCGGCGGCAAGGCGCAGTATTGGCTGCCCGAATATCCGGAACTGCGCAGCGCCCTGACCTACCACACCACCGTGTAGGAGCATCCGCGAAGAACGCCCCCCAGTCTGCCTGATACATTGCGGCGTCCTTTTAGCGGATGAATCCTACAGGTTGGGCCGTTACTAAATTGCCAACTGCTTGAGTTCCGCTACTTTCGACTGAATGTGATGGCCGACGAAATGCAGTACAACTGTTGCATTGGTGCCTGGGCATCAACTCGCAACCCGAGCTATTTTCGATATTCCTCCAGGCGCCAAATGCCTGAAGCCCGCATAGGAAAACCGTATGAGCCTGTCGCTACTCAGCCGTTACGCCTTCTTTGCCGCCTGTGTCATTTTTACCTTGGCCTGTATCCCTTTCATGGGGCACGACTGGCTGTGGCCATTCGCTTTCGCGGCCGCCGCATTGAGCCTGCTCGGCATCTTCGACCTGCTGCAAAAGCCCCACGCGGTACGCCGCAACTACCCCATCCTGGGCAATATCCGCTACCTGGTGGAAACCATTCGCCCGGAAATCCGCCAGTACCTGCTGGAGTCCGACAGCGACGCCCTGCCCTTCTCCCGCGCCCAGCGCTCGCTGGTGTATTCGCGGGCCAAGAATGAATCGGCAGACAAGCCCTTCGGCACACTGATCGACGTGTACCAATCGGGCTTCGAGTACATCGGCCACTCCATGCGCCCGGCGCCCCTGAGCGACCCCTCCAGTTTCCGGGTGATCATCGGCGGGCCGCAGTGCAAGCAGCCGTACTCGGCGTCGGTGTTCAACATTTCGGCCATGAGCTTCGGCTCGCTGAGCGCCAACGCCATCCGTGCGTTGAACCAGGGCGCCAAGCTGGGCAATTTCGCCCATGACACCGGCGAGGGCAGCATCAGCCCCTACCACCGCGAGCACGGTGGCGACCTGACCTGGGAGCTGGGCAGCGGCTATTTCGGCTGCCGCACCAGCAGCGGCTTGTTCGACCCCGAGCGCTTCGCCAAACAGGCGCAAGACCCGCAAGTGCGCATGATCGAGATCAAGATGAGCCAGGGCGCCAAGCCCGGCCACGGCGGCATTCTGCCCAAGGGCAAAGTCACCCAAGAAATCGCCGACACCCGTGGCATCATGATGGGCGAGGATTGCATCTCGCCTTCGCGGCACTCGGCGTTTTCCACCCCCATCGAGATGATGCAGTTCATCGCCCAGTTGCGCGAACTGTCGGGCGGCAAGCCGGTGGGCTTCAAGTTCTGCCTGGGCCACCCGTGGGAGTTCATGGGCATCGCCAAGGCCATGCTGCAAACCGGCATACTGCCGGACTTCATCGTGGTCGACGGCAAGGAAGGCGGCACTGGCGCGGCGCCCGTGGAGTTCACCGACCACATGGGCTCGCCGATGCGTGAAGGCTTGCTGTTCGTGCACAACACGCTGGTCGGTCTTAACCTGCGCGACAAGATCAAGCTGGGCGCCAGCGGTAAAATCGTCAGCGCCTTCGACATCGCCAGCGTGCTGGCCATCGGTGCCGACTGGTGCAATGCGGCCCGCGGCTTTATGTTCGCCATCGGCTGCATCCAGTCGCAAAGCTGCCACACCAACAAATGCCCCACCGGCGTCGCCACCCAAGACAGCCTGCGCCAGCGCGCCCTAGTGGTACCCGACAAGGCCCAACGGGTGTTCAGCTTCCACCGCAACACCCTCAAGGCCCTGGCGGAGATGCTGGCGGCGGCCGGCCTTGAACACCCCTCGCAACTGCAGGCCAAGCACTTGGTACGGCGCGTGTCAGCCACCGAAATCAAGCTGTTCTCGCAGCTGCACGTGTTCCTCAAGCCTGGGGAATTGTTGACGGGCGAAGTCAGTGGCGAGTTTTATCAACGGATGTGGGCGATGGCGCGGGCGGACAGTTTTGATGCGGCAGAAATTATCGCGGCTTGATGGCTGGCCGTGCAACCCAGGCCCATCCCCAAGAGCGGACCGCTTTGCATCACTGGCTAAACTGCCGCGATCGGTGTGGGAGCGACCTTGGTCGCGAATATCAGCCACGCGGCGGTATGCCTGACACACCCCTGTGGCCTTTTCGCGGATGAATCCGCTCCTACACAGGGTTGCTGGTGTTCATGTTTTTTCATCCGAAAGTAGGACGTTTCTGATTTTGCTCTGTAAGGTATGCAGCCGCTTGTGCATGCCCTGTCGCGGTTATAGTCTCCTGCCGTCGCTGCCAATTCAGCGACCGGTTTTGACAGACCGCCAACCAAGGCGCACAGGCGCTCATAACCTATCGGCAGGCGCTTTTTTTGTGTCCGCCGTGCCGTGTTATGGCAGCTGTGCGTGGGGCACACTCGTGTGCGCCGGGCTTCCTTGGTCCTGGTCTGTCAACCCGCGTACAGCTGCCACCCATCCTGTTTGACAGCGGGACGTAGCAGCTCCACTACCAAGGAGATGTACCCGATGGACAAGCTGATACCCGACCCACCCGCTTCAAACGCCTTCATCGACGCCAACCACACCACCCTTGAAAAGGTGTTTGGTGTTCGGGATGCCAATTATCAAGCGTTATTCCAGGTACCGGCGGGCGTGAAAGCTGAAGACGCCCTGACCCAAGCCTCCCACCTGCTGAACTGCGCCTACGAAACCACATTTGAACTCACTGACACCCAGCAGGACCGGCCTGGCCTCGTGGGCTCGATCCTGCAATTGGTGTCGAGTGCGCAGGCGTTGGTGGACGCGGTGTTGGAGGGCGCCCAGGGGCGGCGGGCCTAGAGGCGTCGTCCTGAACGGCGATTCGGCGCCGCGGTATGCCTGACACACCCCTGTGGCCTTTTCGCGGATGCTCCTACAGGCGGTCAGGTCCCAGTAGGAGCGGATTCATCCGCGAAACGAACACTGCGGTCTGTCAGACAAACCGTGGCGTTGACCTGAGACATTCAGTAATACCCAAGCTTTTGCATTTCTCGCGAAAAAAAGCCACCCTCCGCGCCGCTGATCGGTCCGCCCCGATGCGTCGGAACCACCCGCCGTTCAGACCTATCCTTACTTCACTACCTTTCGCTCAAGGCCACACGCCATGAACCACAGTCGCGACCACCGGATTGATTTCTATCGAGGCCTGGCGCTGATCTTCATCCTCTGGGACCACATCCCGCAGAACCCCTTGGGGCTATTGACCCTGCGTAATTTCGGCTTCAGCGATGCCGCGGAGATTTTCGTGTTCCTGGCCGGCTACGCGGCGGTGCTGGCCTATGGCAAGATCGCCCTGCGCAGCGGTTACCTGATCGCTACCGCGCGGATCTTGCGGCGCGCCTGGGTGCTGTACGTGGTGCATATCTTTTTGATGGTGCTGCTGATGGGCATTATTTTCGTCGCCAACAACCACGTCGAAACCCGCGACATGATCCAGGAGATGAACCTCAACTACTTCCTGATCAACCCCCAGCAGGCGCTGGTGGATGAGTTGCTGCTGCGCTTCAAGCCCAACTTGATGGACCCATTGCCGCTGTACATCGTGCTGCTGGCGGGCCTGCCCCTGCTGTTGCCGCTGCTGATCCGCCACACCGCCCACGCCGTGGCGTTGTCGGTAGGCTTGTACCTGCTGACCAACTGGTACGGCTGGAACATCCCCGCCCACGATGGCGGCCTGTGGTACTTCAACCCGTTGGCCTGGCAGGCGTTGTTCGTGCTGGGTGGCGCGGCGGCGCTGCAGGCCTCGCGCAACACCGTGGTGGACTCACGGCCGTTGACGCGGCAACCGTTGTTTATCGCCTGCGCCAGCCTGGTGCTGATCAGTGTGCCGATCGCCCTGCTGTGGAAGTGGCCAACCCTGCACGACCTGGTGGTGCCACATTGGATCAGCGAGCGCCTGTACCCCATCAGCAAGACTAACCTGGCCCCGGCACGCCTGTTGCATTTCCTGGCACTGGCCTACTGCACCGCCAAGCTGATCCCGCGCGGGCCGTGGGTGCAGCATTGGCTAGCGCGAAACATCGGCATGATGGGGCGTTACTCGCTGGAGGTATTCTGCCTTAGCGTGCTGCTGGCGCCGCTGGCGGACATGGCCAACGCCTTGGCCGACGATGCCTTGGCCATGCAGTTGTGCACCGCCCTGCTGGGCGTGGCCCTGATGCTGGCGATGGCGGCGTGGCTGGATTTGAACAAGCGGCTGGACCAACAGCCGGCGCAGGTCGCGCCGGCCGTGGCCAAGTCAGGCGTTGCCTGACAGCTTCAGGCGCGCGGCCTGGGTGAAGTCCAACATGCGCTTGAGCGGGCGCACGGCGTTGGGTACCAGCGCCGGGTCGACGAAGATCTCGTTGCTGCCTTCGCGCAGGCACTGCAGGGTGCGTTCCAGGGTGTTCATGGCCATCCACGGGCAGTGCGCACAGCTGCGGCACGAGCCGCCGTTACCGGCGGTGGGGGCCTCGATGAATTCCTTGTCCGGGCACAACTGCTGCATCTTGTAGAAGATGCCGCGGTCTGTGGCCACGATGAACTTCTTGTTCGGCAAGCGCTGGGCTGCGGCGATCAACTGGCTGGTGGAACCCACCGCGTCGGCCAGGTCGATGACCGCTTCCGGCGACTCGGGGTGCACCAGGATCGCGGCGTCCGGGTACAGCGCCTTGAGGTCTTCCAATTGGCGCGACTTGAATTCTTCGTGAACGATGCAGGCACCGTCCCACAGCAGCATGTCGGCGCCGGTCTGCTTCTGGATGTAGCGGCCCAGGTGCTTATCGGGTGCCCAGATGATCTTCTCGCCGTTGTCCATCAGGCTTTCAACGATTTCCAGCGCGCAGCTGGAAGTAACCACCCAGTCGGCACGTGCCTTGACCGCTGCCGAAGTGTTGGCATACACCACCACGGTGCGCTCGGGGTGCTGGTCGCAGAACGCCGAGAACTCGTCCACCGGGCAACCCAGGTCCAGCGAGCAGGTCGCCTCCAGGGTAGGCATCAGGATGCGTTTGTGCGGGGTGAGGATCTTGGCGGTCTCGCCCATGAAGCGCACGCCGGCCACCAGCACGGTCTTGGCCGGGTGCTGGCTGCCGAACCGGGCCATTTCCAGGGAGTCGGACACGCAGCCGCCGGTTTCTTCGGCCAGCGCCTGGATCACCGGGTCGCAATAGAAATGCGCCACCAGCACCGCGTCCTGAGCCTTGAGCTCGGCGGCGATGGCGGTACGGTATTCGGCCTCTTCGGCCGGGCTCAGCACTCGCGGCCGCTTGGCGTCGAGGTGGGCTTGTACCAGAAGGCGTTCGGAAATCTGCGTCATGTTGGCAAGACCTGCAGGCGCTTGTGCGCGAAAGTCGAGTATATCACCGAGGCTGACACGAGCCGCAGCGTGAAACCCACAGGCGGCACGGCCTGCAGGACTGCCGAAGGCTACAGATAATCGGATGAATTCTAAAGATTTTTTTACAGGTGGAACGGCGGGCGTGGCCCAACGGTCATTGATTGAGGCGGGCGCCTGGGGTACATGTAAACCATTCGCATTTTAAACGCCTTGCAATTCAATACATCCCCATACAAATGGCGTGACAGTGCATTTCATGCCAGCATTCGCCATCATCTGAATCGCTTCCTCTTTTCACGGGTTTTCGCATGCTCGATCAACAAGATGACCAACCCCTGGTCACGGTCATCATCGCTTCCTACAACCACGCCGCCTACATCGAGGCCAGCGTGAACAGCGTGCTCAACCAGACCTACCCGAACATCGAACTGTTGGTGATCGACGACGGTTCCAGTGACAACAGCGTGGCGTTGTTGCAACGCCTGCAAGCCGAGCATGGCTTCGACCTGCGCGTGCAGGCCAACAAGGGCCTGTCCACCACCCTGAACGAAGCCATCGCCCGCTCCAATGGCAGCCTGGTCGCGCCGTTCGGTTCGGACGACATCATGCTGCCCGAGCGCATCGCCATCCAGGTGGCCTACATGGCCGGCAAACCCGAGGTGGGCATTTGCGCGGGCAACATCGAAACCATCGACCAGCACGGCCAGGTGATGGGCGCCCGCGAGCAGCGCAACCGCCACCAACCGTTCCGTCGCCTGGACTTCGACGACCTGTTCCTCAACCGCAAGCCCGGCCCCGCTGCGCCCACCTTGATGCTGCGCCGCGAAGCCTTGCTGAAGGTGGGCTGCTTCGACCCGGCCATCCGCCTGGAAGACGTGTATATCGAGCTGAGCATCCTGCGCGAGGGCTACACCATCGACGTGCTAGGCGAGGTGCTGGCGCAATACCGCGACCACCCCACCAACACCTTCAAGAACGGCCGCTTCATGCTCGACAACGTGCTGCGCACCTACGCGGTATTCTGCGACCACCCGGCCTACGAGCAGGTGATCATGGCCTTTCGCAACTCGATGCTAATGAAGACTGCCGGGCGCAACAAAAAGCTGGCCGTGCAAATCCTGCGTGACATCCCTTTCAGTTACTGGAACAAGAAAACCCTGCGCGGTATCTGGCGTTTACTGACCTCGTGGCGCAAGGCCTTCAGCGCCTGAGCAACATGGCGTAACCCAGGCCCATCAAGGCCCAGGCCAGCAAGGGGTGAAACAGCAGGCGCCAGGCCCACGGGCGCGGGTCAAAGCCCACGCCGTGGACGTAACCGGCCGCCACGCCCCACATGATCAGCATCAGCAGGTTGTGGCTGTAGCCGCCCTGCTCGTCCAGCATGGCCGCCGGGTGCACCAGCAACACCAGGCTCATGGGCATCGCCAGCAGCAACGACACCCAACGGCTGATAGGCCGCCGCAGCGGCCCCAGGGTTTCAGCGTTCACCAGCAGGCTTCTCGTCCAGGGCACCGGATGCCTCCAGCCACAACGCATTGATGATGCCCAAGCTGCACGCCAGCAACACCCCCAGAATCCAGGCGAAATACCACATATCGTGACTCCTCAGTAAAGGCTGTGAGTGTTGCTGTCGATGTGCGCGGTGGTGACCTTGCCCCACATTTTGGCGTAGCACCACAGCGTGTAGCAGAGAATCAGCGGCACGAAAATCGTTGCCGCCACCAGCATGATGATCAGCGTGGTGCGGCTCGACACCGCGTCCCACACGGTCAGGCTGGACGCCGGGTCCAGGCTTGAGGGCATCACGAAGGGGAACAGCGCGAACCCCGCCGTGCACAAGGTGCCGACGATCGCCAGGCTGCTGCCCAGGAAGGCAATGCGCGGGGCGCGGCAACTGGCCGCGAGCAATGCCAGCAGGCCACCCAGCAAGCCCAATACTGGAGCTATGGCGGTGAGTGGGTGCAGCACATAGTTGCCCAGCCAACCGGGGTTGCCGGCACTCACCGTCTTGGCCAGCGGGTTCAGCGCCACGCCTGGGTCCAAGCTTGAGGTGATCACCAAGCCCTGAATGCCACCCAACACCAGCCACGCACCGGCACCGGCGAAGGCCACCACGTAGGCCAACGCCAATACTTGCGAAGCGTGGCGGGAACGGCTGGCGATCGCGCCCTCGGTGCGCATCATTAGCCAGGTGCCGCCATGCAAAGCGAGCATGCTCAGGCTCACCAACCCGGCCAACAGGCCGAAGGGGCTGAGCAATTGCCAGAACGAGCCGTGGTAGGTGCTGCGCAAGCTGTCATCGAACTCGAACGGCAAGCCCAGCAACAGGTTGCCGAACGCCACGCCAAACACCAATGACGGCACCAGTGCCCCCACGAACAACGCCCAGTCCCAGCTTTGCCGCCAGCGCGTGTTGCTCAACTTACTGCGGTAATCGAAGCCCACCGGCCGCACGAACAGCGCAAACAGCACCAGCAGCAAGGCCCCGTACAAACCTGAGAACGCCGCCGCATACACCAACGGCCACGCGGCGAACAAAGCGCCACCGGCAGTGATCAACCACACCTGGTTGCCATCCCAATGGGGGGCGATGGTATTGATCACCACCCGCCGCTCGGTGTCATTGCGGCCCACGAACGGCATCAGCGCCGCGGCCCCCAGGTCAAAACCATCGGTCAGGGCGAACCCGATCAGCAACACCCCCACCAGCACCCACCAGATCAACTTGAGGCTTTCATAATCCAACATCAGTGCGCTCCTTGAAGCAGGGCAGTCGGGGCTTGGGCGGTATCGCGCTCGAAGTGGTAGCGGCCGGTGTGCAAGCTGCTGGGGCCAAGCCTGGCGAACTTGATCATCAGGTACATCTCGATCACCAGCAGTACGCTGTAGAACGCCACCAAGGCCAGCAATGACGCCCAGATATCGCTGGCCGCAAGGCTGGACACCGACAGGTGCGTGGGCAGCACTTCACCGATCGACCAGGGCTGGCGACCGTGCTCGGCCACGTACCAACCGGTCTGGGTCGCCACCCACGGCAGCGGCAGGCTGAACAGCGCAAACTTGAGCAACCAGGGTTTGCTGGTTTCGTTCTTGCGGGCCGAGGCCCAGAACGCACACACAAACAGCACCAGCATCAAAAAGCCGCTGAGCACCATCAAACGGAACGTCCAGAAAATCGACGCCACGCCCGGGATCGAATCCAACGCTGCCTGCTTGATCTGCGCCTCGCTGGCATCGGTGACATGCTCGGTGTACTTTTTGAGCAGCAAGCCGTAGCCCAGGTCTTTCTTGACCTGGTTGAAGGCCTGCACGGTGGCATCGTCATGCTCACCACCGCGCAACTTGGCCAGTAGCCCGTAAGCGACACATGCCATTGCGGATGCGGCCTTCGTGCTCGGCCACCAGGTCCTTGATGCCAGTGACCTGGGTGTCCACCGAGCGAGTGGCGATGATGCCCATCAGATAGGGGATTTTCACCGCGTAGTCGGTGCGCTGTTCCGCCTGGTTGGGCAACCCGAACAGGGTGAACGCGGCTGGCGCAGCTTCGGTTTCCCACTCGGCTTCGATGGCGGCCAGCTTGGTCTTTTGCACATCGCCGATCTCGTAGCCGGACTCATCGCCCAACACGATTACCGACAGCACCGACGCCAGGCCAAATGCCGCGGCAATCGCAAACGAGCGGCGGGCAAAACCGACATCGCGGCCCTTGAGCAGATACCAGCTGGAGATGGCCAGGATGAATACCGCGCCGGTCACGTACCCGGCGGCCACGGTGTGCACGAACTTGACCTGGGCCACTGGGTTGAACAGCAATTCGCTGAAACTGGTCAGCTCCATGCGCATGGTGGTGAAGTTAAACTGCGCGCCAACCGGGTTCTGCATCCAACCGTTGGCGATCAGAATCCACAACGCCGACATGTTCGAGCCGATCGCCACCAGCCAGGTCACGCCCAAGTGCTGCAGGCGCGACAGGCGGTCCCAGCCAAAGAAGAACAGGCCGATAAAGGTCGATTCCAGAAAGAACGCCATCAATCCTTCGATGGCCAACGGCGCGCCAAAAATGTCACCCACGTAGTGGCTGTAGTACGCCCAGTTGGTACCGAACTGGAACTCCATGGTCAGCCCGGTGGTAACGCCCAAGGCAAAGTTGATGCCGAACAGCTTGCCCCAGAACCGGGTCATGTCCTTGTATACCTGCTTGCCGGTCATCACATAGACCGACTCCATGATGGCCAACAAAAACGTCAGGCCAATGGTCAGGGGCACGAACAGAAAGTGATACAACGCCGTCATGGCAAACTGCAGCCGAGACAGGTCGACGACTGATTCGGAAATCATTTCGGGCTCTTCTCAAGAGGTACGGTGGGGGTGCCCAGCACGTGCTGGCCAATGTTCGAGCCGTCATCCTTGAGGCTTGCCGCCGGGTCGAACCATACCAGGCGGATCCCCACCAACAGCACCAGCTTGATCAGCAGGATCAGGGCGATCTCTTTGGCCAGCGGTTTTTTAAGAAAGTCGAAATGGCCGGGCATGAGCGCTTCTCGGTGGGGATGCGCAATGGTCGGCTTGGGCGGGCTGGCAGCTATTGATCTGAGTCAATTTTCGATGATGGCGCTGGTGTGGCAAAGAGCCACATGGCAGCCTTTGAATGCGTCGCAAAGCTTAATGCAAATGCGAATTTGTTTAATTTACATTTTGTTACACTTACACTATCTTCCGCGTCCCGTTTCTCCCCTTCTGCGGAAATTCAATGTCCACCTTCACCCCATCACGCCTGCACATCGCCCTGTTTTGCGCGGCGGCCAGTGTTTCCCTGATGCCTGTGGCGCACGCCGCCGACAGTGCTGTTTCCAGTAGTTCGGGCATCACCTTGCCATCGACGGCAGTGGACGCCATCGCCGAGCCAAAGACTCAAACCAAGGAATTGCCGTCCTACAAGCTGACGGCACCGCTGATCGACACCCCCCGCTCCATCACGGTGATCCCGCAGGAAGTGATCAAGAAAAGTGGCGCCACCACCTTTACCGACGCCCTGCGGACGGTGCCAGGCATCACCTTTTTGGGGGGTGACGCGGCGGCCAATCCATCGGCTGACCGCCCAGTGATTCGTGGTTTCGAATCGCGCAACTCGATTTTCGTCGACGGCATGCGCGACACCGGCGTGCAGAACCGCGAAACCTTCGATGTCGAGAACATCAGCGTGATCAAGGGGCCAGACTCAGTGTATGCAGGCCGCGGGGCGGTGGGTGGCAGTATCGACATCCAAACCAAGACGCCGAAACTGGAAGACTCCCTGGATGCCAGCGTGGGCATGGGTACTGATTCCTACAAACGCACTACCCTGGACGTGAACCGGGTCATCGACGACAACACCGCGTTCCGTCTCAACGTAATGGGCCACGACGCTGATCAACCGGGCCGTACCGACGTGTTCAGCAAGCGTTGGGGCATCGCCCCGTCGATCGCGTTCGGCCTGGGCGAGCCGACCACGGTCACGCTCAGTTATTACCACCTGTCCACCGACGACATGCCGGACTTCAGCGTGCCGTTCCATGCCGCAGGTGGCACCCCGGCATCGGAAATCAGCCGCTCGCAGTTCTACGGGCTGAAGGACCGGGACTACCGCCGAGGCCAGACCGACACCGGCCAAGTACGCATAGAACACGAGCTGGATGACAACTGGAAGGTGAAGAACACCACCACCTACGGCCGATCGACCCTGGATTACATCGCCACCAACCCACAGTTCCTCAACGCCACGTCCAACGTGCTGCAACTGCAGGCCAAAAGCGGCAAGTACGCCACCAACACCGTGGCCAACCAGACCGAACTGACAGGGCAAACCGCGCTGTTCGGCCTGGACAACACCGTGACCACCGGCATCGAACTGAGCCACGAAAAGAGCCAGTACGAGGGCTACCTGGTCACCGACAGCACCGGCAAGAACATCCGCACCGGCGGTTCCTGCACGGTGGTAGGCAACTGCACCACCATCGGTGACTGGGACCCCGGCATGGATTGGACTGGCAGCTCCACCCTGAACGGCGACGCGTTCCCGGGCAAACCGACCTATACCACCACCAACACCGCATCGGCCTACGCCTTTGACAGCCTGAAGCTGTCAGAGCAGTGGTTGCTCAACAGCGGCGTGCGCCTGGACTACTACAACATCCAGGCCGAACAGTCGGGCGCCGCCGACCTGGAAAACATCGCCAACCTGTTCAGCTACCAGGTCGGCCTGGTCTACAAGCCCATCACCAACCTGAGCCTGTACACCTCTTACGGCACCTCGGCCAACCCGCCCGGCGCCAACGGCGGCCTGGGTGGCGGCACCGATCAACTGACCGCGACCAACAGCGACCTGTCCCCCGAGCGCAGCCGCAACATCGAGGCAGGCGCCAAGTGGGACGTGCTGGACAGCCGCCTGTCGCTAACCTCGGCGGTGTTCCAGACCGATAAAACCAACGCCCGCGTCAGCGACGGCCTGGGCGGCATCATCAACGCCGGCTCCCAGCGCGTGCGCGGCGTGGAGTTGGGTGCTGCGGGCGACCTGACCAGTAACTGGCGCGTGTTCGGCGGCTACTCCTACCTGGACGCCGTCACCACCGATGCCGGCGCAGCCAACGCCTCGGCCTCTGGCCTGCCGATGGTCATGGTGCCCAAGCACAACCTGACCCTGTGGACCTACTACGACATCACCCCGAAATGGACCGTGGGCACCGGCATGAAAGCCTCGAGCCTGACCTACGCTTCAGTCACCGCCACCACCCGCAAATGGACCCCGGGCTACTCGGAGTTCGACGCCATGACGTCGTACAAAATCTCCCAGTCGATGGACGTGCAGTTGAATTTGAAGAACCTGTTTGATCGCAAGTATTTTGCTTCGGCGTATCCGATTTATGCGACGTGGGCTGAGGGGCGTTCGGCGCAGGTGACGTTGAATTTCCATTACTGATTAGGCGGTGATGAAAAAGCCACTCGGTTGAGTGGCTTTTTTGTGGGTCTAGACTTGGAAGTCCATGATAATTCTTTATCTGCAGACGAAAAAAAGCCGGATCGCACTATGTGCTCTCCGGCTTTTTTCTTACTGCATATGGTGGGTCGTGTGGGATTCGAACCTACGACCAATTGGTTAAAAGCCAACTGCTCTACCAACTGAGCTAACGACCCGCTTCGTTGTGGTGCGTATAATACTGATTTTTAACAGGAATTCAACACCCTGAATGAAAAAAATCAGAAATAACGGGTTGGGTCGCTCACACCGGCCGCGGCAAAGCCTTCGGCACGCAGGCGGCAGCTGTCACATTTGCCACAGGCACGGCCTTCGTCGTCGGCCTGGTAGCACGACACGGTTTGGCTGTAGTCCACGCCCAGGCGCACGCCAGCCTTGACGATGTCGGCCTTGCTGAGCATTTGCAGCGGGGCCTGGATGGTGAAGCCCTGGCCTTCCACGCCGGCTTTGGTGGCCAGGTTGGCCATGCGCTCGAAGGCTTCGACGAACTCGGGGCGGCAGTCCGGGTAGCCGGAGTAGTCCACGGCGTTCACGCCGATGAAGATGTCGCGCGCACCCAATACTTCGGCCCAGCCCAGCGCCAAGGACAGGAACACGGTGTTGCGTGCAGGGACATAAGTGACAGGGATGCCTTCGCCCAGGGTTTCCGGTACGTCGATGCTGCTGTCGGTCAGGGCCGAGCCGCCGATGCCGTTCAGGTTCAGGCCGATCACCTTGTGCTCGACCACGTTACGCTCGCGGGCCACGCGGGCGGCGGCGTCGAGTTCAGCGCGGTGGCGCTGGCCGTAGTCGAAGCTCATGGTGTAGCAGCTGTAGCCATCGGCTTGGGCCATGGCCACCACGGTGGCCGAATCCAGGCCGCCGGACAGGAGGATGACTGCTCTTTTTTCGGTCATGTCGTTTGATCTCGATAGGGGGTGAGGCCTTCGCGGATAATTCCGCTCCTACGAGGGTTCGGTAGGAGCGGATTTATCCGCGAACCAGTCAACGCGGTTTCGGTCAGCGGCCCGGCTCGTCGTCCCAAAGGATTTTATGCAGCTGCATCTGCAAGCGCACGGGCAGGTTGTCGGCGACGATCCAGTCGGCCAGGTCGCGGGCGCTGAGTTGGTCTTTGCTGGGCGAAAACAGTACTTCGCCGGCACGCCGGTCGAGGCCGAACTGGATCAGCTTGGACACCGCCCAATCGTAGTCTTCCCGCGAGCACAGCACGAATTTGACCTGGTCGTTAGCGGTCAACAGCTCGATGTTTTCGTAGCGGTTGCGGTGCGCTTCCAGGGAGCCTGGTGTTTTCAGGTCCAGTACGCGGCTGGCGCGGGCGTCGACCTTGGAGATGTCCAGGGCGCCGCTGGTTTCCACGGACACTTCGTAGCCGGCATCCAGCAGGCGCTGGATCAACGGGATGGCATTGGGCTGGGCCAGCGGCTCGCCGCCGGTGACGCACACGTAGCGCGGACGGAATTCGGCCACTTGCTCAAGCAAGGAGTCCAGGGTGCGAAGCGTGCCGCCACTGAAGGCGTAGGCGCTGTCGCAATATTGGCAGCGCAATGGGCAGCCGGTAAGGCGAACAAAAACTGTCGGCAAGCCGGCGGTGCGAGTCTCACCCTGCAACGAGTAGAAGACTTCGGTGATACGTAATGTGTCTTGCATAGGGTCCACGGGCATGACAGCTAAACAGGCTGACCGCCTCCGTTGGGCACTTCAGGGAACCCGCAAACACGGTGTTCCAAAAAGCGTATTCGAATAAAAGGGCGACAATTCTAACGAAAAAACCCGCGACAAGCGCGGGTTTCTTGAGCCTGGCAGTGCTGCCTTACATTTTTTGCAAGTCGCGCTGTGCCAGTTGAGCTGCCGAGGTACCCGGGTATTGGGTCACGACTTGCTGCAAGATGCCTTTGACCTTGTCGGTATGGCCCAGGCGACGCTCTACATCAGCCAGCTTGTAGAGTGAATCCGGAACCTTGGCATGCTTGGGGTACAGCTGGCTGACTTTGGCGAACGCTTGCCCGGCGCCTTGCAGGTCACCCTTGGCCAGGTTCACTTCACCCAACCAGTACTGGGCGTTACCCGCGTATTGGCTGTTGGGATATTTGCGCAGGAAGGCGGTGAAGGCCTGGCTGGCTTTGTCGAAGTCTTTCGCCTTGATCAGGTCGAAAGCGGCATCGTAGTACAGTTTTTCCTTGGCCGGATCACCCGGCTCGCTGCTGGCCGCCGGCGCTTGCGCGGCTGGGGCAGAAGGCGTACCTGCGGCATTTACATCGCCACTGGCTGGAGAATTCTCGGTAGGCGCGGCGGCCGCAGGGGCGGTGCCAGCTCCGATACGACGGTCGAGATCCTGATAACGCTCCAGACCTTGCTGTTTAAGCTGCTGGATATCGTTTTGCTGGACTTCAACCTGACCGCGCAAACGCGCGATGTCTTCCTGCATTTGCTGCAGCTGCATGAACAGCTCGCCCTGTGCCGAGACGGGAGCCGAAGCGCCCCCCCCGGCATAGGCGCCGTTCGTGCCGTAACCCGCAGGCGGATAACTGCTGCCGTTATTCACGGCGTTGTTATCGACCACAGGAACCTCAGCCCATGCCACGAGTGGCAGGGTGAGAGCCAGAATAGTTACTACACGACGGCACGTTCGCATGACGAATTACTTACGCAGTTCGACGCGACGGTTTTGAGCCCAGGACTGCTCGTCGTTGCCGGTAGCAACTGGACGCTCTTCGCCGTAGGAAACGATTTCCAGCTGTGCAGGCGAAACGCCTTGCAGAACCAGGTAGCGCTGAACGGCTTTAGCACGACGCTCGCCCAGAGCCATGTTGTACTCACGAGTACCACGTTCGTCGGTGTTGCCTTCCAGTACGACGCGAGCGCCGTTGGCTTTCAGGTCTTTAGCGTGAACATCCAGAGCGCGCATGGCTTCTGGCTTCAGGTCCGAGCTGTCGTATTCGAAGTAGAAGGTGGTGATTGCGCGCAGAGCAGCTTCTTCGCTCAGGCTGCCATCAACGGCACCGGTGTTAGCGCCGTAACCAGCGTTAGGGTCAACAGCGCCTTGACCTGCGTTGTCGCCGCCTTTCGAGGAGCAACCTACAGCTACAGCCATGGCCAGAGCCAGCGCAGCAAACTTACCAAACTTCAGCATTTCCATCGTGAAACTCCTAATGAACCCCAGTGTGTTAAGTACAACGTATAGCGCCGCGTCAGTTCAGGTAAGGGGACCAGGACGGTTCTCTGACTTCGCCTTGAGCGGTAGGAAGCGGGAGCCTCACGCGGCCGTTTAGCGACACGAGCATCAAGACTCCCCGGCCCTGCTGGCGGGTGGCGTAGATTACCATGGTGCCGTTGGGCGCAACAGTAGGCGACTCATCAAGACTTGAATCAGTTAGGATCTTTACACTGCCGCGTTCAAGATCTTGTGCGGCCACCTTGAAGTTGGTGAAGCCATCTTGACGGTGGATCATCACCAGGGTCTTTTCATCGGCCGACAATTTAGGGTTGGCGTTGTAGTTACCGATGAAGGTTACACGCTCGGCATTGCCACCGTTCACGCTGGTTTTGTAGATCTGTGGTTTGCCGCCACGGTCAGACGTGAAGTAGATGGTGGAACCGTCTTTACCCCAGAACGGTTCGGTGTCGATGGCCGGGCTGTTGGTCACGCGGGTCAATTGTCGCGAGGCCAGGTTCATCACGTAGATCTCCGGGTTGCCGTCCTTGGACAGCACGAATGCCAGGCGGGTGCCGTCCGGCGAGAACGCCGGCGCGCCGTTCAGGCCTTCGAAGTTGGTGATCTGCTCACGGCGACCGGTGTCGATGTTCTGGATGAAGATGCGCGGACGCTTCTGCTCGAACGACACGTAGGCAATGCGCTTGGCATCTGGTGCATAACGCGGCGACAGGATCGGCTCGCGCGATTGCAGCAGGGTAACCGCGCGCGCACCGTCGTAGTCCGAACGCTGCAGGGTGTAGCGGGTGTTGTTGGTGCTGAAGCGCTCGGCCGTTACATAAAGGAGGCGAGTGGAGAAAGCGCCCTTGATGCCGGTGAGTTTTTCAAACGACTGGTCGGCGATGTAGTGCGACATGTCGCGCAGTTGATCGACGCTACCCGACACGCTGCCGGTCAAGACCGGCTGCTGGGTGTTGACGTTCAGCAGTGCGTATTGCACCTGCAGGCGGCCACCGCTAGGCGTGATGCTACCAACCATCACGTATTGGGCACCGAGTGCCTGCCAATCGCGCCACACCACTTCGCTGGCCTGGGAAGGCGAGCTGATCATGTTCTGCTTGTCGATCGGCGAGTAGTAGCCGGAGTTGCGCAGGTCGTTGCCGATGATCAGTGCCATGTCTTCGGGCAGCACGGAGCCGCCCTGCAAGCCAAACGGCACGACTGCGATTGGGGTTGCCCGGTCGCTGCCGCTGGTGACCAGGATGTTCTTTTCATCTGCCTGCGCAATGGCTGTAAAGCAGCACAGCGCGACCAGCAGTCCTCGAAGAAGGTTAATCACAAGGCTAGGTCCTCAGGTGTAAATGTCATCTTGAATGAGCGATAGGGGTTGAAATCAGCTGGCTTCAAACCCTGCATTTCCGTTAACCGACCAATGTTCTTGACGGCGGCCATGGCCGAGGCATCGAAAGGTCCATCACCGCTGGACTTGGCGACACTCACATTCGTAACGGTGCCATCGGGCAACATGTTGATCTGCAGCACCACAGTCATGTTCTTGCGAGCTGAAGGTGGACGCGCCCAGCCTTCGGCTGCGCGGGAACGGATCAGGTCGTCGAAATCGCCTGCGGTTTGATCACCCTTCTCGTCCGCCAAAGCCTGTTGACGCTCGGGCTTGTCGGAGAGCAGGTCGGCCAGTGCCTGCGCCTTCTTGTCTTCCAGTGCCTTGCGTGCCGCGTCCTGGGACTTCTTCTTGGCAGCATCGGCAGCAGCGGCTTTTTTCGCGTCTTCGGCGGCTTTCTTTTTCGCCTCTTGCGCGATTTCAGCTTTCTTGGCGTCGTCCGCGACTTTCTTCTTCGCGTCTTCGGCGGCTTTCTTGGCGTCGGCAGCCGCTTTTTTGGCGTCTTCCTCAGCTTTTTCCTTCGCGTCTTCCTCGGCCTTTTTCTTCGCTATGTCGGCCTGCTCGGCTTTTTTGGCGTCGGCGGCTTTCTTGGCGTCGTCGGCTTTTTTCGCGTCGTCGGCCTTTTTGGCTTCTTGCTCGGCCTTCTTGGCGTCGTCAGCCTTTTTGGCTTCCTGGGCCTTTTGAGCGGTTTCCTCTTTCTTTTGTTCCGCAGCCTTCTCGGCTTCTTCCTGCTTCTCCTGCTCGACCTTTTTCTGTTCCATCTGCTCGACTTCGGTCTGGCGCGCGGCGGTCTTCTTCGCCTCCCCGGCAATCTTCTGATTGGTCTGGGTGGTGGCCTGGCTTTTCGATTTGAGCTGGTACAGGGTCGCCTGGACGATCGGCTTGGCCGGCGGCAGGTCTGGAGCAAAGGCAAAGCTGACGAACAGCATGCCAAAGATCAGGACGTGCAAAGCAACGGCCCAGACACTGGGCCAGAAGTAGCTTTCCGAGGCGGAGGGCTCTCGTTGTCGCATCAGGGCGCCTCGGTGATCAAGCCAACGTTACCGACACCCGCCTTTTGCAACCCGCCCATGGCACCCATCACGGCACCGTAGTCCACGGTCTTGTCGCCGCGGATGAACACCTGGGTGCGCTTGCCGCCTTCGTTGCCGGCACGGATGATCTTGGTCACCGCATCGGTCATCTGCGGCAGGGTCATGGCGCGGTCTTGCTGCTTGTCGGTGTCGACTTCGCTGCCAAGGTTCCAGTAGTAGGTCTTGTCAGCCTTGATCGAAATGGTCAGGACCTGAGTGTTGTTGTCCTGCGGCAAGGCTTCGCTGGAAACCTTGGGCAGGTCGACTTTCACGCCCTGGTTGAGCATCGGTGCGGTCACCATGAAGATAACCAGCAGTACCAACATCACGTCGATGTAAGGCACCACGTTCATCTCGGCGACCGGCTTGCGTTTGTGGCGAACTCGGGCCATGGGGTTTACCTGCTCACTCTTCGCTGGTGTGCACTTTACGGTGCAAAATGGCCTGGAACTCGTCAGCGAACGTGTAGTAACGGCTGATCAAGGTTTCGCTGCGAGCGGTGAAACGGTTGTACGCGATAACCGCCGGGATCGCCGCGAACAGGCCGATGGCGGTGGCCACCAGTGCTTCGGAAATACCAGGGGCAACGGTGGCCAGGGTGGCTTGCTGGGCAGTCGCCAGGCCGCGGAAGGAGTTCATGATGCCCCACACGGTACCGAACAGGCCGATGTAGGGGCTGACCGAACCGACGGTGGCGAGAAACGGCAGGCTTTGCTCCAGCTTCTCTTCTTCACGCGAGACGGCAACGCGCATGGCACGGCCCACGCCTTCCATGACCGCGTCCGGGTCCACGCCCGGTTGCTGGCGCAGACGGGAGAATTCCTTGAAGCCGGCACGGAACACTTGTTCCACGCCCGAATCCGGGTCCGGGTTGCTGCCTGCCTGGCGGTACAGCTTGGACAGGTCGATGCCCGACCAGAAGCGCTCTTCGAAAGCCTCCAGGGCACGGCGGCCAGCGCGAATCATGGTGCTGCGCTGAAAAATCATGACCCACGATGTCACCGATGCAGCAATCAGAATCAGCATCACCAGCTGTACGACGATACTGGCATTGCTGACCAAGCTCCACATGGAGGAATGGTCGACGGCGTTAGCTTCCACGCTTAATCTCCTGCTATTGAGTGTGTACCCGGGCCGCTTGCGTCGGCGAAGGCCGCCCGCAAGGCTTCTGGGATGGCCCGGGGTTTGAAATTATCGGCGCGCACGCAGGCCACCAAAAACTGCCCTTCGCAGAGCAGCACATCATCCGCTACCCGCCTGACCTGCTGTTTGAAGCGCAGGCTGGCACGGTTCAATTCAATTACTTGCGCACTGACCGACAACTCGTCGTCCAGGCGCGCCGGCACGTGGTAACGCGCCTCACTGGAGTGCACGACGAACAACAGGTTCTCATGCACCAGAGCCGACTGGACAAAGCCCAGCGCCCGCAGCCTTTCGGTGCGAGCCCGCTCCATGAACTTGAGGTAATTGACGTAGTAAACGACGCCGCCGGCATCGGTGTCCTCGTAATAGACGCGACAGCGATGTGCGAACGGCCCAACCCCATTTTGCGCGCGCATACTCTAGTGCTTACTCCTCAGGTTGCCAATCCGCCCAGGCAACTGTTTTTGCATGGTTTTTGTCACTTTTTACGCCGTCACCGAACTTGATCTGCCCTGTGACCACAAAAACCCCGAATAAATCAGCCACATGCTGGCTTTTTAATCACTTCCCGACAGATCGCCCGCGGCCATTGTCGCCCAGGCGGCCCGGGATGTTCAAGCCAAAGTGCAGGTAGGCATGGCGCGTGACCACCCGCCCCCGCGGTGTGCGCATGATATAGCCTTGCTGGATCAGATAGGGTTCCAGTACGTCCTCGATGGTGTGCCGCTCTTCACTGATGGCCGCAGCCAGGCTGTCGACGCCCACCGGGCCTCCGTCGAACTTCTCGATCATGGTCAACAACAGGCGCCGGTCGGAGTGGTCGAAACCGCGCTCGTCGACGTCCAGCAGGTTCAGCGCAAGGTCGGCGATGGGCTTGGTGATGTGGCCCTTGCCACGCACTTCGGCAAAATCGCGCACCCGACGCAACAGGCGGTTGGCGATACGCGGCGTACCGCGTGCACGACGAGCGATTTCGAAGGCGCCTTCGTCTTCGATCGGCAAGCCCAGAATGCCGGCCGAACGGATGACGATGGTCGCCAAATCCGCCGTGCTGTAGAACTCCAGGCGCTGGACGATACCGAAGCGATCACGCAGCGGGTTGGTGAGCATGCCAGCCCGGGTGGTGGCACCGACCAGGGTGAACGGCGGCAGGTCGAGCTTGATGGAGCGGGCGGCCGGGCCTTCGCCGATCATGATGTCCAGCTGGAAGTCTTCCATGGCCGGGTACAGCACTTCCTCGACGATGGGCGACAGGCGATGAATCTCATCGATGAACAGCACATCGTGCGGCTCAAGGTTGGTCAGCATCGCCGCCAGGTCGCCGGGGCGTTCCAGCACCGGGCCCGAGGTGCTCTTGATCGACACGCCCATTTCCTGGGCGATGATGTTGGCCAGGGTGGTTTTGCCCAGCCCCGGCGGGCCGAAGATCAGGGTGTGGTCCAGGGATTCGCTGCGCCCGCGGGCGGCCTGGATGAACAACTCCATCTGTTCGCGCACCGTGGGCTGGCCGATGTAATCGGCCAGGCTCAACGGGCGAATCGCGCGGTCTTGCTGCTCTTCGCGGTCGCGCCCGGTGGTGGCGGCAATCAGTCGGTCGGCTTCAATCACTTAAATCATTCCCTTCAGGGCTCGGCGAATCAAATCTTCACTGCTCAGGCCCTTGGCATTGATCGCGCCGACGGCCTTGCTTGCTTCCTGGGGCTTGTAGCCCAGGGAAATCAGTGCACTGACCGCGTCGTTCTCGGCGGTCGCCACCGGTGGCGCGGTGTTCGGCCCGGTCGGCATCAGTTCAAACATGCTCGGCGCCGCTTCCCACGACTTGAAGCGGTCCTTGAGCTCGACCAGCAAGCGCTCGGCGGTTTTCTTGCCAACGCCTGGCACCTTGACCAGGGCCGAGGTGTCCTGGGCCGCCACGCAGCGCACCAGTTCGTCTACTTCCAGGCTGGACATCAACGCCAGGGCCAGTTTCGGGCCCACGCCATTGAGGCGGATCAGCTCTCGGAAGAACTCGCGCTCACGCCGTTCGAAGAAGCCGTAGAGTAACTGAGCATCCTCACGCACGACCAAGTGGGTGTGCAAGGTGACCGGCTGCCCGACCGGCGGCAAACGATACAGCGTGGTCATGGGCACTTCCAGCTCATAGCCCAGGCCGTTGACATCCAGAATCAGGTGCGGCGGCTGCTTCTCAGCCAGGGTACCGCGCAAGCGTCCAATCACGTTCAGATCCTTTATCGCCATAAAAGCAGGTCTGAGCCGACCTGCCAGTAAAAAAGTATTAGCCCATGATGCTATCAGAGTCGCAGGCGCCCGCCCCGACTACGCGCTGTCGTCAGCCCATGTGGGATCAGGCTGGAACGGGTGTGGGCATGCGTGAGGGCAATCGCCAAGGCGTCGGAGGCGTCGATCTGCGGCTTTTGCGTAAGCTTGAGCAAGTGCATGACCATCATCTGTACCTGCTCTTTGTTGGCACCACCGGTGCCGACCACCGCCTGCTTGACCTGGGTGGCACTGTACTCGGCAATCTCCAACCCCTCTTCCGCGGCCGCGACGATGGCCGCACCACGGGCCTGGCCGAGCTTGAGCGCAGAGTCGGCGTTGCGTGCCATGAACACCCGCTCGATGCCCATGGTCACCGGCTTGTAGGTCTGGATGACCTCGCGCACGCCGCGAAACACGATTTGCAGGCGATCGTGCAACTCGCCCGCGCCGGTGCGGATACAACCAGACGCCACGTACTCGCAGCCACGGCCGGTATCGCGAACGATGCCGTAACCGGTGATCCGGGAGCCTGGGTCGATCCCAAGAATAAGCGTCATAAATCGTGTTGCTCGCTAAGGGCGCATCTGCACGCCCGCTGAATGGCAGAAGCCGAAGCCGGTGGGCTGCATCATCGCAACCTACCGGCTTCGGCTTCAAGCGTGAAACAGGCAATGGGTCAGCCGAGCTGCTCCATCACCTCCTGCGGGATATCGGCGTTGGAGTAGACGTTTTGCACGTCGTCCAGGTCTTCGAGCATGTCGATCAGCTTGAGGACTTTTTCCGCACCTTCAAGGTCCAGTTCGGCGCTGGTGGTCGGCAACATCACGATCTCGGCGTCGCTGGCCTTGAAACCGGCCGCCTCCAGGGCATTGCCTACCGCATAAAAGCCGGCAAACGAGGTAAACACGTCGATCGAGCCGTCTTCGTTGGTGACCACGTCATCGGCATCGGCCTCCATGGCCGCTTCCATCAGCGCGTCTTCGTCCACGCCCGGGGCGAAAGAGATTTGGCCCTTGCGCTCGAACAGGTACGCCACCGAACCATCGGTGCCCAGGTTGCCGCCACACTTGCTGAACGCATGGCGCACGGCTGCGGCGGTACGGTTGCGGTTGTCGGTCATGCACTCGACCATGACCGCCACGCCACCCGGGCCATAGCCTTCGTAGCTGAGCTCTTCAACGTCATCGCTGCCGGCAGCGCCAGTACCACGCGCCACCGCACGGTCGATGATGTCACGGCTCATGTTGGCGCCCAGCGCCTTGTCCAGGGCCAGACGCAGCCGTGGGTTGGAGCCTGGATCACCGCCGCCGGCACGGGCGGCGACGGTCAGTTCACGAATCCACTTGGTGAAGATCTTGCCGCGCTTGGCATCCTGACGTTCTTTGCGGTGCTTGATGTTCGCCCACTTGGAATGACCCGCCATAACTAACTCCGTCGTTCTTTTTTTCAGACATTTGCGGTAACTGGTTTGCGGATAAATCCGCTCCTACGGGGTGTGCTGTTGTAGGAGCGGATTTATCCGCGAACCAGGCGCCGCAACAAAAAGCGCATCCTGGGATGCGCTCTTGTTCAGCCCTTACTCAGCCTTTGGCTGTTCGCGCAGGCGAATGTGCAGCTCACGCAACGCCTTGGCGTCGACCAGGCCCGGTGCCTGGGTCATGACGCAGGCCGCGCTCTGGGTTTTCGGGAACGCGATCACTTCGCGGATCGACTGGGCGCCGGTCATCAGCATCACCAGGCGGTCCAGGCCGAAAGCCAGGCCACCGTGGGGTGGTGCGCCGTATTTCAGGGCGTCGAGCAGGAAGCCGAACTTCTCTTCTTGTTCGGCTTCGCTGATACCCAGCAGGCGGAACACGGCTTGCTGCATTTCCTTGCGGTGGATACGGATCGAACCACCACCGAGCTCAGTGCCGTTCAGGACCATGTCGTAGGCGCGCGACAAAGCGGTGGCCGGGTTGGCGGCCAGTTCTTCAGGCGAGCACTTGGGCGCGGTGAACGGGTGGTGCAAGGCGGTGAAGCTGCCGTCGTCGTTCTCTTCGAACATCGGGAAGTCGACGACCCACATTGGCGCCCACTCACTGGTCAACAGACTCAGGTCGTTACCGACCTTGATGCGCAGGGCACCCAGGGCTTCGCTGACGATCTTGGCCTTGTCGGCGCCAAAGAACACGATGTCGCCGTCGACTGCGCCAACGCGATCCAGGATCACGTTCAGGTTGGCTTCGGGGATGTTCTTGACGATTGGCGATTGCAGGCCTTCGACGCCCTTGGCGCGTTCGTTGACCTTGATGTACGCCAGGCCACGGGCACCGTAGATGCCGACGAACTTGGTGTAGTCGTCGATCTTGCTGCGCGGCATGCTCGCCCCGCCGGGTACGCGCAAGGCGGCCACGCGGCTTTTAGGGTCGTTGGCCGGGCCGCTGAACACCTTGAACTCAACTTCTTTGAGTTGGTCGGCAACGTCCACCAGTTCCAGCGGGTTACGCAGGTCTGGTTTGTCGGAGCCGTAACGGCGCATGGCCTCTTCCCAGGTCATGTGCGGGAATTCACCGAATTCCAGACCCAGCACTTCCTTGAACAGGTTGCGGATCATGCCTTCGGTCAGGCCCATGATGTCTTCCTCGTTGAGGAAGCTGGTCTCGATGTCGATCTGAGTGAACTCAGGCTGACGGTCGGCACGCAGGTCTTCATCGCGAAAGCACTTGGCGATCTGGTAGTAACGGTCGAAACCGGCCACCATCAGCAGTTGCTTGAACAGCTGCGGCGATTGCGGCAGGGCGAAGAAGCTACCGGCGTGGGTACGGCTTGGCACCAGGTAGTCACGCGCGCCTTCAGGGGTGGCACGGGTGAGGATCGGCGTCTCGACGTCCAGGAAGCCATTTTCGTCCAGGTAGCGACGGATGCTGGTGGTCATGCGCGAACGCAGGCGCAGCTTCTCGGCCATTTCTGGGCGACGCAGGTCGATGAAGCGATAGCGCAGGCGAGTCTCTTCGCCCACGTCGGAATATTCGTTGAGCGGGAACGGCGGGGTTTCGGCTTCGTTCAGCACTTCCAACTCGTAGCCCAGCACTTCGATGGCGCCCGAGGCCATGTTGGCGTTGCCGGCACCGGCCGGACGCAGGCGCACCTTGCCGGTCACCTTGACCACATATTCGCTGCGCACGCGGTCGGCGGCGGCGAAGGAGTCGGCGCGATCCGGGTCGAAGACCACTTGGGCCAGGCCTTCACGGTCGCGGATGTCAAGGAAGATCACCCCGCCGTGATCGCGGCGGCGGTGGACCCAACCGCACAGGGTGACTTCCTGGCCTTCCAGGCTCTCGTTCAGTTGGCCGCAATAATGGCTGCGCATCATGATAGTCGTTCGCTTCTCGTCATTCGTCGTTCGTTGGAGGCCTTGCCAGGCTCGGTGACCTTATATAGTGCAAGACCCTGCGGGTGCGGTTCAACTCAATCGGCTTTGTCGCCGCCCGCCAGATTCTTTTTGCTGCCGGTCTTGAAGTCGGTTTCGTACCAGCCGGTGCCACTCAGGCGAAAACCCGGCATGGAGAGCATTTTTTTCAGCTCCGGCGCCTGGCAGGCTGGGCAGTCCGTCAAAGGCGGCGCACTGATTTTCTGAATGGCTTCCATTTGGTGACCGCAGGAGGCGCATTGATAGTCATACATCGGCATGGGAGTGTCTCGGCAACCAATTAACCACAGCGCGGGCCAGGCCACGCAGTAAAGAGCGGGATTATATCCGGTTAATGGATGCTGTGCAGCCGTGGCGCGGCACCGATTGCACCGGCGGCAGCAGAACCCCGACCCAGGGCTCGCCCACCGTCGGCACCGTCGCTGCTGCTATAAGCGCTCCAGCAGGTGTACCACGCACACCACGCGGATCAGCCCGCTGAAATTCTTCACGCCACCATGGCGCAGGTGAACCTCGCGATCAATATAGGACAGGATCGCGTTTACCGAACATTCGTTGATTTTGGCGATGCGCTCCAGAATCCGCCAGTACACCTGCTCTAGCCGCAGGCAAGTGGCAAAACCATTGAGCCGCACCGATTTGGAAAGCGGCTGGGCGAGGCCCATGTTGAAATCCTCAACAAAAGGATCCACCTTGATCGCGCCGTACTTGGCCAGCGATCGATGGGAGCAAACAACTTCCTTGGTCATGATCAGGCTTCCTTTCAAGTGCTCCACGGGCATAGATGCCGGCAGAGACAATAATGCCGAAAGCCTATAAAACCTTAACCACCCCACTGTTAACCAGCAGAACACTTCCCTATTGACGTAGGACCTAACGCCAAACAGCCAGCGATAGTAAATACCGTCGTTAAAACACTTCAATGGGGTACTTTGGAAGATTTAACACCCGGCTCTTGTAGCCTCGGGGTGATATTCTTTTATCACAATATAGCCCTTAAGTTGCAGGGGCCGGGAGGCGCCCTGCCCATTGCAGGCAAGGCGCTGAACTGCAGGGGCTTATTTGCCTTCCAGCAACGAGCGCAGCATCCACGCGGTTTTCTCGTGGGCCTGCATACGCTGGGTCAACAGGTCAGCGGTGGGCTCATCGCTGACTTTATCCAGCAACGGGAACAGACCGCGCGCGGTACGGGTGACCGCTTCCTGGCCTTCGACCAGTTGCTTGATCATGTCGTCGGACGCCGGCACGCCTTCTTCTTCCTTGATAGAAGACAAGCGCGCGTAGATCGAATAGGCACCTGGCGCCGGGAAACCCAGCGCACGAATACGTTCGGCGATCGAATCGACGGCCAGGGCCAGTTCGTTGTACTGCTCTTCGAACATCAGGTGCAGGGTGCGGAAAGCCGGCCCGGTGACGTTCCAGTGAAAGTTATGGGTTTTCAGATAAAGAATGTAGGTGTCCGCCAACAAGTGCGACAGACCGTCCGCGATCGACTTACGATCTTGTGCACTAATACCGATATCAATAGCCATCTAACTCTCCATTAAATGATGGTGTAGCCAAGCGTTACCGGCCCACTTTAGCAAGAGTATTAGCCGTACGCAGCCTTTGTCGCACCGCCGCCATGCGGCAGATCCGCGCAAATCCACGCGCGGCGCCCCCCGACACACCCTGCATGACACCGCTCACCGCGCTGATTTGAGTCGCTAACGGCTTTGCTGTTAAATAGCCGTGTGTCGTCCGCGCCGTTTACCGTGGCGGTGGGCGCATAGGCTGAACCGACCACGTGACCGGTGCTTCATTTTATTGTCGAAGCGCACCGTGGGAAATCAGCTCTTCCTTGTGATCCGTCTGAATGTGAGCCAATAAAATGTTGAAGATTGTCCATCTGTTAACGGGCGCGGCAGCCTTGCTGCTGTCCTTTATACCCAGCCTGCGAGCCGAAGCGACTCCCTACCTGCAACAACCCGACGCCGTTTACCTGGCGTTCTTCGGCCTGCTCAACCTGATCCTTGCCCCGGTCATCCCGTACTGGAACAAAGGTCCTCGTCACCAATTGCAAAACCTGGTCAGCGCCCTGCTGGTACTGGCCGTCATCCTGCAAGTCCTCGCGTTGCTGGCACCTTTGCCAGTGGTGGCCGGCCAGCCGACCATCCTGCTCAGCCTTGCTTGCGCCGTGATCGCGGTGCTGCTGCACCTGGCCGTGAGCTTTTATCGCTCCTCACCAACCAGCGCTCCGTCGGCGTCCTACGACATGAGCAACCGCGATACCGGCACCGTGAAGTGGTTCAACACCTCCAAGGGCTTCGGTTTCATCTCGCGCGATTCGGGTGACGATATCTTCGTTCACTTCCGCGCCATCCGCGGCGAAGGCCATCGCGTACTGGTCGAAGGCCAGCGCGTGGAGTTCTCGGTGATGAACCGCGACAAAGGCCTGCAGGCCGAAGACGTGATCGCAGCCTCCCCCCGCCGCTGATCAGCGCCCACAAAAAAACCCGCGAAGACCTCGCGGGTTTTTTTATGCCTTCATTAATAATGAGGCGGCGGCGCTTCTTCTTCGCTGCTTTCGAATTGCCCGACCATTTCTTCATGGCGTTTGAGCAAGGCGGCCATCTGCAGTTGCAGCCGCTCAACCACGCGCTGCTGTTGCACCAACACGTCGTTCAACGCCTGGATGGTGTCATCCTGAAAGGCCTGGCGAGTTTCCAGCTCCATCACACGCGCTTCCAGACTCATGACGCCACCTGCGCCAACACGAGGCCAACGGGCAACGCACTTTTAAACTTATCCAGCAGCCTTGAAAGTTGCTCTGCCGTGTAAGGCTTTGCCGGATGTTTACCCCATACCGGTGCCGGCCATGCCGCGTCGTCGCGATACCGCACAATCACGTGCATGTGCAACTGACTGACTACATTACCCAGCGCAGCGACATTAAGTTTGTCGGCGACGAAAGCACTTTTTAGGCTTGCCGACAGCGCGGTAGTTTCCTGCCACAGTTGAAGTTGGTCCTTGTCACTGAGCTGAAACACCTCACTGATATCCTCGATACGAGGCACCAGGATAAACCAGGGGTAGTTGCAATCATTGGATAACAGCAGCCGGCTCAACGGGAAATCCCCGATGACCACAGTGTCTTGCGCCAGGCGCGAATCTAAAGAAAACACGGTGATTTCTCCGAGCGTTCGTGAATTTTTCGTTAAGCCGCAAGCACAGGCAGCGGCCCACAGGCCCACAGGATACCCGGCTTCGCCTAAGGGATCACGGGGAATGGAATTTGGGCATCGACCTTACTGGAATCGGCACAGCAATCGGCTCGATTTTGGTGCTCGACGCACCAACAGGTTTCAACCTGCCACTGCGCTGCCAATTTTGCGTCCAAATGTGAAAAGTTCGTTAGCTACCTTTCTAACCGGCCCGCTGCAAAAATCTACAAGGCCCCGCCAAACCTGTCTTGCAGGGCAGATTTGCCAAACGTCGGGGCTCGGCTACCCTCTGTGGGCCGAACGCTACTTTTCGCACCAAAAAGGAACATTGTGAGTAATGTCAGTGCGCCAGCCATGCGTGAACTTCCCACTTTTCAGGGAAGCCGGTAACGCTTTGCAAAAAACGTTTGCGCCAGCCCGAATGCCGGGCGGCCGTCAAGCAAGGATTGTGGGGCGGCCGAAGGCCCGATTTCATGAGGCGTAGCGCGCACAAACGCAAAAAAGTGAAAATTTTGTCATCGCGTGGCACGTTTGAGCACGCTTGTTGCATTCATACACATCCAAGTCAGCCGGCGCTTGCGGGACGTGAGTGACAGGCGACAAATAACAACAGTTGCATGGACGTACCATGGAGTTTTCACTGCAGGAGCTTAGAACGTTTCTACCTATGCTCAAGCCTTCGAAAACAGCGCTGTAGTTGTACAGCCCGTAAAATCGGGCTGTGATTTGCGACATGGACGAAACTTTTTGCGACAGGGCCGTAAAGAAGCAGAAAGGTTGAGCTTGCAAGTATCGCCATTACAGTCTGCGTGATATAAGTTTGCGCCGACACAAAAAGAAAGAGCCGCCCAGATAATAAATCAGGTGGGACGGCAGTACTCTTCCTAAAAACCAAAGGAGCAAATCACGATGAAAGTGATTAAGTGGAGCGCAATCGCACTGGCAGTCACCGCGGCATCGTCGCAACTGGCAACCGCAGCAGCCTTCGTCAGCGATCAGGCAGACTCCAAGGGCTTTGTCGAAGACAGCACCCTGAACCTGCTGCTTCGCAACTACTACTTCAACCGTAACAAGAAGGACGGCGCGGCTGACGACAAAGACTGGAGCCAAGGCATCCAGGGCGTGTACAGCTCGGGCTTCACCCAAGGCACCATCGGGGTCGGTGTTGATGCATTCGGTTACCTGGGCTTGAAACTGGACGGCGGCGCAGGCAGCTCCGGTTCCAACAACCTGACCACCGAAACCATCCAGAACGACGATGGCACCACCAGCCCAGGCGCGAACCACGACAGCTACAGCAAGGCCGGCGCTGCGATCAAGTTCCGCATCTCCAAGACCATGCTGAAAATCGGCGACCAGCAGCCAAGCACAGCCCCTGTGTTTGCCGTCGGCGGTTCCCGCCTGACCCCGCAAACCGTCAGCGGCATCAGCCTGATGAGCAGCGAAGTCAAAAACCTGGACCTGGAAGGCGGTCACTTCTACTCCGGTACCGGCCCGAACACCACCAACCGTGATGGCGACCTGTGGGCTACCTATGCCGGCATCCCGACCAAGACGGCTGACTATGCCGGTGGCAAGTACGCGTTCAACGATAACTTCACAGCTTCCCTGTATGGCGCCAAGCTGGAAGACATCTGGAACCAGTACTACACCAACCTGAACTACGTGTTGCCGCTGGCCACCGATCAGTCGCTGACCTTCGACTTCAACTACTACCGCACCACTGACACCGGCGCTTCGAACGCTGGCGCCATCGACAACAATACCTTCTCGCTGTCGGCGGCCTACTCGTTCCTGGCTGCACACACCGTGACCGTCGCGTTCCAGAAAGTGAACGGCGACACGCCATTCGACTACATCGGTGTGGGTGACAAGAACAACGGCGGCGACTCGATTTTCCTCGCCAACTCCATTCAGTACTCTGACTTCAACGGCCCAGGCGAGAAATCGTTCCAGGCTCGTTATGACCTGAACATGGCGACCTTCGGCGTGCCGGGCCTCAGCTTCATGGCTCGCTACGCACACGGTGACGGCATCGACGGCACCAAAATGGCTGCCGATAGCCCATACCGTGCATACGGTTACGGTGAAGATGGCAAGCACCACGAAACCAACGTCGAGGCTAAATACGTCGTACAGGAAGGCCCAGCCAAAGACCTGTCCTTCCGTATTCGCCAAGCATGGCACCGTGGCAATGCTGACCAGGCCGAAGGCAACATCGACGAGTTCCGCCTGATCGTCGACTACCCTCTGTCGATCCTGTAATCACAGGGCACTCGCCAGCGGTATAAAGAAGCCCGGCTCATGCCGGGCTTTTTCTATTTATAGGTGCCACAAACGCCCCGCCATCGCCACAGCCGGGCTTGCCCTGTACGTCGCAGACCCCGCACCGTACAATGCCCAGCTTCGATAAAATTCAGCAACAGACAACGGCCTACCATGCGCACCAGTCAATATTTGCTCGCCACACTCAAAGAAACCCCTTCTGACGCCGTCGTGATCAGCCACCAGCTGATGCTGCGTGCCGGCATGATCCGCAAGCTTGCCTCGGGCCTGTACACCTGGCTGCCGATGGGTCTTCGTGTGATGCGCAAGGTTGAAGCCATCGTGCGCGAAGAAATGGACGCCGCTGGCGCCCTGGAAGTGCTGATGCCAGGCATCCAGCCCGCCGAGCTGTGGCAGGAATCGGGCCGTTGGGAACAGTACGGGCCTGAATTGCTGCGCCTCAAAGACCGTCACGACCGCGAATTCTGTGCAGGCCCCACGCACGAAGAAGTGATCACCGACATCGCGCGCAACGAGTTGAACAGCTATAAACAGCTGCCCATCAACATGTACCAGATCCAGACCAAATTCCGCGATGAAATCCGCCCACGCTTCGGCTTGATGCGCGGCCGCGAGTTCATCATGAAGGACGCCTACTCCTTCCATGCCGACCAGGCCTCGCTGCAGCAGACCTACGACCGCATGCACCTGGCGTACTGCAACATTTTCACCCGCCTGGGCCTCAAGTTCCGCCCGGTGGAAGCCGACAACGGTTCGATCGGTGGCGCAGGCTCCCACGAGTTCCACGTGCTGGCTGAGTCCGGTGAAGACGATATCGTCTTCAGCGACACCTCCGACTACGCTGCCAACATCGAGAAGGCCGAAGCGGTACCACGTGAGAAAGCCCGTGGCGCTGCCACCCAAGAACTGCGCCTGGTCGATACGCCGAACGCCAAGACCATCGCAGACCTTGTGGAAAACTTTGGCCTGGCCATCGAAAAAACCGTCAAGACCCTGATCGTGCACGCGGCCGAAGAAGGCAAGCTGATCGCCCTGGTGATCCGTGGCGACCACGAGTTGAACGAAATCAAGGCCGCCAACCACCCGCTGGTGGCAAGCCCGCTGGTCATGGCCAACGAAGCCGAACTGCGCGACGCCATTGGCGCCGGTGCCGGTTCCCTGGGCCCGCTGAACCTGCCGCTGCCGTGCATCATCGACCGTTCCGTGGCGCTGATGAGCGACTTTGGCGTGGGCGCGAACATCGACGACAAACACTACTTTGGCGTGAACTGGGAACGCGACCTGCCGGTACCGGAGATCGCCGACCTGCGCAACGTGGTCAACGGTGACCCAAGCCCGGACGGCCAAGGCACCCTGAGCATCAAGCGCGGCATCGAAGTGGGGCACATCTTCCAGCTGGGCACCAAGTACAGCGAAGCGATGAAGTGCCAGGTGCTGGGCGAGAACGGCAAGCCCGTCACCCTGACCATGGGTTGCTACGGCATTGGCGTGTCCCGCGTGGTGGCTGCAGCTATCGAGCAGAACTACGATGCCGGCGGCATCATCTGGAGCGACACCCTGGCGCCGTTCCAGATCGCCCTGGTACCGCTGCGCTACGAAACCGAGCAGGTTCGCGAGGCGACCGACAAGCTGTACGCCGAACTGACCGCTGCCGGTTACGAAGTGCTGCTGGATGACCGTGACAAAAAAACCAGCCCGGGCATCAAGTTCGCCGACATGGAACTGATCGGCATCCCGCATCGCATCGTGGTCAGTGATCGCGGCCTGGCCGAAGGCAACCTGGAGTACAAGAGCCGCACCGAAGGTGAAGCTCAGGCACTGCCAGTGGCCGACGTGCTGTCGTTTATCCAGGCGCGCGTGCGTCGCTGATACCAGAGATACCATGTTCAAGCGAAGTACCATCAGCCTTCAGGGCGGCGCACTGTGCGCCGCCCTGCTGGTCAGCGGCTGTGCCAACCACATGTCCCAGCGCAGCGAACACGAGGAGCGGGTCGAGCGCAAGTTGCTCGACCACAGCTTGCAGATCGACGTGGGCGAACCCCAGGCCCTGGAATTGCCTCAGCGGCGCATCCGGATTCGCGAGCAAAAGACCTTCGAAATCACCGAGTTCGAGGTTACCCGCCACTACGATCGCTATACGCCGTACCAACCCTGGCGCGAAGTGTATGAAATCCCGCTGGGCGCCGTGGCCGTGGTCGCAGGCGTGGGGGCTAACGTGCTCAACGTGATCATGCTCGGGCGCCTGCCGGACAGCGTCACCAAGGACTGGATCAACTACGGCGTGGCCGGGCTCAACCCGTTCATGAACGTGCAATCCAACGGCCGGGCGCAACAGAACCTGGCCGGGGTGGACGATGTGCAAAAGGACAAGCGCCTGGAGCACACCAGCCTGCCCTGGAGCGAGCGCCCGGTTGAAGTGCAGTCGGGCAAGCAGAACTACGACCTGACCACCGACCGCAATGGTGTACTGCGCCTGAACCTGCTGGACAGCCCGTTCGCCGAACAGGATTTGAACCGCATCAGCCAACTCAAGCTGGCCGTGGAAGATGCCGATGACAGCGTGCGCGCCGATGCCACCTTGGCCTTGAGCCCGAGTTTGCGCGGCAAGCTGGTGGAGGCCCATGGCTTGATCTTCGATGACCTGGAAGGCCAGGAGGTCAATCAGTGGGTGCACCGGGTCAAGCGCCTGTCAGACCTGGGCCTTGAAGAAGAAGCCAGCGAGCTGGAACAAAGCCTGATCGAACTGACCCGCAACGACCCGGAACTGCAACAGCAATTCCTCAAGTCGCTGGTCAAGGATGCCGGCCGCCTGGTCGCCGACCCCGGCGCCTGAGGCCAACCCTGTAGGCGCGGCGGTCCGGTGTCCCGGACCGCCGCGCCTACACAAAGGAGGGTCAGCTGAACAACTCCAGCTGCTCGTGCGCCCCGCGCAAATCCTGCAACCGCACGCCAATCCCCAATAGCCGCACCGGCTTGCCACCCCGCGCAATCGCCTGGGTCAAAAGCTGCTCGTAGCTCTCCCGATCGCGCGCTGCGCCCGCCTGTTCCAGGGTGGTTTGGCTGAAATCGTGGAACTTGACCTTCACAAACGGCTTGCCCGGCCGGTAGCTGCTGTCCAGGCGGGCCATGCGCGTGGCCAGGGTGTCCATCAGCTCCGGCAGTTTGGCCAGGCAACTGGCCAGGTCTGGCAGGTCGGCATCATAGGTATTCTCGACACTCACCGACTGGCGCCGGCTGTCATTCTGCACCGGCCGCTCGTCGATGCCGCGCGCCAGGTTGAACAGGCGCTCGCCAAAGCTGCCGAACTCGCGCACCAACGCCAGTTTTTTCCAGTCGCGCAGGTCTTCGCAACTGACGATGCCCAGGCGCGCCAGCTTGTCGGCGGTGACTTTGCCCACCCCGTGCAGCTTGTTAACCGGCAGCACCGAGACAAAATCCTCGACCTCTTTAGGGGTGATCACAAACAACCCATTGGGCTTGCGCCAGTCGCTGGCAATCTTGGCCAGAAACTTGTTGGGCGCCACCCCTGCCGACACGGTGATGTGCAGACGCTGGGAAACCTTGCGCCGGATGTCCTGGGCAATACGCGTGGCGCTACCGGCAAAATGCACGCAGTCGGATACATCCAGATAGGCCTCGTCCAAAGACAGCGGCTCGATCAACTCGGTGTACTCGCGAAAGATGCCCTGGATCTCGCGCGAGGCTTCTTTATAAGCATCCATGCGCGGCTTGACGATGGTCAGGTCCGGGCACAGCTTGAGCGCTTGGTGCGACGACATCGCCGAGCGCACGCCATAGGCCCGCGCTTCGTAGTTGCAGGTGGCGATCACCCCGCGCCGGTCCGCCGAGCCACCCACCGCCAATGGCTTGCCAGCCAGGCGTGGGTCGTCGCGCATCTCGATCGCTGCATAGAAGCAATCACAGTCGACATGGATGATTTTGCGCTGCGTCATGACCGGTGCAATCACTATAAAGGAGCCGACAGTATCGCATTGGCGCCTTTTCTCGCACAGCATCGGCCGTATTTGCCTACGCGACAGCCGCTCACGGATTTATTTTCTCAATCGAAAAAGCACCCCTGATAGGCCTACAACCCCCGCCCCGCCTGCCTCGCAGCCCCCTCATGCCGAGCTAAGCGATTGAACGACAAGTGTTTTCTTGAAAAGAGCATTTGACATGCCCCGGAGATTCTGTAGAATTCACTCCACAGACGCGGGATGGAGCAGTCTGGTAGCTCGTCGGGCTCATAACCCGAAGGTCGTCGGTTCAAATCCGGCTCCCGCAACCAAACATCAAAAAAGGCTACTCGAAAGAGTGGCCTTTTTTGTGTCTGTCTATTTTGTCTAGCTTTGGCAAAAAAGCTCGAATAGACAATGAGTTGGCCGCTTCCTATTAAATTTGCAAAACCTTGAATTTAAAGATTGACACCTGCGCTGTGGCCTGTAGAATCCGCCCCCACAGACGCGGGATGGAGCAGTCTGGTAGCTCGTCGGGCTCATAACCCGAAGGTCGTCGGTTCAAATCCGGCTCCCGCAACCAAATATCAAAGAAGGCCACTCGAAAGAGTGGCCTTTTTTGTATGTGTAAAATAATACGTTTGACACATTTCTGACTTATTGTAGTCCACACTTCACGGCGTCTATGCTTGATGCCTAGATGAAACTTCCCCTGTCGCTGAGCGCGTTCGGCCCGAAAAATGGCCAAACGGGTTAATATGCTCCGAATTATTTTGTCCATAAGGATTGGTAACTTGACTGGATACATTGATCCTGTTGCGCACAATCCACGAGGTCATTGATGCGCCCCGACTCGCCCGAACTGCCTGATGCCGTGCCTGCCCAACACCCGCTGAACCCCAGCCGCATGCAATGGCTGGACCTGCTGAGCAAATACCGCCAACCGATCGGCCTGGCTGTGACATTGCTGCTGTTCGGCATTGCCTTGATCGCCTGTCGGCACTTGCTTAGCGAACTGGATATCTATGCGCTGCATGATTCGGTGCTGAGCACCCCGCGTGCGTCCTTGATCGGCGCCTTGGTGGCGGCTGCGCTGGGCTTTGTCGTGTTGTTGGGCTATGAATGGTCGGCCAGCCGCTACGCCAGCGTGAAGCTGCCCGCGCGCACCTTGGTATTGGGCGGTTTCACCGCCTTCGCCATTGGCAACGCCATCGGCTTGTCGCTGCTGTCGGGGGGCTCGGTGCGTTATCGCCTGTACGCCCGCCATGGTATCGGTGCCGCCGAAGTGGCACGCATGACCCTGTTCGCCAGCCTTTCGCTGGGCTGCGCGCTGCCGCCGTTGGCCGCCTTGGCGACGCTGAGCAACCTACCCGCCGCCTCCGCCGCCCTGCATTTGTCGCAAGCCCTGTTAGGCACCGTGGCGGGCGTCATCCTGGGCCTGACGCTGTTATTGGCCGTGGGCATTTATCGCCGTCGCCTCGGTGAGCAACCGATTGCGCATAATTTGCTGGTCAAGGTAGGCCGTCGGACGTTGCGCCTGCCGGGCCTGCGCCTGACCCTGCTGCAACTGCTGATCACCGCCCTGGACGTGCTGGCGGCGGCTACCGTGCTGTACCTGTTATTGCCCGAAGCGCCGCCCTTTGGCGCTTTCGTGCTGGTGTACCTGCTGGCCCTGGCCGCTGGCGTGCTCAGCCATGTGCCGGGCGGGGTCGGCGTGTTCGAAGCCATCCTGCTGGCAGCCTTTGCCAATGAACTGGGGGCCGCGCCCCTGGCTGCGGCACTGCTGCTGTACCGGCTGATCTACGTGATGTTGCCGCTGATCCTGGCGTGCATCCTGTTGCTGGCCACTGAAGCCAAGCGCTTCTTCTTTGCCCAGCAGGCCATTCGCGTGGCTTCGGGCCTGGCCGCGCCGATCCTCGCGGTATTGGTGTTCCTGTCCGGCGTGGTGCTGCTGTTCTCGGGCGCCACCCCGGAAATCGATACGCGCCTGGAGCACTTGGGTTTTCTGATTCCGCACCGCCTGATCGATGCCTCGCACTTCGGCGCCAGCCTGATCGGCGTGCTTTGCCTGTTGTTGGCCCAAGGCCTGCGCCGGCGCCTGTCGGCGGCGTGGATGCTGACCACCATCTTGCTGCTGGTGGGTGCCCTGCTCTCACTGCTAAAAGGTTTCGACTGGGAAGAAGCGAGCATACTGATCTTCACCGCCGCCCTGCTGGCCGTGTTCCGTCGCTCCTTCTATCGCCCAAGCCGGCTGCTGGAACTGCCCTTCTCGCCGTTCTACCTGGTGGCCAGTGCGTGCGTAGTGGGTGCCTCGATCTGGCTGTTGCTGTTTGCCTATCAGGACGTGCCCTACAAGCATCAGCTGTGGTGGCAGTTCACCCTGGACGCCGATGCCCCGCGTGGCCTGCGCTCGGCGTTGGGCAGTGCGATCTTGCTGGTGATCGTGGCCCTGACTTGGCTGCTGCGCACCGCGCGCCCGGTGATCACCCTGCCTAGCCAGGAAGACCTGGCCAAGGCCGCGAAGATCCTGATGACCTCCGATCAGCCGGACGGCGGCCTCGCCCTGACGGGTGACAAGGCCTTGCTGTTCCATACCAACAACGATGCCTTCATGATGTACGCCCGCCGTGGCCGCAGCCTGGTGGCGCTGTATGACCCGATTGGCTCAACCCAGCAACGCGCCGAGATGATTTGGCAGTTCCGCGACCTGTGCGACTTCCATCACGCCCGCCCGGTGTTCTACCAGGTGCGTGCCGAGAACTTGCCGTTCTACATGGACATCGGCCTGACCGCGATCAAGCTGGGCGAGGAGGCGCGGGTGGACCTTGGCAAGTTCGACCTGGAAGCCAAGGGCAAAGAGATGAAGGATTTGCGCTACACCTGGAACCGCGGCACCCGCGACGGCCTGTCGCTGGAGATCCACGAGCCGGGTGAAGCACCGCTGGATGAACTCAAGGTGATCTCCGATGCCTGGCTCACCGGCAAGAACGTCCGTGAAAAAGGCTTCTCGCTGGGCCGCTTCAGCCCCGAGTACCTGCAGCATTTTCGTATTGCGATTGTCCATTTCGAAGGCCGCCCCGTGGCGTTTGCAAATTTGCTCGAGACCCACAGCCACGAACTGGCCAGCCTCGACCTGATGCGCGCACACCCCGAAGCGCCGAAGCTGACCATGGAATTCATGATGGTCGGCCTGATCCAGCATTATAAAAAACATGGATATACACGCTTCAGCCTGGGCATGGTGCCGTTGTCCGGCCTGCAACCGCGCCGTGGCGCGCCATTGACCCAGCGCCTGGGTTCGATGGTGTTCCGTCGTGGTGAGCAGCTCTACAACTTCCAGGGCCTGCGCCGCTTCAAAGACAAATTCCAGCCCGACTGGGAACCCCGTTACATGGCCGTGCCCGCTGGACTTGATCCGCTGGTGGCACTGGCCGATACTGCCGCCCTGATCGCGGGCGGCCTGACAGGATTGGTGAAACGCTGATGATTCGACGCAACTGGCGATTTTTGCTGGCAGTAATTGTGGTGCTGGCAGTGCTGGCTGGAGTGGCCTACTGGTACGTCAACCGCCCTGCCCCCCCTGCCAGCCTGGACCACGTGAAACTGCCTTCTGGCAATACCCTGACCCTGGTCAACCCAGGCACCAAGGCCAAGGCCCGGGTGATCCTCTCGGTGCCGGCCGAGCAGGCGATGACTGACAAGCAACTGCTGGACCTGAGCAAGGACGGTTCTGCACAGATCGTTCAAGTGTTGCTGGCCAAGACCGATTGCGACGAGCAGGAGCAAGACCTGCAGGCGGCCCAGGCGCACCTGAGCGGCCCTGCGACGTTGTTCGGTGGCATCGGCTCGGGCGCCGCCGAAGGCTGGGCTTGGCTGGCCAGGCAAACCGACGACAAGGCCCAGGCCGTGTCGGTGGGCTTCAGCCTGGAACAACCCGGCTGCGCCACCCCGCTGCCGAAAAAAGCCGCCCACGGCCACTGGGTAGTGGCCTGGAACGACAACCCGGATGACGCCAGCGCCTCGTTCGTGCGCGACCAGCCGAATGCCGAAACCAGCATCAGCGACTATGACGTGCACCTGCCGCAGGTCCTGAAAAACGAGCTGACCAAGATCCTGGTGGGCAGCGACGGCACCGCCTTGAGCATGCCTGTGGTTGAAGTGCCGGCTGGCCAGACCACCGACACCGTGACCCTGTTCCTGTCCGGCGATGGCGGCTGGCGTGACCTGGACCGCGACGTGGCCGGTGAGATGGCCAAGCTCGGTTATCCGGTGGTAGGCATCGACATGCTGCGCTACTACTGGCAGCACAAGACCCCTGAGCAGAGCGCAGACGATCTTGCCGAGATCATGCAGCACTACCGTCAGAAGTGGGGCACCAAGCGCTTCGTGCTGACCGGCTACTCGTTTGGCGCCGACGTGCTGCCGGCCATTTACAACCGCTTGCCGGCAGAGGATCAAAACCGCATCGACGCCGTGATCCTGCTGGCGTTCGCCCGCAGTGGCAGCTTCGAGATCGAAGTGGAAGGTTGGCTGGGCAATGCCGGTAAGGAAGCACCCACGGGCCCGGAAATGGCCAAGATGCCACCGGCCAAGATGCTCTGCATCTATGGCGCCGAAGAGGCAGACGAAAGCGGCTGCACCGACAAGACCGCGGTGGGCGAGGCGATGAAACTGCCTGGCGGCCACCACTTCGACGAGGACTACCCAGCCCTTGCCAAGCGCTTGATCGATGCCATCGAAAAGCGTCAGGGCAAGCCCGAAGTGGCCAAGAGCAACTGATTCACAGGCCCCACGAAAAAGCCCCCGCACCGGTTGGTGTCGGGGGCTTTTTTTCGCAGATAAATTGAGGCGCCGGCGTCAAACGGCGATCTGCACCTCATCCCCTACCAACCGCACCGCCCACACCTTCAACTTTTGCGCCGGGTTCTCCAGGCAATGCCCATCGGCCAACGCGTAATGCTGCTTGTACAACGGTGCGGCCACCACCAGGTGCCCTTTCAGATGGCCAACAATGGCGCGCCCCATCACGTTGGCGCCAGACTCGGGGTCGTGGTTGTCGATGGCATACACCTGCTGGTCGGTAGCCGGCACATAGAACACCGCCACTTGGGCGCCGTCCAGCCACACAACCACACCAGACTGGGCAATCAGGTCGTGACGCGAACACACAGCCTGCCACACGGGGCTGGCCAGGGCATGAGCATTATTGGGGGTCATCAAACCACCTCCTCGACGGTTGGGATCAAGTGCAGTTCGGCCGCCGCAATAGGCCGGCGCTGGCCACGCTCCCTGACAAAATGAATATCCGGGTCGGCGCGCTTGTCATTGACGAAGGTGCGGAAGCGCTTGAGCTTTTCCGGATCTTTGAGGGCATTGGCCCACTCGCATTCGTAGCGGTCGACCACCAGTTGCATCTGCGCTTCCAACTCGGCGCCCAAGCCCAGGCTGTCTTCGATGACCACCTGTTTGAGAAAATCCAGGCCGCCCTCCAGGCCTTCCCGCCAGACGGAGGTGCGCTGCAATTTGTCGGCGGTGCGGATGTAGAACATCAAAAAGCGATCGATGTAGCGGATCAGCGTGGCGTCATCCAGGTCGGTGGCAAACAGTTCGGCGTGGCGCGGGCGCATGCCGCCGTTGCCACTGATATACAGGTTCCAACCCTTTTCGGTGGCGATCACGCCCACATCCTTACTCTGCGCTTCGGCACATTCGCGAGTGCAGCCCGACACCGCGAACTTGAGCTTGTGCGGCGAGCGCAGGCCCTTGTAACGGTCCTCGATCAGCAGTGCCATCTTCACGCTGTCCTGCACGCCGTAGCGGCACCAGGTGCTGCCCACGCACGACTTCACCGTGCGGGTGGACTTGCCGTAGGCGTGCCCGGTTTCAAAGCCCGCCTCGATCAGTTCGCCCCAGATGTCTGGCAATTCGTGCAACTGCGCGCCGAACAGGTCGATGCGCTGGCCGCCGGTGATCTTGGTGTACAGGTCGTATTTCTTGGCCACCGCGCCAATGGCGATCAGTTTGTCCGGGGTGATTTCGCCGCCGGGAATGCGCGGCACCACCGAATAGGTACCGTTCTTCTGCATGTTGGCCATGAAGGTGTCGTTGGTGTCCTGCAGCGGCACCAGGGACGGGTCCATGATGGGCTGGTTCCAGCACGAAGCGAGGATGTTGCCTACGGTTGGTTTGCAGATGTCGCAGCCCACATGACCGCGACCATGCTTGGCGAGCATCTCGTCGAAGGTGCTGATGCCTTCCACGCGCGCCAGTGCGTAAAGCTCCTGCCGGGTGTAGGCAAAGTGCTCGCACAGGCTTTTGTCCACCGCCACGCCACGGGCCACCAGTTCATGCTCGAACACTTGTTTGAGCAGCGCTGCGCAACCGCCGCAACCGGTGCAGGCCTTGGTTTGGGCCTTGAGCATCGGCAGGTCGCTGCAGCCGCCATCAATGGCCGAACAGATGGCGCCCTTGGTCACGTTGTGGCAAGAGCAAATGGTTGCGGTGTCGGGCAGTGCATCGGCGCCCAGGGCTGGTGCGCCTTCGGACAGTGGCAAAATCAGGCTGGCCGGATCGGCTGGCAGGTTAATGCCGTTCTGCACATATTGCAGCAGCGCGTCGTAGTAGCTGTTGTCGCCCACCAATACCGCGCCTAAAACCTTTTTCCCGCACGCCGACACCACCAGGCGCCGGTAACTGGCGTTGGCTTCGTCGATAAAGCGGTAACTCTTAGCGCCAGGGGTGGCGGCGTGGGCATCACCAATGGAGCCGACGTCCACCCCCAGCAGCTTGAGCTTGGTCGACATGTCAGCACCGCCAAAGGTGGCCGCCACCTCACCGGCCAACTCCGCTGCCACGTTGCGGGCCATGCTGTAGCCCGGCGCCACCAGGCCGAATACGAAGCCATTGAACGAAGCGCACTCGCCGATGGCGAAAATCCGTGGGTCGCTGGTGCGGCAGGCTTGATCAATGACGATGCCGCCACGTGCCGCCACTTCCAGACCGCTGCTACGCCCCAGGGCATCCTGCGGGCGGATACCGGCAGAAAACACCACCAGGTCGGTTTCGAGGAACTCACCACCGTCGAAATTCATCCGGTAGCGATAGCTCTCCCCGGCGACGATGGCCTGGGTGGCACGGGACAGGTGTACGCCCACGCCCAAGGCCTGGATCTGCGCGCGCAGGGCGGCACCACCATCGGCGTCCAACTGCACGGGCATCAGCCGTGGAGCGAATTCGACTACGTGGGCTTCAAGGCCCAGTGACTTGAGGGCGTTGGCCGCCTCCAGCCCCAGCAGGCCACCGCCCACCACCACGCCACGGCGCGCGTTGCCGGCAGCGGCACGTATCGCATCCAGGTCATCCAGGGTGCGATACACCAGCCGCGCGTCGCCTTCGGAACCGGCAATCGGCGGCACGAACGGATAAGAGCCGGTGGCCAGTACCAGGCGATCATAACCATAGCGGCCAAGGGCTGTGACCACCTCCTGGCGCTCACGGTCGATCTCAAGCACGCATTCGTGCAGGTGCAAGGCAACCCCATGCCGACCATACAATTGCGCATCGCCCAGGGCCAAGGCCTCGGCGTCCTTGCCCGCAAAGTATTCGGACAGGTGCACGCGGTCATAGGCCCGTTGGCGCTCTTCGCCAAACACCCGCACCTGGAAGCGTGCCAGGGCACCGCGTTCGATCAGTTGCTCGACGCAGTGATGCCCCACCATGCCGTTGCCGACGATGATCAGTTTTTCTCGGTGCTCGATGGTTGCTGGCGCGTTCATAGGGGTTCCTCGTTGCCGCCGGTTCACGGTCAAAAAAAACGCAAAAAAAGACGCCTGGAGCCGTTAAGCTCCAGGCGCCTTTGCCTGGTATTCAGTTATGTGAAGTGATCCGGGAGCGTGCCCGAACCAAATGCCCCAAGGGGTGATCGACGTTGACCACCGAGGGCTGCCGAACCCTGCGTTTGGGTTGGCCTGTGAAGATTTAAGCAGGTTGTGTGCCAGGTGGCTGGGAGAGGCGGTTTTCGCGGATGAATCCGCGCCTACAGGGGGTTGGGTGCTGCGGCTTGTCCGAAAAAAGGGTTCACCACGGTGCAAGCCCCGACGTTGCGCTCCTTTTCAGTACACATCGCGCAGGTAGCGCTTGTCCCGGCTCAACCGGGCGACGTAAGCCTCGGCGGCCTCGGCATCAAGCGCGCCGTGCTCACTAACGATCGCCTTGAGCGCCGCGTCGACGTCCTTGGCCATGCGGCTGGCGTCGCCGCACACATAAAAATACGCACCTTGCTCAAGCCAGGCCCAGAGCTGGGCGCCGTGTTCGAGCATGCGCTGCTGCACGTAGATCTTGTCGGCCTGGTCGCGGGAAAACGCCGTGTCCAGGCGCTGCAAATGCCCGCTGGCCTGCCAGCTGTTCAGTTGCTCGTGGTAGTAAAAGTCACAGGCCTGGCGCTGCTCGCCAAACAGCAGCCAGTTCGGGCCGCTGGCAGCCAATGCCTGGCGCTCCTGCAAGAAAGCCCGGAATGGCGCCACGCCCGTGCCCGGCCCGACCATGATCATCGGCGCCTGCGGGTTTTGCGGTACACGAAAATGCGCCGACTTGTGCACGAAAATCGGCACCAAATGGTTCGCTGCACGGTCGGCCAGGAAAGCCGAGCACACGCCGCTGCGGGCCCGATCATTGTGACGGTAGCGCACCGTGGAAATCGTCAGGTGCACCTCGTTGGGGGTCACCCGCGCACTGGAGCTGATGGAGTAAAGCCGCGGCTGCAGGGGCTTGAGCAGGCCCAGCAGCTCTTCGACGGTGAGCCGCACCGGGAACTCGTCGACCAGGTCGAGCAGTTGCCGGCCCCACAACCACGCTTTCAGTTCAGCCTTGTGCGTCGGTTCCAGCAAACGCTTGAGGCGTTCGCTACCACTGCGCTGGGCGACGAAGGCCAGCCAGTCGGCACTGATGCGGGTGATCTCCAGATGCTTGTGCAGGGCGACAGCCAAGGCCATCTCGCCGTGGCCCATGAGGCTGACGTGCTGGCCGCTGTCCAGGCCCAGTTCGGCCAGCAGTTCTTCGACCAGGGTCAGGCAATTGCTCGGCCAGACGCCTAAGGCATCGCCGGCCTCATAGTGCAGCCCGGTGTCACTGAGGTCGAAAACGATCTGCCGGGTTTCCTTTTCGGCCCCCTCGCCATTAAGCAGACGGTTGTGCTTGAGCCGCACCAGGCAAGGCCGCTGCTTGCTGTAGCCGCTGTAGTCGGCTTCGCCTTGGGGGGCAGGTACGGCAGCGGGCGTTTCGTTGCCCAGGGCCTCGCATACCTGGCTTAGCCAAGCCTGGGCGGCGCCTTGAAACTCTGGTTCGCAATCCACCCGCGCCGCCAGGCGCTGAGCCCCCAGGCCATGCAGACGCTCATCGAGTTTGCGGCCAAAACCGCAAAACTGCTCGTAACTGGAATCACCCAGCGCCAGTACCGCATAGCGCAAGCCCTTGCAACAATCGGCGCCCTCACCTTGCAGGGCTTGCCACAAGCCATTGCCATTGTCCGGTGCGTCGCCATCGCCGAAGGTACTGGCGATCAGCAGCACGCTGGCGGCCAACGACAGCTGCGCCAGGGTAACCTCATCCATGCTGCTTAACTGCACCGCATGCCCGGCGCTGCGCAACTGGGCCGCGCACTGGCTCGCCAGGCCTTCGGCATTGCCGGTCTGCGACGCCCACAGCACCAGTTGCGGCGCCGCCACGGCGACGGCGGGCGTGGCCACGGCTGTACGGGAAAACATGCCCGCCAGCAGGCCATCCACCAGCAACCGGTTGGCCACGGCCAGCGGAGCGTCGGCGGGCAGCACCGGCACACCCTGGCCAGGTACCGGCGCGGCACTGCCCAACCCCAGCAGAAAGCCCTGCAGGTAGCGTTGTTCATCCGCCGCCAGGGCCAACGGCGCCTGCGCCGTCAACCCCAACGAGCGCGCCAAAGCCGCGATAGGCATGCTGTCGAACTCCTGGGAGGGGGTTGCCGGGGTGCTTACGTTGACCGCAGCAATGCGTTCGCCACCGACGCGGGTCAGCTCGACGGCGCAATACTTGAATTCCGGTTGTTGCGAAATCGGGTCGACGGCATCGCTGGTCACGGCGTTGACCGCCAACTGTTCGCCGAACACGTCATTCCAGTGAAACGGCGCAAAACAATTACCCGCCAGCACCCGGTCACTGACCTGCGCCGGCAGCACCGCCACGCCATTGCGTGAACGCACCTGCACCTGGTCGCGCGGGGCAATGCCCAATTGCCGGGCGTCATCGGGGTGCAATTCGATAAAGGGGCCGGGGTTGAGTTTGTTCAGCGTCGCCACCTTGCCGGTCTTGGTCAGGGTGTGCCACTGGTGCTGCAGCCGGCCGGTGTTGAGCACCAGGGGAAAGTCCTCGTCGGGCATTTGCGCCGGGGCCATGTGCGGGCGCGCAAAGAACGTGGCCTTGCCACTGGCCGTGGGGAACACCGGCCCGCTGGCGTCTTCGGGGCAGTAGCGAACAGGGCTGCGGTGCTCCTGGCGGCCCGGTGCGCAGGGCCATTGGCGCGGCTGTTCGCGTAGGCTGGCATAGCTGGCACCGCGGATGTCGTAGCCAGTCTGCGGGTTCCAGGCGCCCTTGATCTCCTCGAACACCGCTTCGGCCGAGTCATAGCTGAAGGCCTGCCCATAGCCCATTTCACAGGCAACCCGGGCGATGATCTGCCAGTCGGCCATGGCTTCGCCGGGGGCATCGACGGCCTTCTGCATCAGGGTCAGGTTGCGCTCGGAGTTGATCATCACCCCTTCGGCCTCGGCCCACAGTGCACCGGGCAGCAGGATGTCGGCGTAGCGGTTGGTTTCGGTGTCCAGGTAGGCGTCCTGGGTGATCACCAACTCGGCGGCCTGCAACGCCTCGATCACCCGGCTGCGGTTGGGCACGCTGGCCACCGGGTTGGTGCAAATGATCCAGCAGGCCTTGATGGTGCCTGCGCGCATCTGCTCGAACATATCGATGGTGCCGCCCGTGGCTTCGTTGCGCAGGCTACCGCTGGGCAGTTGCCAGAGCTGTTCGACGAAGGCGCGATCGGCAGCCACCTGCAGCGAACGCTGGCCCGGCAACCCAGGCCCCATGTAGCCCATTTCGCGGCCACCCATGGCATTGGGCTGGCCCGTGAGCGAGAACGGCCCGCTGCCACGTCGACAGATCGCCCCCGTGGCCAGGTGCAGGTTGCACAAGGCATTGGTGTTCCAGGTGCCGTGGGTGCTCTGGTTCAGGCCCATGGTCCAGCAGCTCATCCAGTTCGGCGCCTGGCCAATCCATTCGGCAGCCTGGCGAATGTCAGCCTCCGGCAGCCCGGTGATGTGCGCCACATGGGCGGGTGAATAGTCCTGCAGGAACGCCGGCATCGCCGCCCAGCCTTCGGTGTGCCGCTCGATAAATTCGCGGTTGCAATGGCCGTTTTCCCACAACAGATGCAACAAGCCGTTGAGCAGCGCCAGGTCGGTACCGGGGCGGACCTGTAGAAACAGCCCAGCCTTCTCAGCCGTGGCGCTGCGCCGTGGGTCGACGACGATCAGCCGGGCACCCGCCTTGACCCGGTCCATCATGCGCAGGAACAGGATCGGGTGGCAGTCGGCCATGTTCGCCCCTGTGACAAAAAACAGGTCGCTGTGGTCGAAATCCTGATAGGAGCCCGGCGGCCCGTCCGCCCCCAGCGACAGCTTGTAACCGCTGCCCGCGCTGGCCATGCACAGCCGTGAGTTGGACTCGATGTGCCGGGTACGCACAAACCCCTTGGCCAGTTTATTGGCCAGGTATTGCGCCTCCAGCGACATCTGCCCCGACACATAGAACGCCAGGGCATCGGGCCCATGCTGGTCGAGCAAAGCCTTGAGGCGGTTGGCCGTGGCGCTGATCGCTTCGTTCAGACTGGTTTGCGCCGGGTCCCGGGCACGCTCGCTGCGCACGTAGGCATGGGCCATGCGCCCCTCGCCGATCGGCTGGTGGCAGCTGCTGCCCTTGGTGCACAGCCGGCCGAAGTTGCTGGGGTGCAGTTTGTCGCCACTGACCTTGACCACGCGGTTGTCGGCCACGCTCATGACGATGCCGCAACCCACGCCGCAATAGGGGCACACGCTGCGAACCGTGGTGCTGGTCATTTGCCTACCTCGCCAAAAATACAAAAAGGCGCCGGCTGCCCGCCTCAAGAATCGAGGGGGGCAACACGGCGCCTTTGTCGTGAACGGTGCAATCAGCGTTGACTGCGAATGGCCTGAAGACTGCAAGTCACGCGCCAGCTTGGCGAAAGCCCCGTATTCATTGAGGCGCGGTAGTCCTACACGCAAGTGTAAGCGCTGGCGTGCACTGCGCCGGGGCTCAAGCGCACCAAGCCAAGGCATGGCCTGTAGGACGTTCAACTTTTTCTCTCAATTTTGTCGGAAGCAGGTCGATGTATCTTCAGATCTAGCCACTTGCCATCATTCAGCAGATTCAGGCATAAATCACGCCTCAACTAGACAAGGATGTTCAACTTGCGCTTCGTTCGCCCCCTGCTCTGGCTTCTCGCCGCCATCGTGGCCGTGCTCCTGGCCGTGGTGCTGTATTTCGTGGCCAACCCCAACCTGCCGCGCCCACCGGCCATCGAACGGCTGCACTACCTTGACCAGTGGAGCCAGGCCGATCGCGAGGCGTATTACTACACGCCCCAGGGCACCCAGGTGAAGGGCTTGCATTACGACTGGTTCACCGCGCTGGAGATGCCCTTCTCCAGCGAACGCTTCGCCACCCAGGGCAACCTGTCGCGCTTCGGCTTCCTGTTCGACCCCCAGCAGCAGCCCAGCGCGCTGAACCCCGGCAACTTGCCGGTCGGTTTCACCCGCCACGCCAATGCCGGCGACCCGGCCCAGTATCTGGACATCACCTGCTCGGCTTGCCACAGCGGCGAATTGCACTACAAGGGCCAGGGCATCCGCATCGACGGCGGCACCGCCCAGCACGTGCTGCCCTCCAGCGTACCGACCTTGCGCGGTGGCAGCTTTGGCCAGGCACTGGTCGCAAGCCTGGTGTCCACGTACTACCTGCCATGGAAATTCAACCGCTTTGCCCACGTCGTGCTGGGCGAGCGCTACGACACCGACAAGGACGCCTTGCGTGCGCAGTTCAAGGCCTCGATGTACACCTTCATCAAAGTGGCCTGGAACGACACCCACCGCGGCCTGTACCCCACCCTGGAAGGCCCGGGCCGTACCGATGCGTTCGGGCGGATTGCCAATGCCACCTTTGGCGATGCCATCTCGCCAGCCAACTACCGCGTCGGCAACGCCCCGGTGGATTACCCGCAGTTGTGGGACATCTGGACCTTCGACTGGGTGCAGTGGACCGGTTCGGCGCGCCAGCCCATGGCCCGCAACATCGGCGAGTCGCTGGGCGTGGGCGCCACGCTGAGTTTCTTCGACGAGCACGGGCAACCGCTGACCGGCACCGATCGCTACCCCTCCAGCGCCCGCCTGCGCGACCTGTATCACATCGAACAAACCCTGCAACGGCTCAAGCCGCCCGCCTGGCCACAAGAGATCCTGGGCAAGGTCGACCTGGCCAAGGCGGCAAAGGGCCGGGCACTGTTCGCCGAGAACTGCCAGGTGTGCCACGTGCCGACCATCAAGCAGGCCGACGGGCGCCCGGAGCGCGAGATGCACCTGGTGGACGTCGACTACGTGGGCACCGACCCTACCGCCGCCGACAATATCGCCAACAACCGCTTTGACGTCAGCGCGCTGCAGTGGACCCAGGCCGAACTGTCGAAACTGGACGTGCGCCTGCTGCCGCCACCGGCCACCGTGGACCTCAAGCAAATCTCCGTGGCCAAGGGCCTGGCCTACGTCACCGCGTTCGTCGAAGACCGCGCCTACCGCGACGCCAAGATCGATCCGGCCGAGCGCGCGCGCATGGACGGCTTCGGCCTGGGCATCAGCGTACTGGAGAAACGCGCCTACAAGGCGCGACCGCTGGAGGGCATCTGGGCCACCGCGCCGTACTTGCACAACGGCTCGGTGCCCACGCTGTACCAGTTGCTGTCGCCCCAGGATGAGCGCAGCACGGCGTTCTACCGCGGCAACCTGGAATACGACCCGCAACGCCTGGGTTACCAGACCGGCCAGTTCCCCGGCGGTTTCCTCTACGACACACGCATCACCGGCAACCGCAACAGCGGTCACGAGTTCCGTGACGGCCCGCGCGGCCGCGGGGTCATCGGGCGCATGCTGCAGCCCGAAGAGCGCTGGGCCTTGCTGGAATATCTGAAAGTACTGGGCGGCCCGCTGGAGAGCCAATTGCAATGAACCAACGTCGACTCTTCACCGCTGAAAAACCCCGCCTGGCCGGCCGGCTCTGGCTCGGCCTGGGCCGCTTGCTGTGGCGAATCCTTTGGGTGAGTGCCTGCCTGGCGCTGCTGGGTTGGGCATTGAGCAGCGCCTGGTACGCCTGGAAGTTTTCCGGCCCCGTGCCAGCCCAGGAACAGATCCCGGCCGATGAAGCCGGCATGACCCAGGACATCATCCAGACTGCAGTGCGCATCGTCGACCAGCACCGCGAAGGCACCCGCTACCTGCGCGACGCCCACGCCAAGGCCCATGGCTGCGTGAAGGCCGAGGTCAACGTGCTGCAAGACCTGCCCGAGGCATTGCGCCAGGGGGTGTTCGCCACGCCCGGCAAAACCTGGCAAGCCTGGATGCGCCTGTCCAATGGCAACGCCTACCCGCAGTTCGACAGCACCACCGACGCCCGAGGCATGGCGCTCAAGCTGCTCGATGTACCCGGCACGCAACTGATGCCCAGCCAGCAGGCGCGACACGAGCAAGACTTCGTGATGTTCAACCATGCCAATTTCTTTGTCAGCGACGTGGCCGAGTATCGCCAGAACATCAGCGCCCAGGCAGACGGCAAGACCGTGATGGCGTTCTTTCCCAGTTGGGACCCACGCACCTGGCAACTGCGCCACCTGATGATCGCCAACGCCACCCTGGCCCAGGCGCCGCCCAGCCCACTGCAGACCACCTATTACTCCGTGTCGCCGTACAAGTTCGGCGCTGGCAATGCCAAGTTCCGCGTGGTGCCGGACCCGGCCAGTTGCCCGCCCTACACCCCGCCCAAACAGAACCGCGAATTGCCAAACTTCCTGCGCAGCGCGCTCAACCAACAGTTGTCCACCGATCGCCAGCCGGCTTGCTTCGCCTTGCAGATCCAGCAGCAGGACGCGCGCAAGTACATGCCGATCGAAGACACCAGCATTGAATGGAAGCAAAGCGATGCGCCGTTCCAGACCGTCGCCAGCGTGCGCGTACCGGCCCAGGACTTCGACACCCCGGAGCAGAACCTGATGTGCGACAACCTGGCGTTCAGCCCCTGGCACGGCATCGAGGCCCACCGGCCGATCGGCGGGATCAACCGCTTACGCAAGGCGGTGTACGAAGCAGTCAGCGGCTATCGGCACGCGCGCAATGGTGCAACCGAGGCCCCATAGCGGGGCCGCGCTCAGGCAGACCAGGCACTGACGTAGTCGGCAGTTGCCACCACCGGCGCCTCGCGCGGCGGGTTCAACGGGGTGCCCAGGTAGAGGAAGGCAATCACTTCCTCGCCTTCGCTCAAGCCCAGGCTTTGGGCGACGTGTGGCGCATAGGCCAGTTCGCCCGTGCGCCAGACCGCACCGACACCTTGGGCAAACGAGGCCAGCAAAATGTTTTGCGCCGCGCAGCCAGCGGCCAGCAGTTGTTCGCTTTTGGGTACCTTGAAGTGGTCCTGCAAGCGGGCCACAACCACCACCACCAGCGGGGCGCGCAGGGGCATGCCGCGGGCTTTTTCCAGGGCACCGTCCGTAGCATCACCCTTGAGCCGAACCGCTTGGGCCAATACCTCGCCCAACTGCCCACGGGCTTCGCCTTCCACCGTGATGAACCGCCAAGGCCGCAATTGGCCATGATCGGGCGCACGCAGCGCCGCCTGGAACAGCACTTCGCGCTGCTCTGCAGTAGGGGCCGGTTCGACCAGACGGGGGACGGAAACACGGTTGAGCAACGCTTCGATCGCCTGCATCGGCTCTCTCCTGATAAGTATGTGCGGCTATTCTAGACCTAACCCGTAAAACCTTGCCGGGTTTACATGCCACCCCCCGCAGGTAGAATGGCGCCCTTCATTTTAAGCTAGAGCTGACTCAATGGCGTTGCCGACCCTGCGCATCATCGGTTTCATTCTCGGCATCTTCCTGATCACCCTGGCGGTCAGCATGGTCATCCCGATGGTGACCCTGGTGATTTTCGAACGCACCGGCGACCTGCCGTCGTTTCTCTGGGCCAGCCTGATCACCTTTATCGCGGGCCTGGCCTTGGTGATCCCTGGCCGCCCGGAACAGGTGCAATTGCGCCCCCGGGACATGTACCTGCTGACCGTCAGCAGTTGGATGGTGGTGTGCGTGTTCGCCGCCCTGCCCTTCCTGCTCACCCAGCACATCAGCTACACCGACGCCTTTTTCGAAAGCATGTCGGGCATCACCGCCACCGGCTCCACGGTGCTCAGCGGCCTGGACAGCATGTCCCCGGGCATTTTGATGTGGCGCTCGCTGCTGCACTGGCTGGGTGGCATCGGTTTTATCGGCATGGCCGTGGCCATCTTGCCGTTGCTGCGCATCGGCGGCATGCGCCTGTTCCAGACCGAATCCTCGGACCGCTCAGAGAAAGTCATGCCGCGCTCGCACATGGTCGCCAAGTCCATCGTGCTGGTCTACGTGGGCATTACCACGCTGGGCAGCCTGGCGTTCTGGGCCGCTGGCATGAACCTGTTCGATGCGATCAACCACGCGATGTCGGCGATTTCCACCGGGGGGTTTTCCACCTCTGATCAATCCCTGGCCAAGTGGACGCAACCGGCCGTGCACTGGGTGGCAGTGGTAGTGATGATCCTCGGCAGCCTGCCATTCACCTTGTACGTGGCCACCCTGCGCGGCAACCGTCGGGCATTGTTCAAGGACCAACAGGTGCAGGGGTTGCTCGGCATGCTGGTGGTGACCTGGTTGGTGTTGGGCACCTGGTACTGGTGGACCACGCAACTGCCCTGGTGGGACGCAATACGCCACGTGGCCTTGAACGTGACGTCGGTGGTCACCACCACCGGCTTCGCCCTGGGTGACTACAGCCTGTGGGGCAACTTCTCGCTGATGCTGTTTTTCTACCTGGGGTTTGTCGGTGGCTGTTCCGGGTCTACGGCGGGCGGCATCAAGATATTCCGCTTCCAGGTGGCCTACATCCTGCTCAAGGCCAGCCTCAATCAGTTGATCCACCCGCGCGCGGTGATCAAGCAGAAGTACAACGGCCACCGCCTGGACGACGAAATCGTACGATCGATCCTGACTTTTTCGTTTTTCTTCGCCATCACCATCTGTGGCATCGCGCTGGCGCTTTCCCTGCTGGGCCTGGACTGGATGACTGCACTTACCGGTGCTGCGAGCACCGTGTCGGGGGTGGGCCCAGGGCTGGGTGAAACCATCGGCCCTGCGGGCAACTTCGCCAGCCTGCCGGATGCTGCCAAATGGATTCTGAGCGGCGGCATGCTGTTGGGCCGCCTGGAAATCATTACGGTGCTGGTATTGTGTATGCCGGCGTTCTGGCGTCACTGAGGCCGGTACCGTCGCTACCCAACAGGCGCGCACGGTACTCGCCAGGCGTTGCGTCGAACCAGCGGCGGAACGCCCGGAAGAAGTTGCTGGGGTCGGCAAAGCCCAATAGGTAAGCGGCCTCCAGCAGAGTCATATCGGCTTGCCCCAGGTATTGCTCGGCCAACTCCCGGCGGGTGTCGTCCAGCAACGTCTGGAAACTGGTGCCTTCATCCTGCAAGCGGCGCTGCAAGGTACGCTGCGACAGGTGCAGGGCCTGGGCGACCATTTCGCGCTTGGGCTCGCCCTGGGGCAGCAGCCGGCACAGCACTTGGCGCGCCTTGTGGGTCACGCGGCTTTCCGAGAAGCGCGCCAGGTACTCGCCGGCAAAACGGTCGTGCAAGGCAGCCATGGCATCGTTGGCGGTGGGCAGCAGGGTTTCCATGTCCGAGCGCTCGAAGATCAGCGCATCGTAGGGTGCGTTGAACTCCAAAGGTGCGTGAAACGCTTCCTGATAGGGCGCAAGGTTCTGCGGCGTGCTGCCCTGCACCAGCACCTTGCGCGGGTGCAGGATACGCCCGGTCAGCCAGGCACACAGTGACAAGGCGCAGGCCAGGGAGGCTTCGCAACTTTGCCGGGTGGGCGGCAGGTGGTCGCCGTGCACGGTCAAAATCAATGCGTAGCCTTCGGGCAACAGTTTGAAACTCAAGTCGGCGCTTTCGGCAATGATGCGCTGGTAACGCACCAGGCGCTCGAAACCGGCGGCCAGGGTACGGCTGGACATCAGCACGTAACCCACCACGTGAAAAGACGCCGGGCGCACCACCTTGGCCATGTTCAGGCCGATGGCCGGGTTGCCCGATTGCTCCACCGCCAATTGCCACAGGCGGGTCATGTTGTCCTGAGTGAAGCGCGCATCGGGGTCGTCCAACGCCGCGAAATCCAGGCCCAATTGCTTGAACAAAGCCCGGCAGTCCAGGCCCTCCAGTTCCAACGCCTTGACTATCCCCATGGCCCAACTGGCCGACGTCGTACGTTCGCTCATGATCCTCACACCACCAGGCCAAGTAACTTCAAGGATATTAAACTGGCGCCAATAGTCACTGGCCCTTGCTGATACACACTCTAGACTTAAACCAGGCTCCACGTGGTCCCATTGATCGTGAAAAGAGACTGCTGTCGTGAAAAATATCGAGCATTTCAAGACCTTCGCCCAGTTCTACCCCTATTACCTTGAAGAACACAGCAACGCCACCTGCCGGCGCCTGCACTTCATCGGCACCAGCCTGGTCATCGCCTTGCTCGCCTACACCTTCGCCAGCGCTGCCTGGCTGCTGCTGATCGCCATTCCGGTGGCCGGTTACAGCTTTGCCTGGTTCGGGCATTTTTTCTTCGAAAAAAATCGCCCCGCCACCTTCAGGCACCCGCTGTACAGCCTGATGGGTGACTTTGTGATGTACCGCGACATGCTGGTGGGCAAGGTATCTTTTTAGATACATTCGGCCTGCAGGGCCATTAAGCCGTCTTGCAAGGACACTGTGAGGTGCGCGCGACGGATTACACTGAAAAGGATGGATCCAGAACCTTACCGGTGAATATTTCGGAGACGTAATGAGCGAAGTTGCGCGTTTCACCCACATGCAGGATGGCACGGAGCAGGACTGGAAAATCATCGCCGGAGACTTCTGGGCCTATGCCCAGCAATTGCCGCAGCGGATCTTGACCCACCTGCGCTTGCTGGATGGCGACTTCGGTGGTTTCCCGGTCGACCGCCTGACCCATTCCCTGCAAACCGCCACCCGCGCCTACCGCGACGGGCGTGACGAAGAGTACGTGGTGTGCGCGCTGTTGCATGACATCGGCGACACCCTGGGCAGTTTCAACCACCCGGACATCGCCGCAGCCATTCTCAAGCCTTTCGTCAGCCCGGAAAACCTGTGGATGGTGGAAAAGCACGGGGTTTTCCAGGGCTATTACTTTTTCCATCACTTAGGCATGGACCGGCACCTGCGCGAGCAATTCCAGGACCACCCGCAGTACCGGCAAACCATCGAATTCTGCGCCCGCTACGACGCCGCAGCCTTCGACCCCGACTACGACACCCTGCCCCTGAGCTTTTTCGAGCCGATGATGACGCGCCTGTTCGCCCAGCCGCGCCAGTCCATCTACAAGGCCACAGCCCCCGCCCCTGCAAGAGCGGATTAATCCGCGAAAAGAACGCGGCGGCTTCCCGGCAATGCTCCGTCAGGAGTTTTTCAATTGCTGCAATTTGGCCGTGATCCCTTCGGCCGTTTGCTCACCAATCAACTGATCGCGGATCTTGCCCTTGTTGTCGATGATGTAGGTGATGGGCAAGGCTTCACTGGACGGCAAGTCGAAACGCGGCGCCGGGTCCTGGGCCAGTACCGTGAAGGTGATGCCCAGTGTCTCGGCGGCCTTTTTCAGGTCGTCGCCCTGCAGGTTATCGAAGTTCACCCCCACCACGGCCACGCCCTGGCCCTTGAGCTGATCGGCCAGTGTGTTGAGCTGCGGGATCTCGGTGCGGCAAGGGCCACACCATTCGGCCCAATAGTTGACCACCAGCCACTGCCCATCCAATTGCTTGGCCTGCACCACCTTGCCATTCTGGTCTGGCCCATAGTCGGCGCCGCACCCGCTGAGCAGCACGCACGCCATCAGTGCCATCGCGAAACGCTTGAACATGTTCGGTCCCTCGTCAAAATGCAGCGCCCGATGAACGCACACGGTTCAGCACAGCTCGCCACAGAGGTTAGAATAGCCGCCACTTCATGCCAGATGCGACCCGCACATGACCGACCTCACGCTTTATCACAACCCACGCTGCTCCAAATCCCGTGGCGCGCTGGAATTGCTCGAAGCTCGCGGCCTGAGCCCGACCATCGTGCGTTACCTGGACACCCCGCCCAGCGCTGCCACCCTCAAAGACTTGCTGGCCAAACTGGGCATCGGCGCACGCCAATTGCTGCGCACCGGCGAGGACGAATACAAAAGCCTGGCCCTGGCCAACCCCGACCTGACCGATGAGCAATTGATCGAGGCCATGGCGGCGCACCCCAAGCTGATCGAACGGCCGATCCTTATCGCGGGAAGCCAAGCCGTCATTGGCCGGCCGCCCGAGAAGGTACTGGAGATCCTGCCATGAGCGCGCCTTACATCCTGGTGCTGTATTACAGCCGCAGCGGCGCTACCAGCCAGATGGCCAAGCAAATCGCCCGGGGCGTCGAACTGGCTGGCCTGGAGGCGCGGGTGCGCACCGTGCCGCCGGTGTCTGCCGAATGCGAAGCGGTGGCCCCGGCCATCCCCGAGCACGGCGCGCCTTACGCCAGCATCGATGGACCTGAAAAACTGCGCGGGCCTGGCCATGGGCAGCCCCACGCGTTACGGCAACATGGCCGCGCCGCTCAAGTACTTCCTGGACGGCACCAGCAGCCTATGGCTGAGCGGCGCGCTGGTGGGCAAGCCGGCTGCAGTGTTCACCTCCACCGCCAGCCTGCACGGCGGCCAGGAAACCACCCTGTTGTCGATGATGATGCCGCTGCTGCACCACGGCATGCTGATCGCCGGCATCCCCTACAGCGAATCAGCCCTGCTGGAAACCCGTGGCGGCGGCACGCCGTATGGTGCCAGCCATCATGCCGGCGCCGACAGCAAGCGCGCCCTGGACGAGCATGAAACCACCCTGTGCCGCGCCCTGGGCCAGCGCCTGGGTAACATCGCCCTGAAACTGGAGGCACCGCGTGGCTAGAAAGCCCAAGGTGCTGCCCCCTTTGCAATGGTTGCAAGCGCATGTACGCCTGGCGCGCTGGCTGAGCCTTGCGTGCTTTGCCGGGCTGATCGCCCTGCTGTGCGGTTACTACCTGGTGTTCGCCAACCTGCACGGCGCACGCCCCTGGGTCATCCTGCTGATCGAGTTGGTGCCGTTGCTGATCCTGACGCCAGGCATGCTGCTGGGCAGCACCCGAGGGCACTCCTGGACCTGCTTTGCGGTCAACCTGTACTTCATCAAGGGCGCATTGGCCGCCTACGACCCCAATCGCCAGCTGTTTGGCGTACTGGAAATGGCCGCAAGCCTTGCGGTGTTCGTCAGCGCGTTGTTGTACGTGCGCTGGCGCTTCCAGTTGAACCGTAAATTGGCAGGAGAGGATCTGGCCTGATGCAGGATTACAAATGGCTGAACGAATACTGCCTGAACCGCTTTGGCTCGGCCAAAGCCCTGGAGGCCAACCTGCCTTCAGCGAAAACCCCGGCGCAATTGCGCATGATCAGTAACGACCGCTACCTGTCGACCATGGCCCTGCGGGTATTTCGCGCCGGCCTCAAGCACAGCTTGGTGGATGCCAAGTGGCCAGCGTTCGAGCAGGTGTTCTTTGGCTTTGACCCCGAGAAGGTCGTGCTGATGGGCGCCGAACACCTGGAGCGCCTGATGCAGGACACCCGCATCATCCGCCACCTGGGCAAGCTCAAGAGCGTGCCGCGCAATGCCCAGATGATCCTGGACCTCAGCCATGAGCACGGCAGCTTCGGCAACTTCATCGCCGATTGGCCGCAAGATGACATCGTCGGCCTGTGGCAGTACCTGGCCAAGCACGGCAACCAGATGGGCGGGCTGTCGTCGCCGCGCTTTTTGCGCATGGTCGGCAAAGACACCTTCATCCCGACCTGGGACGTGGTGGCGGCGCTGAACGCGCAGGGTATCGTTGATAAGGTGCCAAGCAGCAAACGCGACCAGGCCACGGTGCAGGCGGTGTTCAACCAGTGGCGCGAGGAGAGTGGGCGGCCACTGTGCCAGCTGTCAGCGATGTTGGCGTTTACCGTCAATCACTGATAACCGCGACTTTGCGGGAGCATGGCTTGCCAGCGTTGGCGTCCTCAAGGGCCCTGTCGCTGGCAAGCCATGCTCCCACAAGGGCATCAAATATTGACCACGTTGACGAAGCGCGAAGCCGCGGTTTCGTCGATCTTCAGGCTGGCAAAGTCAAACAGATTGCGGTCGGCCAGTTGCGACGGCACCACGTTTTGCAAGCCACGGAAAATGCTTTCGGTGCGGCCCGGGTTCTTGCGTTCCCAATCCACCAGCATGTCCTTGACCACCTGGCGCTGCAGGTTCTCTTGCGAGCCACACAGGTTGCACGGGATGATCGGGAAACCCTTGAAGTCCGAATAGGCCTGGATGTCTTTCTCGATGCAGTAGGCCAACGGGCGGATCACCACGTTGCGGCCATCGTCGGCGCGCAGCTTGGGCGGCATGGCTTTGAGCGAACCGTTGAAGAACATATTGAGGAAGAACGTCTCGACGATGTCGTCGCGGTGGTGCCCCAGCGCCATCTTGGTCGCGCCGATCTCGTCGGCAAAGGTGTACAGCGTGCCACGACGCAGGCGCGAGCACAGCGAGCAGGTGGTCTTGCCTTCCGGGATCAGCTCCTTGACCACTGAGTAGGTGTCTTTCTCGACGATGTGGTATTCAACGCCCAGCGCTTTGAGGTAGGCCGGCAACACGTGCTCGGGAAAGCCCGGCTGCTTCTGGTCCATGTTCACCGCGACGATCTCGAACTTGATCGGCGCCACCTTCTGCAGGTGCATCAGCACGTCCAGCAGGGTGTAGCTGTCCTTGCCGCCTGACAGGCAAACCATGACCTTGTCGCCGTCTTCGATCATGTTGTAGTCGGCAACGGCCTCACCGGCGAGCCGGCGAAGGCGTTTCTGCAATTTGTTCTGACTGACCGAAAGGGTGCCCATGGCGCTTGAATCCGCGAGGTATGACGAAAAGCCGAACATTTTACCCTCAAAGCGTCCTGGAGTGTATGGCTACCCGGCGGGCAAATGCTTCAAGGTGATTACAACGCGCCCCTACAGCGCGATTTGCTCTAAACGCACGGCTTTGTGCGCCGATCAGCACCCTATACTGCGGTTAAGGTCAGGTTTGACCATCCAATAGGAGTGACTGGCATGATTCATCACGTCGTGGGGCTGTTTACCCATCCGGATCAAGAATGGCAGCAAATTCGTGGCGAAGAAGAAACCATCGGCCACATGTATTTGACTCACACATTGATCCTGGCGGCGATACCCGCCGTTTCCGCGTTTATTGGCACCACCCAGGTGGGCTGGGTGATTGGCAGCCGGGCACCGGTGATGTTGACCCACGAAAGCGCGATCTGGATGACGGTGATGTCTTACATCGCCATGCTGGGCGGCGTGGCGGTGATGGGTGCGTTCATCCATTGGATGGCCCGCACCTACGATGCCAGCCCCAGCCTTGCCCGTTGCATCGCGTTTGCCACCTACACCGCGACGCCGTTGTTCATCGGCGGCCTGGCGGCCTTGTACCCGCACTTGTGGCTGGGCATGGTGGTGGGCACCGCGGCCATCTGCTACACGGTGTACCTGTTGTACGTGGGCCTGCCCACCTTCATGAATATTCCGGCCGACGAAGGCTTTCTGTTCTCAAGCTCGGTATTGGCGGTGGGCCTGGTGGTGCTGGTGGCGATCATGGCCTTTACCGTAATCATCTGGGGGCTGGGCGTGGGGCCTGAATACACCAACTGATCGGTCAAGCGTCAAAACGGGCCGCCTGCGGGCGGCCCGCTGCTGTGCATGGCCTTCCACATTTAGCGACGAGCGGCTCGGCACTCGGCTGGGCTTGCGGCATAATCGCCCAATCTGGAGTGTCTTTATCAATGCCCGAGCTTCTCAATACCCGCGTCGAATCCTGTTTCCAACAAGCCGAAGCCTTCTTCAAACGCCCATTCCAGCGCCCGCTGGTCAGCCTCAAGCTGCGCGGCCAGAAGGCCGGTGTTGCCCATTTGCACGAAAACCTGCTGCGTTTCAACCCGCAGCTATACCGCGAAAACACTGAGCACTTCCTCAAGCAGACGGTGGCCCACGAAGTGGCGCACCTGGTCGCCCACCAGCTGTTCGGCGATACCATCGCGCCCCACGGTGAGGAATGGCAGTTGATCATGCGCGGGGTGTACGAGCTGCCACCGGACCGCTGCCACAACTACGCGGTCAAGCGTCGCAGCGTCACCCGTTACATCTACCGCTGCCCCTGCGCCACCGAGTTCCCCTTCTCGGCCCAGCGTCACGGTATGGTTCGCCAAGGCCGCCGGTATTTGTGCCGGCGCTGCCGCAGCACGCTGGTGTTCAGCGGCGAGACCCGGGTGGAATAACCCGCATAAAAAAACCCATCCGAAGATGGGTTTTTTAGTTCAGCCCGTGTTTACCGCTGGGTGGTGTTGGCCACCGGTACTTCGGCTACGCCCAAGTCATCGACCGGGGCAGTTTGCACGATCGCAGTGCCGCCCGAGGCAAGCTCGGTGTGCAGCTTGTCGGTGTCCAGCTCCTTGACCCACTTGGCAACCACCAGGGTGGCCACGGCGTTACCGACCAGGTTGGTCAGGGCGCGGGCTTCGGACATGAAGCGGTCGATACCCAGGATCAGCGCCAGGCCGGCAACCGGCAGGTGGCCGACGGCGGACAAGGTGGCCGCCAGCACGATGAAGCCGCTACCGGTCACGCCCGCAGCGCCCTTGGAGGACAGCAGCAACACCAGCAACAGGGTGATCTGATGGGTGATGTCCATGTGGGTGTCGGTGGCTTGCGCGATGAACACGGCGGCCATGGTCAGGTAGATCGAGGTGCCGTCCAGGTTGAACGAGTAACCGGTCGGGATCACCAGGCCTACCACGGACTTGTTGGCGCCCAGGCGTTCCATCTTGATCAGCATGCGTGGCAGGGCCGATTCGGACGAGGAGGTACCCAGCACGATCAGCAGTTCTTCGCGGATGTAACGGATCAGCTTCAGTACGCTGAAGCCGTGCGCGCGGCAGATGGCGCCCAGCACCACCACCACGAACAGTACGCAGGTGATGTAGAAGCAAATCATCAACTGGCCCAGTTGCACCAGCGAACCCACGCCGTAGGCACCGATGGTGAAGGCCATGGCGCCCAGGGCACCCAGTGGCGCGAGCTTCATGATCATGTTGATGATGTTGAACATCGCGTGGGCGAAGCGATCGATCAGGTCCAGCAGCGGCTTGCCGTAGGCGCCCAGGCGGTGCAGGGCGAAACCGAAGATCACCGAGAACATCAGCACCTGCAGGATATCGCCGTTGGCGAAGGCACCCACGATGGTGTTGGGGATCACGTTGAGGATGAAGCTCACGACGCTCTGGTCAGCACCGGCGGTCACGTAGGCGGCGACTTTGGAGGCGTCCAGGGTGGCGGGGTCGATGTGCATGCCAGCGCCCGGCTGGATCACATTGACCACGAACAGGCCGATCAGCAGCGCGATGGTGGAGACCACCTCGAAATACATCAGCGCATAGCCGCCCGTCTTGCCGACTGCCTTCATGCTTTGCATGCCGGCGATGCCACTGACCACCGTGCAGAAGATGATCGGGGCGATGACCATTTTGATCAGTTTGATGAAGCCATCACCCAGCGGTTTGAGGGTGACCGCGGTTTGCGGGTAGAAGTGGCCGATCAGGATACCGATGATGATCGCGACGATCACCTGGAAATACAGCGATTTGTACAGTGGCTGACGAGTCGTCATTACACATTCCTCAAGTGCATCGCCGCGCATCCATCCGCAGAAGCTGGCGATACCTAAAGCAAGAACCCTCCTGCTTTGGAGGGATTTATTGTCGAGCTGCGCCGGGCAGTTCTTCCTTGCCTATCGCAAGGCGCGTGCCAGTTTGCCGGAAAACTGTTACAGCCCGTGTTTGCGGGAGCCTGTGCCATCATCGTAGCCATTATTGGACGGGACTGGTGGCGGATTTCCGCCGAAGCACCCGGATAATTTCCGCCACCTGGCGGAAACCCGCCGACACTCACCGGCAGGCTCCCTTCCTTATTTATAGTTCAGGCGGGGCGCAAACGTACGTGGAAGGCGGCACCGCCCAGCACGGAGTCATCCAGGGTGAGCTGCGCGTCATAGCTTTCGATGATGTCCTTGACCACCGCCAGGCCAATGCCCTGCCCTGGGTTTTGCCGGTCCAGGCGCTCGCCGCGCTTGAGGATGCGCGCACGTTGGCTGTGCGGCACGCCGGGGCCGTCGTCCTCGATGCAGATTTCACCACCGCCCTGCTCATGCAGGACCAGGCTGACCTTCACCTCGCCCAGGCACAGGCGGTAGGCGTTCTCCAGCAAGTTGCCAAGCATTTCCAGCAAAGCGCCCTGCTCCATCGGCACTTGGGCGAGCACCGGTACGTTCAAGGTGACCTTGACCCGCTTGTCGCGGTAGACCTTGTCCAGGGTGTTGCACAGGCTGTCGAGCAGCGGCCGCAACTCGACCTGATGGCGCACCAGGCCGCTTTTGCGCAGGCTGGCGCGTTGCAACTGGTAGCCGATCTGCTGGCTCATGCGCTCGATCTGCGATTGCAGGATGCGCGCCTGCTCGATGTTTTCCGGGCGTTGGGCGATGGTCTCACTGACCCCCTGCAATACCGCCAGGGGGGTTTTAAGGCTATGAGCCAAGTCGCCCAGGGAATCGCGATAGCGCCCGCGCTGCTCGCGCTCGCTGCGCAGCAAGCGGTTGAGCGAGCCGGTCAGGCGCAGCAACTCGCGTGGGTGGCTTTCGCTGAGGCTTTCCAGGGCGCCACTCTCGATGTCGTCCAGTTCCAGACTCAACTGGCGCAGGGCACGCAAGCCCCAGGTCATGCCGATCCAGAGCAACACCAGCAACGCCAGCAGCGCCGCGCCAAAGCCCAGGTAGAGTTTTTCGCGAAGGCCGGTGACCGTCAGTTTGTATTCGCGCACCGGTTGCAGCGCGACGATGCTGAAGGCCGCGCTCTGGCCGCCCAGCAGTTTGACTTCGACGTCGTAGACGAAATATTCCTCGCCACCTGGCTCGCGAAAATGGGTGAATTCATTGCCCTTGCCGTCGTAGCGCGGGGTGTAGTTGATGTGGGCTTCGGTGGTGGCCCGCGAGCGCCACACCAGCTCGCCCTGGCGGTTGTAGATATAGCCGAGCAAGCGGCTGTCGGGCAGGTTGAACTGCTCATCGGGCAGCAACGCAGGCATTTGCAACTGGCCGTTCTCGACCCGCGCGGCAGAAATCAAGGTGGTGACATCCGAGGCCAGGCGTTGCTCGATGGCTTCGCGCAGGGCCAGGCTGAAGGCGCTTTGCAGCGCAGGCAACAGGCCAAGCATGAACAACACGGCCAGGGTCGCCCCCGCCAGCATCAAGCGTACGCGCAGCGATTTGATCATCGGCAGCGCTCGGTGAACAGGTAGCCCAGGCCACGCACGGTGTCGATCGGCTTGAAGCCATCGGCGCCCTCGAGCTTGCGCCGCAGGCGCCCGACCAACACTTCGATCACGTTCGGATCGCGCTCGTCGTCATCCGGATAGAGCTGCTCCATCAGCCGATCCTTGGCCACCACCTGCTGATGGTGGCGCATCAGGTATTCCAGGATGCGGTACTCATAGGCGGTCAGCGCCAACGGCTGTTCGTCCAGGGTCGCCTGCTTGCGATTGAGGTCCAGCAGCAAAGGCCCTGCGGTGATGGTGGACTGGATAAAGCCGCTGGAGCGACGCAGCAGGGCGTTCAGGCGCGCCTCAAGCTCCTCGAACTGGAAAGGCTTGACCACGTAGTCGTCGGCGCCGGCTGCCAGGCCTTCGACCTTGTCCTGCCAGTTGCCACGGGCCGTGAGAATCAGGATGGGGAATGCCTTGTCCATCGAGCGCAGTTGACGGATCAGGTCCAGCCCGCCCATGCCAGGCAGGCCCAGGTCGACCACGGCCAGATCGTGGTTGAACTGTTCGGCCTGGTACAGCGCTTCTTCGGCATTGCCGACCGCCTCGACCACATGCCCGCTTTCGCTCAAGCGGGTCTGTAAGTGGTGGCGCAACAGCGCCTCGTCTTCTACCACCAGCAATTTCATAATGCTCTCCTGGCCCAACGAACGCGGGGCAGGCCCTGTTTGAAAAGGGACCCGCCCGGCCTGAAAGTATGCCCCGGTTAGAAGGCGTAGTTGGCAGAAAGGTACGTCTGCGCGCTACTGGTCAAATTCATGGAACCTTGTTTTACACCGCCGTGGGGGGCCATTTCGGTACTGGCGTTGGTACGCAGGTAACGATAACCCAGTTCCAGCGAAACGTTGCTCGAGACCTGCTGCAACACACCCGCTTGCGCGCCGATGGCATAGCCGACATTGGTGTCGCGGCTGTAGCCCGACGACTCCTGGCTAAGCTTGGTCAAGCCGGCACTGGCGCCAACGAATAGCTGGGTGGCAGACGCGACCGGGAACAGTCGGTCGTAGCTGCCCAGCAGGTTCTCTTGGCGCAGCTTGATACCATTGTGGCTGCCCGAGACATTATCGTAAGTCGCGTAATAGCGTGCCTCTTGCCCCTGGCGCCCGGCACGCAGGCCCCAGGTGCTGTCCTTGCCAATCACGCCATCGGCGTTCGGGCGCTCCAGATTGCGGTTCAGCGCGCCGGTCTTGCTGATTTTGTCGCTGGTCTGCCCGTAGGTCAGGCCGATGAAATTCGTGTCGTTTGCCTGGGCCAGGGTGCTGGCACCGGTGACGGTGATTGCCAGAAGCAGTTTGTTTAAATAGTCCATTATTTTATCTCCGCGCCATGCGCTGTCTGGGTACCGGTTCAGAGTAAGCAAACAGCCCTGAACCGCCGCTGAACCCCAACTGAACTTGCGCTGAACCAGATGGGCTAGGCTGAGTTGACCCTCTAAAGGAGCATCCGCCATGAAAGTACTGCTCAGCCTTGCCCTGGTACTGTGCTGCAGCCTCGCCCAGGCCGCGATCAAGACCCAGGAAATCCCCTATACCAGCCAGGATGGCAGCAAGCTGATTGGCTATTACGCCTACGACGACGCCATCAAGGGCGCGCGCCCCGGGGTCATCGTGGTGCACGAATGGTGGGGCCTGAACGACTACGCCAAGCGCCGCGCCCGTGAACTGGCCGCGCTGGGCTACAGCGCCCTGGCCATCGACATGTACGGCGAAGGCAAGCACACCGAGCACCCCAAGGACGCCATGGCCTTCATGCAGGCGGCGATGAAGGACAGCGCCGCGTCCAACGAGCGCTTTGACGCAGGCCTTGCGCTGATCAAAAAGCAACCCCAGACCAACCCGGACAAGGTCGCCGCCATTGGTTACTGCTTTGGCGGCTCGGTGGTGCTGGACGCCGCCCGGCGCGGCGAGCCCCTGGCGGGGGTGGTGACCTTCCATGGCGGCCTGGCCACCAAAAGCCCCGCCACGCCCGGCAGCGTCAAGGCGCCGCTGCTGATTGAACACGGCGCCGCCGACAGCATGGTCACCCCGCAGCAAGTCGCCGACTTTAAAAAGGAAATGGACGGCGCCGGGGCCGACTACAAATTCGTCAGCCTGGCCGGGGCCAAGCACGGCTTCAGCAACCCGGACGCCGACCGTTTGAGCCATGGTGACCATGGCGGGCCGGACATCGGCTACAACGCTGCGGCCGATAAAAGTTCGTGGAGCGACATGCAGGCGTTCCTGAAAAAAGTGTTTGGTTGAGGACTGGCGTATCCGCGAAGGGACCACGACGGGCCCTGCCAGGTAGAACACGGGCGCGGCCTTCGCGGATAAATCCGCTCCTACGACGGTGCGCAAGCATGGCAAAATAGGCGCATGAACCTGCCCAATTGCTGCACCGCCCCCCTCACCCACTGGCCCCTGCCCCAGGCGCTGCCCGGCGCGATTCTGGTCAGCAGCCAGTTCGACCCCAAGGCGCTGGCAAGCTACGACTTCGAGCGCTGCGGCATCGCCCCGCCGGCGTCCATCCAGCGCTCGGTGGCCAAGCGCCAGGCCGAGTACCTGACCGGCCGCCTGTGTGCCCGTGAGGCTCTGCGCCAGCTAGGCCAACCCAATCAGGTACCGCCCATTGGCGAGGACCGCGCGCCAGTGTGGCCCGCCGGGGTCAGCGGCTCGATCACCCATGGCAGCAACTGGGCGGCGGCGATAGTCGCGCACAGCAACGCTTACCGCAGCTTGGGGCTGGACATGGAAACCCTGCTGGCGGCTGAGCGCGCCGAACGCCTGGCGGGCGAGATCCTGACCGCGCAAGAGCTGCAACGCCTGCCTCGCGAGCAGGTTGCCCTGGGTGTGACCTTGACCTTTTCGCTGAAGGAAAGCCTGTTCAAGGCGCTGTATCCCCTGGTGGGCAAGCGCTTCTATTTTGAGCATGCGGAACTGCTGGAGTGGTCCGACGATGGCCAGGCGCGCCTGCGCTTGCTGACCGATCTGAACGAGCAATGGCACCACGGGGTCGAGGTGCAGGGGCAGTTCTCGGTGGAAGGTGAACGCTTGTTGAGCTTGGTCAGCATTCCGCGCTGAATCGGATCGTTCCTACAGCTTCTCTGGACGTTTCTCAATTCGTTTGAGTGATCAAACCGGTAGATTAAATCCGAAAGGAATTCTCCTCCGGCCACTCAGAAGAATAACAATATGCCGCGCTTCAATCTGGCACGCCTGCTGCTGTGCGGCGTGCTGCTGCCCCCGCTCGCCTTGGCTGAACCGCCTGCGCCCCTTGACGAAACCTTGCGCCTGCTGGAACAGGAGCGACGCCAACGCGAAGCCCGTGAGCGTCAGGAACGCCTGCGCCAGTTACAACGGCAGCAGCCTGTGACTAAGCCTGCGCTGCCCGCGCCCGTGACTGAACCGAATGAGCCGTGCTGGCCCGTCCCCGGCGTGAGCCTGAGTGGCAATCAACTGCTCGAAGACGTCGCGCTCAGCCAGGCCTTGAAGCCCGGGCTCAGGGCCTGCATGGGCGCCACCGCCGTGCGCGGCGTATTGGCGGCCTTGACCCAGGCGTACGTAACCAAAGGCTATATCGCCGCCCGCGCCTACCTACGCACCTCGCCGCAACCGAATCAGCCCTTGCAGGTGCTGATTGACGAGGGTTTCGTGGAATCCATCGAACTAGGCGAAGGCGAGCCGGCCCTGTCATTGGCCCACGCCTTCCCCGGCATGATTGGCCGCCCCCTGCATTTGCCGCAGTTGGAGCAAGGGCTGGATCAACTCAACCGGTTGCGCTCGGTGAACCTCACCGCGCAAATCCTGCCGGGGTCGTTGGAGGGTGGATCAAGGGTGGTGCTGCGCTCGCTGAGCCATGCCAGCCCCCTATTTGCCTCACTGGGCTACAAGAACGCCGCGCCCGCCGCTACCGGACGCGTAGTCGTGTTAGCAGGGGTGGGGCTGGACAACCCCTTTGGCCTGAACGATCAAATCACCCTGGCCTTCGTGCAAACCGTGGGCAACGCCCCCAACTACAGCCATGCGGTGAACCTGGGTTACCGGGTGCCCTATGGCCCCTGGACGTTAACCACGTCCTTCACCCATGGTGAACAGTTCATAGCGACAGGCCGGCTCAATACCCGCTACCTGAGCGAAAACTCAAGTGCCCAGCTGGACCGCACGCTTTGGCGCAACCAGCAGGCCATCGTCAGCGCCGGCCTGCGTTTGGACCACAAGAGCACCCGCCGGCACATCGGCCACATCAACCTGTTCGAGCCCGACCCGCGCCTCAGTGTCCTGCAAGCCTCCCTGGACCTGCTATGGCTGGGCAAGACCAGCCTGGCGGCCCAGTTGAGCTATGCCCAAGGGGTCGGCTGGCTTGGCGCCAACCCGCGCCCCACGTCGCACTCGCGACCCCAGCCGCGCTTCGAACAATACCGAGCGTACCTGACCCACAACTGGGTCGGGGGCGCCTGGCGATGGGAAAGTGCGCTGGAGCTGCAATACAGCCCCGACCTGCTGCCCGGCACCGAGCAATTGCAGTTGGCCAACGCAACGACCGTTCGCGGCTTTCGCGACAACCCGCTCAGCGCCTCGAGCGGCGCCATCTGGCGCAACGAACTGAGCATTCAGCAACCACTGACAGCCAACCTGACGCTTACCCCCCATGTCGCCGTGGACTATGGCCGGGGCTGGCTGAGCCTGTATGGCACAACATCGACCCCCACCCTGGCCGCTGCCAGCAGTGGCGCCACCCTGGCCTGGCCGGCCGGCAAGCTGAAGCTCGACTACCAGAAAGGCCTGAGCCTCAAGCATGCACCCGGCGCAGAACCCGGCTTCTGGAACATGGAGCTGAGCCTGTATTTCTGATTCATAACAAGAGAGACAACAACGTGACTCGGACCACCACCGCTACCTTGCTCACCCCCAACCGCCTGCGCTGGGCCATATCGGCCGCGCTGCTGACCTATCACCTGCCGACCCTGGCCGATGGCCTGACCCCCCAGGCCAATGAGCACGGCATCGCCACCGTGTTCGATCACAATGGCACGCCCAGCATCGACATCGTCAAACCCAATGACCAGGGCGTGTCCCACAACGGTTTTCTGGACTACAACGTCGCGGAACAGGGTTTACTGCTGAACAACGCCCTGCAAGGCGGCGAAAGCGCGATGGGGCCGATACTGGAGCGCAACAGCCACTTCACCGGGCAGGCCGCCAGCACCATCGTCCTCGAAGTGACAGGGTTCGAGGCCTCCAACATTCTCGGTGACCAACAAATCTTCGGCCAACGTGCGGACTACGTGCTGGCCAACCCCAATGGCATCACCCTCAACGGCGCCGGGGTAATCAATGCCAACCGCGCCAGCTTCCTGGTCGGTACGCCCCTGTTCGAGGACGGCCGCCTGGCAAGGCTCGACGCCAGCCAGGCCCGCGGCACAATGAGCGTTGGCAAGGACGGGGTATACAGCGCTCAGGGCGCACTGGACCTGATAACCCCGGTCATAGAAACCCAAGGCGCGACCGAAGCCCTGGGCGACCTTAACCTGATCATCGGCCACAACACGCTGGGCTATGCCGACAACCGCGTGCTTGCCACCGCAGCGCCCAACCCTGCCAACCCGCCCGTCGATGCTCACTTGCTGGGGGCCATGCGGGCCGGGCGGATCAGCGTGGTCAGCACCACCGAAGGTGCCGGCGTACGCATGCCGGGCACCCAGATCGACGGACGCGACGGCGTGCACATCAGCAGCCGGGGCGCCCTCAGCCACACGGGCAGCACGGCCGCCAACGGCAAGGTCAGCCGCGCCAGCCTGAACAGCCAGGGCGACGTGCTGCTTACCGCGCGCGATGACCTGACCTTGACCGCGGTGCAGCTCAACGGTGCGAACATCCAGGCCAAGGCCGGCAAGCGCCTGACCATCGATGCGCTCACCCGAGAAAAGATCGGCCGCGAGAACAAGGTCTCCAGCAGCAAAGCCTGGTTTATCCCCACCGAAGAGTATTCCAGCCAGCGCACGCAAACCGAGACCCAGGTGGTGGGCAGCCAGATCAAGGCCAGCGGTGATATCACCCTGACGTCTGGCGATGACATATTGATCGCCGCCGCAGACTTGGACGCCCCGGGCACCTTGAAAGCAGAAGCCGGCAAGCGCATCAGCATCGAGGCGCGAATCAACCGCACCGAAGTCAACGAACAAACCAGCCACCGCAAATACCTGTGGCGTGGCGACAGCAGTTCGAACCGCGTCGAGGAAACCGCCAAAGGCAGCCAACTCAACGCCGGCAGCGTAGAGCTGACCGGTGGCACTGGCGTTGCCGTGCAGGGCAGCGACCTGGACAGCCAGGGCAACCTGCAGATCCGCAGTGGCGGCCAGGTACTGATCACCAGCACAGCGCTCAACAGCACCGGCGAGCGTCAATACAAGCGTGGCGACCTGGTAGGCCGCCACGTGTTCGGCCAGGAAGACAGCGGTAAGCATCGCGAAGTCGAGCAGCAGCGCAGCCGGATCAAGGCCGGCGGCAGCCTGGACATTGCCTCTGAAGATGTGCGCATCCAAGGCAGCTCGGTACATGGCACGCAGGGCGCGACCGTCACCAGCACCAGCGGTCAATTGCGCGTGGAGGGCGTGCAGGTCAGCCGCGAGAACGACGACAGTACCTTGGATAACCGCTTTATCGGGCTGTTCAGCGACCGCTCCACGAGCAAAGACCAAACCAGTACCCATAAGGCCAGCGAACTGGGCTCCGATCACAACCTGAGCTTGCGCAGCCCCGACCAGGTGGTGATCCAAGGCTCGAACCTGACGGCCGGCGGCACGCTCGCGGTCAGCGCCGACAAAGGCCTGAGCATAACGCCCGGCGAGGACCGCCGTATTGTCGACGACCAGGCCAGCCAACGGCGCATGACTGCCGAGGCCCGCGAGACCAAACGTGCCGAAGACGGCAAGCCCGGCAGCAAGCAGTACGACGCCTCGGTGGGGTTCCAGGTCAAGCACAGTAGCGACACTACAAGCACCGGCACGGCCGTTGCCAGCCAGCTGGATGCACGCACCATCGATCTGGCCGGCGGCGAAAAAGCCAGCCTGACCGGTGCCCGGCTGAACAGTGCCGACAGCATCACCATCACGGCCGAGCAGATCGACCTGCTGGCCAGCAAAAACGTTAGCCAAACGCTGCGCAGCGACAGCACCTCCAGCGGCAAACTGGCCGTGACCGGGGGCATGGATCGGCTGGGCAGTGCCTTTCAGGGCGAATACCAGAAGGACGAAAGCACCCGCAACGACACCACCCATACCGGGACGCAACTGACCGCCAACGGCGACATCGCCCTCAAGGGCAAGGCCATCACCAACCAAGCCACGAAAATCGACACCCCCGGCGCGCTGACCATCGACGCTGCCAACGTCACCCAACGTGCCGCGATCGATGAGCATCAGGCATCCACCACCCGCACCACCATCAAGGGCAGCCTGGGCGCCAGCCTTGAATACAACGACCTGACCCGGCCCATCGAGAACGTGGTCAACGGCGACGATCAGTATCGCTTCCAGCAGCAAGCCCTGGAAGACAACCTGTATGCCCCAAGCCTTGGCGCCGACCTGATCGGTGGGTATCAGCAGCGCAGTGAAAGCACCACCAGCACCCAGGCCAAGGTCACCGACCTCAAGGCTGGTCAATTGGCGATGGTGGTGGAAAACACCCTGATCGATGAAGCGACCCGCTACCAATCCACGCAAAGCCCGCTGAAGCTGACGGTTGGGGAGCATGACCTGCGCGCCGTGGCCAACAGCGAAACCGTGCAACTCAAACGAATGGATGCCGACGCACGCCTGCGGGTGGAAACCAACACCGGCACCGACCTCAATGCCAAGATCGTCGGCGCCGGTGGCTCGCTCGATAAAACCACTGCAAGCACGACAGCGGTGGTCGGTTCGCTGGTGGGCAACGGCGGTATCCAGGTCCAGTTGGGTACCGACGGCCGCTACGAAGGCACCGCCTTGAAAAGCACTGGCGATATCGTGGTTAACGCACCAGGTAACCTGACCTTCGCCCAGGCCGACAACCGCCAAAGCCTGCAGCAGCGCGAAATCACCGGCAGCGCCTGGCTCAAGGGCGGCAACAGCCCCACCGCCGGCAAGAGCATGGGGGGCAGCGCCATCGGCAAATTCAACGACGCCAGCAGCGCCGACAGCCAGGCCCAGGTCGCCCGCTTCGAGACCCCCGGCACTGTGCGCTTGAACGCCGGCAAGGACCTGCGCCTGGAAGGCGTGCTAATGGGTAGCGTCACAGAACCGGTCAAACGCGCCGACACCCAGGCCGGTGGGCAGACCAGCCTGCTGGCCGCAGCCGACACCCACCAGGCCGAGGGCCGCCTGTATGGCGGCGGCCTGCAGGCCAGTGGCAGCCGCGCCAAGGAAAGCACCGGTGGCGGCTTGGGGGCCAGTGTCGAGTTTGGCCGCACCCACGAGTCCTCGCGCACGCTCAAGGGCGCCGAGTGGTATGCAACGGACACCGCGCGGCTGGGGGCGAACTCCGCCGACGATGCCGCGGTGCTGGTCGAAGGCGCGCAGTTGAACGCCAAGACCGTGCAACTGGAAGCGCCCAAGGGTGGCGTGGTGATCGAGTCGGCGCTGTCCAGCGAAACCCGCGATAACAAAGCGGTGGGCGTTGGCATGGGCCTTAATGGCAGCAAAACGGGCGATGCCAAGACCGATACCTCCGCCCTGCACGCACGCGCCACCCTGGACCTGGACAAGCTCGACAGCCAGACCCACGGCAACGCTCGGGTACGGGCTGACGCCTTGGAGCTGAACAGCCGCAACGACGTGCGCCTGAGCGGCGTGCAGGTGAACGCCGATCGTGTCAGCGGGCGCGTGGGCAATGACCTGATCGTCGAAAGCCGCCAGGACCAGGTCAACGCCCTGAAGGTGCAACTGGATGCCCGGCTCAACGCCGAGAAAAACCCCCAAGGCCTGGTCAACGGCGCCAGTGCCTTGGCCGGCCCCGCTGCTGGCAAACTCAAGGAAAAGGCCGGCGCTGGCCTGAAGAAAGCCGATCAGGGCTTTGCCCCGACCCTGGGCCTGGAAGTGGAACGGCAAGTGCGCGACACCGTGGGCGTGCAAACGGTGGTGAGTGCCCGCGACGGCATCAACTTGGAGGTGGGCGGCGATACTCGCCTTGCCGGCGCGCTACTGAAAAGTACCCAAGGCCCGATCGAATTGGCTGGCAGTGATATCAATACCACCACGCTGAGCGGCAACGACCACGCATTTGGCCTGAAGACCAACCTGTCACTGGTACCCGAAGAGCTTACGCAAAACCTGATGGAGGCGTTCAACGGCAAGCCGGACGCCCAAAAGACCGCCGAGCGCACGTCTGACCTGGGGCTGTTCAAAACCAGCGGTCATGACCGTTCGCAAGCGCTTGAAGGGGGGGTTAAACACAAGGAGGGATAACGCGGCGCCTGCTTCGCGGATAAATCCGCTCCTACTGGAAAGCCTGTAGGAGCGGATTTATCCGCGAAAAGCCAGCAAGGTCTGTCAGAAATCAGACAGCGGCCAAACTTCATAAGCCGGCGTTTCGTAGGGATGGCTCTCTTTCAACGCCATCACTACCGCCTGAATCAACTCATCGGCCACTACCAGCTCGACCTTCCACTCCACCACCTGCTCGACCACGCCGGTTTGCCCGAGGAACGGCTGGCTGCCGTCATTCGGGCGAAACTGACCTTGGCCCAGCACCTGCCAGGCGCAGTGGTCATACGCGCCAATGCGACCGCCACCGGCGGCAAACACGGCGCGCTTGACCTCTTCCACATGGCTGGGTGGCACGAAGAAGGCGAGCTTGTACATCCCTTAGTTCACCCACACACGGGCGTTACGGAACATACGCATCCAGCCGGCGTCTTCAGTCCAATCCTCTGGGCACCAGGAGTTCTGCACTGCGCGGAAGACCCGCTCCGGGTGCGGCATCATGATGGTCACGCGGCCGTCGCGGCTGGTCAGGCCGGTGATCCCGCGCGGCGAACCGTTCGGGTTGGCCGGGTAGTTCTCGGTGACCTTGCCATGGCTGTCGACGAAACGCATCGCCACGCAACCGGACAAGTCCGCTTCGATCAGTGCCTGCTCGTTGGCGAACTCCGCATGGCCTTCACCGTGGGCGATGGCGATCGGCATGCGCGAACCGGCCATGCCCTGCAGGAAGATCGAGTTGGACTCTTGCACCTGGACCATCGCCACGCGTGCTTCGAACTGCTCGGAGCGGTTGCGCACGAAGTGCGGCCAGAATTCGCTGCCCGGGATCAGCTCGTGCAGGTTGGACATCATCTGGCAACCGTTGCACACACCCAGGGTGAAGCTGTCGGTGCGCTCGAAATACTGTTGGAACGCATCGCGGGCACGGGCGTTGAACAGCGCCGACTTGGCCCAGCCTTCACCGGCACCCAGCACGTCGCCGTAGCTGAAACCACCGCAGGCCACCAGGCCCTTGAACTCGTTCAGGTCGACGCGCCCTGCCAGGATGTCGCTCATGTGCACGTCAATGGCATTGAAACCGGCACGGTCGAACGCCGCCGCCATTTCCACCTGGCCGTTGACGCCCTGCTCACGCAGCACGGCCACTTGCGGGCGCACGCCCTTGTTGATGTACGGCGCGCTGATGTTTTCGTTGACGTCGAAGCTGAGCTTGGCGCTCAGGCCCGGGTTGTCTTCTTCCAGCAAGACGTCGAACTCTTGCTCGGCGCAGGTCACGTTGTCGCGCAGGCGCTGGATCTGGTAGCTGGTCTCGGCCCACTGGCGCTGCAGCAAGCGGCGCTGGCCTTCGAACAGGGTCTCGCCGTTGAGGCTGATGATCACCTCGCCGTTGTTGACCGGCTTGCCGATCACGGCCACGCAGTCAGCCAGGCCAGCAGCGCTGAACTGGGCAAGGATGGCTGGGGTAGCGTCCTGGCGAACCTGGATCAACGCCCCCAACTCTTCGTTGAACAATACTGCCTGCACTTCGTCGGCGTTGTGCGCCACGGTGTCCAGTTGCAGGTTCAAGCCGCAGTGGCCGGCGAAGGCCATTTCCACGGCGCTCACCAACAGGCCGCCGTCGGAACGGTCATGGTAGGCCAACAGGTGGCCATCAGCGTTCAGGCCCTGGATCACGGCGAAGAAGGCTTTCAGGTCTTCGGCGTCGTCGACGTCCGGTGCCACGCTGGCCAGTTTGCCGTGGGTCTGGGCCAGGATCGAGGCGCCCATGCGGTTTTGCCCGCGGCCCAGGTCGATCAGGATCAGGTCGGTTTCGCCCTTGTCCATGCGCAGCTCTGGGGTCAGGGTCTGGCGCACGTCCAGCACCGGGGCGAAGCCGGTGATGATCAGCGACAGTGGCGAGGTCACGCTCTTCTCGACGCCGTCATCGCTCCAGCGGGTTTTCATGGACATGGAGTCCTTGCCCACAGGGATGGTAATGCCCAGCTCCGGGCACAGCTCCATGCCGACCGCTTGCACGGCGTCGTACAAGCGCGCGTCTTCACCTGGGTGGCCAGCAGCGGACATCCAGTTGGCCGACAGCTTGATGTCGGAAATCTTGCCGATGGACGAGGCAACGATGTTGGTCAGGGTTTCGCCGACCGCCATGCGCCCCGAGGCCTTGGCGTTGAGCAGGGCCAGCGGCGTGCGCTCACCCATGGCCATGGCTTCGCCGGTGTACACGTCGAAACTGGTGGCGGTGACGGCAACGTCGGCCACCGGCACCTGCCACGGGCCGACCATTTGGTCACGGGCCACAAGGCCTGTGATGGTGCGGTCGCCGATGGTGATCAAGAAGCTCTTGCTGGCCACCGCAGGGTGGTGCAGCACGCGCTCGATGGAATCAGCCAGCTCAAGCTTGGCCGGGTTGAAGTCATCACCCAGCTCTGCTTCGCGAACGGCCGAACGGTGCATGCGCGGGGCCTTGCCCAGCAGCACTTCGAGCGGCATGTCGACGGCGTTGTTGCCAAAATGGCTGTCGGTCACGGTCAGTTGCGGCTCGGCAGTTGCCTCGCCCACTACCGCGAACGGGCAGCGCTCGCGCTCGCAGATGGCCTGGAAGCGCTCGAAATCGGCTGCGTCCACCGCCAGCACATAGCGCTCCTGGGATTCGTTGCTCCAGATCTCCAGCGGCGCCATGCCTGGCTCATCGTTCGGCACGTTGCGCAGCTCGAAACGACCGCCGCGGCCGCCGTCGTTGACCAGTTCCGGGAAGGCGTTGGACAAACCGCCCGCGCCCACGTCGTGGATGAAGCTGATCGGGTTCTTGTCACCCAATTGCCAGCAACGGTCGATGACTTCTTGGCAGCGGCGTTCCATTTCCGGGTTTTCGCGCTGTACCGAGGCAAAGTCCAGGTCAGCAGAACTGGTGCCGGTGGCCATGGAAGAGGCTGCGCCGCCGCCCAGGCCAATCAGCATGGCCGGGCCGCCAAGTACGATCAGCTTGGAGCCGACGGTGATTTCGCCCTTTTGCACGTGCTCGGCACGGATGTTACCCATGCCGCCGGCCAGCATGATCGGCTTGTGGTAGCCGCGCACTTCTTCGCCGTGGGGGGTGTCGATCTGCTGCTCGAAGGTACGGAAGTAGCCGGTCAGGGCCGGGCGACCGAATTCGTTGTTGAACGCGGCGCCGCCCAGCGGGCCGTCGATCATGATGTCCAGCGCTGTGACGATGCGCTCAGGCTTGCCGTAGGGCTTTTCCCAAGGCTGCACGAAGCCTGGGATCTGCAGGTTCGACACGGTGAAACCGGTCAGGCCAGCCTTGGGCTTGGCGCCACGGCCGGTCGCGCCCTCGTCGCGGATCTCGCCGCCGGAACCGGTGGAGGCCCCCGGGAATGGCGCGATGGCGGTCGGGTGGTTGTGGGTTTCGACCTTCATCAGGATGTGCACCGGCTCCTGTACCGCGCCGTACTGGCGGGTTTCAGGGTTCGGGAAGAAACGCCCGGCGACGCTGCCGACGATCACCGAGGCGTTGTCTTTATAAGCCGAGAGCACGCCTTCGCTGTGCATCTGGTAGGTGTTCTTGATCATGCCGAACAGGCTTTTTTCCTGGCTCTGGCCGTCGATGTCCCAACTGGCGTTGAAGATCTTGTGGCGGCAGTGCTCGGAGTTCGCCTGGGCAAACATCATCAGCTCGATGTCATGGGGGTTGCGCCCCAGGCCCTGGAAGCTGGTGACCAGGTAGTCGATTTCGTCTTCGGCCAAGGCCAGGCCCAACTCGACGTTGGCGGTTTCCAGCGCGGCGCGGCCACCAACAAGGATGTCGATGGCGGTCAAAGGCTTGGGTTCTGCGTGGCTGAACAGGCCAGCGGCCTCGTCCAGGCGGCTCAGTACCACTTGGGTCATGCGGTCGTGCAGGCTGCTGGCAATCAGTTGGGCCTGGGCCTCGCTGAATTCACCGCTGACGTAGAAGGCAATACCGCGCTCCAGGCGCTGGACGTTGCCCAGGCCACAGTTATGGGCGATATCGCTGGCCTTGCTCGACCATGGCGAAATGGTGCCAAAACGCGGCATGACCAGGAACAGGCGGCCCGCAGGCTCCTGGACCGGTACGCTCGGACCGTACTTGAGCAGTCGGGCCAGCACTTGCTGCTCATCGGCGGACAATTCGCCGCTAACGTCGGCGAAGTGGGCGAATTCAGCATACAAGCCGCTTACAGCGGGGACTTTCTGGCTCAGTAGCTCGAGTAACTTACCGTGGCGAAAGGCAGAAAGGGCAGGAGCGCCGCGCAGGATCAACATCTTCGGGACAGCCTCAGAAGGGTGTGCTTGGAGGCCGTGCATTCTAGCCTAAACCGCAGCTTAGGGCACCCGAAACGGTAATCGAGGCACAGGCCGATCGTCGCAGCGTTTTTGTAGCGCCGCCCCTACCAGACTACCCCGCAACTGTCGAGATATGGCGACGAGGGTCCTTTGCGTATACTGCACCCATGTTCGCCCAGACTGCAGTACGCCTGCGCGGTGCCAAATGGCTTATCGCGACCAGTCTCTTCCTGATCCTCAATGGCTGTGTTGATAAACCCAGCACCCTTGAGAAAGTAAAGGAGGACGGCGTGCTGCGCGTGATTACCCGCAACAGCCCGGCCACCTACTTCCAGGACCGTAACGGCGAAACCGGTTTCGAGTACGAGCTGGTCAAGCGTTTCGCCGACGATCTGGGCGTGAAGCTTGAGATCGAGACCGCCGACAACCTGGACGACCTGTTCGGCCAGGTGGGCAAGCCCAACGGCCCAGTGCTGGCCGCGGCAGGCCTGGTCAGCAGCGACCAGCGCAAGCAGCAGGTGCGCTTCTCGCACCCCTACCTTGAAGTCACCCCCCAGGTCATCTACCGCAACGGCCAGGCAAGACCTACCGATGCGTCGGACCTGGTGGGCAAGCACATCATGGTGCTCAAGGGCAGCACCCATGCCGAACAATTGGCACAACTTAAAAAGCAGTATCCCGGCATTCAATACGAAGAGTCTGACGCGGTTGAAGTCGTCGACCTACTGCGCATGGTCGATGAAGGTCAGATCGACCTGACCCTGGTCGACTCCAACGAAGTGTCGATGAACCAAGTGTATTTCCCTAATGTACGGGTGGCCTTCGATTTGGGCGATGCCCGTGACCAGCGTTGGGCCGTGGCCGCCGGGGAAGACAACAGCCTGCTCAACGAGATCAACGGCTTTATCGACAAGGTGCAGAAGAACGGCACCCTGCAACGCCTGAAAGACCGTTATTACGGCCATGTCGACGTATTGGGCTACGTGGGTGCGTACACCTTCGCCCAGCACCTGCAGCAGCGCCTGCCAAAATTCGAAAAGAACTTCCATGCCTCGGCCAAAACCGAACAACTGGACTGGCGCCTGCTGGCCGCCATCGGCTATCAGGAGTCCATGTGGCAGGCCGACGTCACCTCCAAGACCGGCGTGCGCGGCCTGATGATGCTGACCCAGAACACCGCCCAGGCCATGGGCGTGTCCAACCGCCTGGACCCCAAGCAGAGCATCAGCGGCGGCGCCAAGTACTTCGCCTACGTGCGTGACCAGCTCGACGACAAGATCGCCGAGCCCGACCGCACCTGGTTCGCCCTGGCCGCCTACAACGTGGGCAGCGGCCACCTGGACGATGCGCGCAAGTTGGCCGAGAACGAAGGCCTGAACCCGAACAAGTGGCTGGACGTGAAAAAGATGCTGCCGCGCCTGGCCCAGAAGCAGTGGTACCGCAAGACCCGTTACGGCTATGCCCGTGGCGGCGAGCCGGTGCACTTCGTGGCCAACATCCGCCGCTATTACGACATCCTCACCTGGGTGACCCAGCCGCAGCTGGAAGGCAGCCAGGTGGCCGAGAGCAACCTGCACGTACCGGGCGTGGACAAGACCAAGCCCACCCAGGAAACCCCGCCACTGTAAATGTGCGGGGCTCTGTTCGCGGATGAATCCCTTCCTACGCGCGCGTAACGTTTACGTAGGAGCCGATTGATCCGCGAAAAAGCCACCGCCACTCTCAAACCTTGGCGCGGCGGGCCCGGAAAAACTCACTCAGGAGGGTGCTGCATTCCTGCGCCAGCACCCCGCCCTCGATCAGCACGCGGTGGTTGAGAAACCCCTGAGCAAAGAACTGCCCCTGGCTTTGCGCCACGCCCGCCTTGGGCTCTACCGCCCCATACACCACACGGCTCACCCGCGAGTGCACGATCAGCCCTGCGCACATGCTGCACGGCTCCAGGGTCACGTACAGCGTGCTGCCCGGCAACCGGTAATTGCTCAAAGCCTGGGCTGCGGCGCGGATGGCCACCATCTCGGCATGGGCGCTGGGGTCGCTGCCGCTGATCGGGCAATTGAAGCCACGGCCAATGATTTCACCGTTGTGCACGAGCACCGCGCCCACCGGCACTTCGCCCAGCGCCGCGCCTTGAGCGGCCAACGCCAGAGCTTCGCGCATGAATTGCTGATCGCGGCTGCGATCGATGATTTGTGGTTGGCGCATCTCAAGCCACCTCGATCGCGGCCATCAGCCCGGTTTCCATGTGGTCGATCACGTGGCAATGGAACATCCACACCCCCGGATTATCCGCCACCAGTGCCACCTGCGCCCGCTCGTTCTTGCCCAACAGGTAGGTGTCGGTGAAGTACGGGATGATCTCGCGACGGTTGGACGCAATCACCTTGAAGCTCATGCCATGCAAATGGATCGGGTGCTGATACTGGGTCATGTTCTTCAATTCGAAAATATAGCTGTTGCCCTTTTTCAGCGTGGCAATCGGCCGGTCGGCGCAGGTCTTGTCGGTGATGTCCCAGGCCTTGCCGTTGATCTGCCACAAGCTGGGCGGGCGCTCGGGGTCGGTGTTCACCGACACCGAGCCCACCCACTCGAAATTGAAGTTGAGCCTCTCGGCATTGGCCAGGTCCGGTTCGGCCACCGGGTTGGCGGGCAAGGCTTTCGGCCAGTCGGTGGCGCTGCCGGTGCTGGCCACCGAACGCAGGGTGCCCAGGCGCACCGGGCCGTCACGTACGGCAATCTCCGAGCCGGCGGCTGGCATTTTTATCGCCAGGCACACGCGCATGCCCGGGCCCAGCCAGTAGTCCTTGCCAAAGTCGCGCGGCTCGATGGGGTTGCCGTCCAGTGCATACAGGCGCATCTGGGCATCGCCGCGAAAATTCAAACGGTACGTGGCAGTGTTATCCAGGTTAAGCAAGCGCACCCGCACAATCTGCCCGGCCGGCAGGTCGACGGTGGCCTGCGGCACACCATTGATCGTCGAAAGCCGCCCCAGCGTGCCGTTACGGGCTGCCTCGCGAGGGATGCTGAACGGCACAAAGGCGCCCTCCTCGTCCACGTGCCAGTTCTTCAGGCTCAGCGTGGCCTCATGGGCGAACCCGGTCGGTTCGCGCTCCTCGACGATCAACGGCCCCACCAGCCCGCGGCCCAGCTCTTCGCTGCTGGCCACATGGGGGTGGTACCAATAACTGCCGGCGTCCGGCACGCGGAACTTATAGTCAAAGTACTCGCCCGGCAGCACCGGCAACTGCGACACGTAGGGCACCCCGTCCATTTCCAGCGGCAGGCGGATGCCATGCCAATGGATGGTGGTGGGCACCGGCAGGTGGTTGATGAAGCGCACCCGCAACCACTCGCCCTGGCGCACCCGCAGCTCGGTACCCGGCGCCGAAGCGCCAAAGGCCCAGGCGGGCGTCTTGTGCCCGCTGACCAGCTCGACATCCAAGGGCGCTGCGATCAACTCGTAGTCACTCCCGGCCTGATCGTCACGCCGGCCCAACCAATACCTCGCCGTGCCCCCGGCACCCAGGCCCACGACAGCAAGGCCGGTGAGGCCAGTGAGGATTTGACGGCGGGTAAAGGACATGACAGCAACAACCTCGAAAACGGCGTACTAACGGGGCGCACACGATACACCTGCGAGTGAGAAAGTTTAAGACTGGAAACATTTTGAAAAGGCCACCCTGCATAACTACCACAGGCCTTCCCTGCGCTTTGAAACGATGGGTCTTCACTCACTAAGGGTTAAAGACCATGCACCCATCATCACCGCTAGACGACGCACAAGCCCTGCGCACCCTCGCCCGCCAACTGGTCAGCAACTGCCCCGACATGCGCCAGGTGGCCCGCGAGATCGCTCAGGGGTTGATCAAGAAACATACCGGCCTGGCGTTGGAACCCGACAACGTGTGGTGGCACCTCTGGGACAACACTCAGGGCAGCCCTCGCACTTACAACGGCTGGGTGCATGATGATCGGCCGATTCAGTCGCTGACCTTCCCGCAACTGGTGGTCCACCGCTTCGCCAGCAACTTCCAGGAGAATCCGGACGCCCTGCAAGAGCACGGTGGCTTCTACCAGGCAGGTCCCTGGGCATCGATCTATGACCAAAGCAATGAAGTGCGGATCCTGCCGCAACAGATCCTCAAGGACTTCTGGGCCATCGACTTTCGCTGGTACTACGAAAACAAACTCAATCAATACTGGGAGCACCATGCCCGCGACTTCCGCACGCTGGCCAAGGCACGCTACCTGGCCAGCGCCCTGGCCGATCGCCAGGCGCTGCGTATTTCCGATGATCATTTCCAGACCCTGGTGCGTGCCGTCGCCGGCAACGTGAGCTGGCCGGTAGACCTGGCCACGCTTGAAGCCGACCATCACCCCCAGCCCGGGCTTGCGGTGTACCCGTTCGACATCAGCGGTATCGTTTCCAGCGACATCCTGCGCATCGTCGAAACCAATGGCCGCCAATACCTCTACGTACCCGGCGAGCTCAATGCCTTCCACGTATTCGAAACGCCCTATGACCTACTGTGGTGGGTGCTGGGCGAAACCAACATGGCGGAAAACCGCGCACGCTTCATGTCGCACTTTTGCGTCAGCGACCAACAACAAGGCAGCACCACCGGCCTCAATCACCTGCTGGACGTGCTGGTCTATCATCTGGGCGCCCACCACAGCAGCGTCTTCAACCAGGTCACCACCCCCATCACCCAAGACCCATTCACCTTCCTGCAGCAAGCCGCCAAGGCGCGCATGCACAACGACGCTGCGCTGCTGCTGCCCACCAATGGCGAGTACCGCAAGATCATGTGGATTGGCTACCTGGGCGCGGCATCCAAGGTGTTCAGCCCGATCGCCGCAGTGGACTGGCCGGTGGCGCTGGCGTTGGTAGGCGCGGGTATCGCCGGCATGGGCTTGAACATCGACCAGTCGATCAATGGCCGTACCACAGCCCTGCGCGAGAAGGGCGTGGTGGGGGCAATCTTCAGCGCCATCGACATCCTGTTCAACGCCACGATGCTGGGGGGGCCGCTTGCCGAGGCATTCCAGGGCATCAAGGCGATAGAGCCGGCACAGGCCATTGCCGAGGTGGAACGCGCATTGCCCAGCGTGCTGCGCAGCAGCGATACGCCAGCGCTGTTGCGGTCCATGGAAAGCAACGAAGTACTCAAGGACACGGCCAGCACAGCCGAAGGCCACATGAAGGGCGTACAGGTGAATGGCCGCGGCGAAATGTTCATCGAGATCGCCGATCTACCCTATTGCGTGCGCTATGTGAGCGAGTTGAAAACCTGGGTAGTCATCGACCCGGCCAATCCGTTTTCTTTCTACAAGAACGTTCCGGTCAAGTTGAACGATGCGGGCCTGTGGGAGCCGCTCAAGGCGGGCGGGCTACGCGGTGGCGGCGGCATCTTTGGCAAGAAACCGTGGGGCCGCGCCGTAGCCCCGGCCCAGGAAGTACGTACCCCGACGTATCGCTATGACACCCCACAGGCGCTGCGCGGCAAACTGCGCAATGCGGCCAATGGGCATGACAACAAAATGCTGCAAGGCTGGGCCAATATTCGCGATGAAGAAGAAAACGAGGCGTTCGTGCAGTTGCGTGCACTGCGCGATAAATTACAAGTAGAGGCCGAACACTACTTCGAGCATGTGGCCCTCCCCTCGCGCCCGACCATCGTCGACCTGGACCCTATCACCCAGGAAAAATACTTTTTGAAAGAGCACCTGGACCGCGCACCCGGCCTGGTGATTGGCGAAAGCCATGCCAGCATCGGCAGCAAAAAACTGCTGATCGACAACATGGCATTGCTGGCCCGCGAAGACGTGCGCACCCTGTACATGGAACACCTGCTGACCGACTTCCATCAGGCCGACCTGGACGCCTTCGCCCGCACCGGTGAGCTCAACCCTGCGCTGGAACAGTACCTGGACGACCTGGACAAGGGCTTTCACACCGACCCCAGCGGGCAGTTCACTTTCAAGGAACTGGTAAGGGTGGCCAACCAGCACCATATCCGCATCCAGGCCATCGACTGCCTGGCCAGCTACCGCCTCAGCGGCATGAATGACACCACCGGCAACCTGCGGCAAAAGATGATGAACTACGTTGCCCAGTCCGTGATCAAGGGCACCCAGCGCATCCGTGATGGCGGCAAGTGGGTCGCGTTGATGGGCAACACCCACGCCAACACGTTCGCCGGCGTACCAGGGGTGTCGGAGCTGGAAGGTGCCATCGGTATTCGCGTCGAAGACGTGCCCAGCACCCAAGGCCGAGGCCTGCGCCCCGACCCGGGCTTGCACGTGGAAAAACATGTACTTGATCCCGGCGGCGACGTGAAGTGCGACCTGCTGTACCAGATGCAGACCCTGGCAGACCACCCCGCCACCATTCGCCTGGAAAACAAGCTCATACGCCCGGGCATGTTCGCAGTCGACAACAGCACCCAGCCGCCCCAGATCGTTCATCGCACCGGCGACAACACCCTTGCCTTCACGCCCATCCACACCGAAGCCAACTTCGTGTATATCCAGCGCCCACGCTGGACCTACATCAATGACCGGCGCTTCGAAAGCCTGCGCGAACTGATCACCGCGATGAAAGTGATCGGCATGACACACATGGAGTAATCCGCACCGCCAACCACTGTCGAAGGCTGCCTGCCTCAGCGGTGACGGGCAGGCGGCAATGGGCCATTAGCACATCTGCCCTAATTGATCCCTGGGCGCCTTCGACATTAAATCTGCGGGCAAAAAGAGGGGGCTCCGCCTGAGCATCTGCACGCCACCCCCACGCAAGAACGCCACCACACCCTCAAGAATAGAGGGAAGCGCAAACCAACCAAGAAGGTTCCCATGAAACAACTTCGCACGCCCCTCACGCTCACTCTGTTCAGCGCCCTGGTACTCGGCCTGGGCGGATGCCAAGTGGTCAAGCCCTCGGAAAACGACCTCAAGAGCCGAGCCCAGACCAGTATTGGCAAGCCTGTGAGCAAAATTTCCAACGTACGCAACGACAGCAGCACCACCTACTTCACGGCCAACACGGGCAGCGCCGAGTACGCCTGCGAACTGCCTAGCGGCGCCATGGTCGCATTGGGTTCAATGGGCATGGGCATGGGCGCCCAATGCACCAAGCAATAAGCCTGCAAGCCTGCCCACGCGTCAACGGCTCATAGCCGCACGGCCAAGCTCGCGCAAACTAGAGCGCAGTTCAGCCGGGTGCACAGGCTTGGAAAGGATGGCGATCTGACGGTCTTGCAACTGCGCCTGGATAGCTAGCACGTCATGCCCGGTGAGTATCAGCGCCGGCACCGCCCAGCCACGCTGCTGGCGCAACTGATCGATGCACTCGATGCCGGTGGCGTGGTTGCCCAGGTCATGGTCAGCGATGATTACATCGCAATCGCTGGCCAGGCCAAGGCCATTTGACTCGGCCTGCACCGAGCAGCCCCAGCGCTCCAGCAACGCTTGGGTTGCCAGCAGCACGTTGTGATCATCCTCCACCAGGCAGACCTTCAACCCGGTGAGCAGCCCAGTCTGGTGCACTCCCTCACCAACGCATGCTTGTCGGGGCGCTAACGCCTGCGGCAAGCCAGAGAGGCAAACAGAGGTGCCATGGCCCACCCGCGAACGAATAGCCACTTGCACGGCCATCAATTCCCCCAAGCGCTTGACGATCGACAGGCCCAGGCCCACGCCTTCAACGTCCTTGTCGCGCCGTTGACGTACCCGATAGAACTCTTCGAATACGCTTGAAAGGTGCTCTGGCGCGATCCCTTTCCCCTGATCGTGTACCACGATCACCAGAGCATCGCCACGCTTGCGCACACCGATCAGCACCGGCCGCTGGGCGCCGTACTTCAAGCAATTGGACAGGATGTTCTGAACCATGGTGCGCAGCAGCGCCGGGTCTGCGCGAACCCAGTGGCTGCAAGGCCGCAAGCGCAACGCTACACCGGCCCAGCGCGCCGCCTCGGCATTCTGGCGCACAAGGTCGGCCAAAAAGCGCCCCAGGTGCAGGGTCTGATAACTGGGCAGTACCCGGCCATTGTCCAGCGTGTACAGGTCCAGGATCGAATGGAACAGCTGCGAAACGTTAAGCAGCGAGCGGTCGATGCTGTCCACCAGGCGCCGCTCGTCTTGCCCCAGGCGTGCTTCGCGCAGGCAGGCAGTGAACAGGCCTATGGAGTGAATCGGCTGACGCAGGTCATGGCTGGCCTGGGCCAGGAAGCGGGATTTTTCCAGGTTGGCGGCGATTGCCTCCTCAGAGGCCTTGCGGGTGCGCTCCAACAGCAGGTGGGCGTATACCGGGATCACCGTGCTGGTAATCATCAGCATCAGCACCATGAACGGGTGCGCCTGCCAATACGGTGTCAGCCGGTAGATGATCAACAGCGCCAGCAATGCCAGGCCCGTGGCAATCGCCAGGTAGCGCGAGCCAAAGCGCATGCCGTTGCCCAGGTTCACCCAGACCATCACTGCGTACAGCGGCAACGCGGCCTCACCGCCCACCACCAGGCCGAACGAGGTGCCCGTGTAGTCGTGGATCATGCCCAGCACTCGGCGCGCCGAATAATGCCCGGGCCACCTGGCGATCACCTGGCGAAAACCGATGGAGGCCAGCAGGAACACGGCGATATAAACAATCACCGGCAGGTAGGTGCGCACCTCGTGCCCCGGCAGAAAACCCAGCACGCAGATATAGGCCAAGGCACAGGCGGCCACGATGACGCGCAAGTTGGCCTGGTCCAGTTCGCTGTTTTTCTCCAAGCTCATGGGAAAACATCCTTGGTATCAATAGATCCATCACGCGCCACCCGGCGCGGCAGTAAAATAACATGCCTTGAAAAAGTCGCGCCCAGGGAGGGCTCGCCATGCCGTGCAGGATCATAGTCGCCGACGATCACCCGCTGTTTCGCGAAGCCCTGGTGCACACCGTGCAACGGCTGCTGCCCGAAGCGTCGATAGAGCAAGCAGGCGACCTGGAGACCGTGCGAACGCAGTTACTGACCGGCACGGAGGTCGACACGCTGATCCTCGACCTGCGCTTTCCTGGCCTGACCTGCATGAGCCAACTCAGCGACTTGCGCCAGCAACTGCGGCGCACCACCTTGATCGTGGTGTCGATGGTCGATGACCCCGCCTTGATCGATCAGCTCATGCAACTGGGGATCGACGGTTTTATCGGCAAAAACATCGCCCCGGACGACATCGGCCAGGCGCTGCTGGCGATCCGCGCCGGCGAGGTGCTGGTCAAGTATGCCGCGTCAGGCTTGCTGCCGCTGGAAACCCACCCGCTCACGGCCCGCCAGCACGCCATCCTGCGCCTGATCGCCCAAGGCAAGACCAACAAGGAAATCGCCCGGGAGCTGAATATCTCGCCCTTTACCGTGCGCATCCATGTGTCGTCGCTGCTGCGCAGCTTGGGTGTACCGTCACGGGCCGCGGCCGCTGCCAAGTATTCGGGGGTGGGGTGAGCGGGCACAAAAAAGCCCGCAGTTACGCGGGCTTCTGGGTACATCCATCACGCTCGGTGCCGGCCTAGGCCAGGCGCCCAATCATTCCCACTCAATCGTCGCTGGCGGCTTGCTCGACACGTCGTACGTCACCCGCGAAATGCCTTCGATCTCGTTGATGATCCGGCCGCTGACGGTTTCCAGCAGCTCGTAAGGCAGGTGCGCCCAACGTGCGGTCATGAAGTCGATGGTTTCCACTGCACGCAGTGCCACGACCCAGGCGTAACGACGGCCGTCGCCGACCACGCCGACCGATTTAACTGGCTGGAACACCACGAAGGCCTGGCTGACCTTGTGGTACCAGTCGGCCTTGCGCAGCTCTTCGATGAAGATGTGGTCGGCGCGACGCAGCAGGTCGGCGTACTCCTTCTTCACTTCACCCAGGATGCGCACGCCCAGGCCCGGGCCTGGGAATGGGTGGCGGTAGACCATGTCGTACGGCAGGCCCAGTTCCAGGCCAAGGCGACGAACCTCATCCTTGAACAGTTCGCGCAGCGGCTCGACCAGTTTCAGGTTCATTTCTTCCGGCAGGCCGCCCACGTTGTGGTGCGACTTGATCACGTGGGCCTTGCCGCTCTTGGCGCCAGCCGACTCGATCACGTCCGGGTAGATGGTGCCCTGGGCCAGGTACTTGATGTTGTCCAGCTTGCAGGATTCGGCATCGAACACGTCGATGAAGGTGCGGCCGATGATCTTGCGCTTTTTCTCTGGGTCCGCTTCACCGGCCAGGTTACCGAGGAACTGCTCTTCGGCGTTGGCGCGGATCACTTTGACGCCCATGTTCTCGGCGAACATGGCCATCACTTGCTCGCCTTCGTGCAGGCGCAGCAAACCGTTGTCGACGAACACGCAGGTCAACTGGTCGCCGATGGCCTTGTGCAGCAAGGCCGCGACCACCGAGGAGTCCACGCCGCCCGACAAGCCCAGCAACACGTTGTCGGTACCGACCTGGGCACGGATGTTGGCAATGGCGTCTTCAGCGATTTTCGACGGGGTCCACAGCGCTTCGCAGCCACAGATGTCGAGGATGAAGCGCGACAGGATGCGACCGCCTTGCTTGGTGTGGGTCACTTCCGGGTGGAACTGCACGCCATAGTAGCCGCGCGCATCGTTCACCATGCCAGCGATCGGGCAGCTCGGGGTGCTGGCCAGCACGTGGAAGTCTTCCGGCATCTTGGTGACCTTGTCACCGTGGCTCATCCACACGTCCAGGCCCAGCACGCCATCGGCGTCCACGTGGTCTTCGATACCATCGAGCAGGCGGCTCTTGCCAACCACGTCGACGCGGGCGTAGCCGAATTCACGCAGCTCGGAACCTTCGACCTTGCCACCTAGCTGTTCAGCCATGGTCTGCATGCCGTAGCAGATGCCGAATACCGGCACGCCCAGGTCCCATACAGCTTGCGGCGCGCGCGGGCTGTTGGCTTCGTGGACGGACTCGGGGCCGCCGGCGAGGATGATCCCGCGCGGGGCGAATTCGCGAATCGCTTCGTCGTCCATGTCGAAGGGGTGCAGTTCGCAATACACGCCGATTTCGCGCACGCGGCGGGCGATCAGCTGGGTGTACTGGGAGCCGAAGTCCAGGATCAGGATTCGGTGAGCATGAATGTCGAGGGCCATGACTATTTCTCGTCAGTGGTAATCGGAAACAACACGGGGCTGCCATGAACAGCCCCGCCTTAAATTCAATCTCGCCGCCAGGCACAGGCCCGGCGGCGACAACTATCAACCTACGCGATAGTTAGGCGCTTCCTTGGTGATCTGCACGTCGTGGACGTGAGATTCGGCCATGCCGGCGCCGGTGATGCGGACGAACTCAGGCTTGGTGCGCATCTCTTCGATGTCGGCACTGCCGGTGTAGCCCATCGAGGAGCGCAGGCCACCCATCAGTTGATGGATGATCGCGGCCAGGGAGCCCTTGTACGGCACACGGCCTTCGATGCCTTCCGGCACGAGCTTCTCGGCACCGGCCGAGGAGTCCTGGAAGTAGCGGTCCGAAGAACCCTGGGCCTGGGACATGGCGCCCAGCGAACCCATGCCGCGGTACGCCTTGTAGGAACGGCCCTGGAACAGCTCGATCTCGCCTGGTGCCTCTTCGGTACCGGCAAACATCGACCCCATCATCACGCACGAGGCGCCTGCGACGATGGCCTTGGACAGGTCACCGGAGAAGCGGATGCCGCCGTCGGCGATCAACGGGATACCCGTGCCTTCCAGCGCTGCAGCCACGTTGGCGATGGCGCTGATTTGCGGCACGCCGACACCGGCGACGATACGGGTGGTGCAGATCGAGCCCGGGCCGATGCCGACCTTGACCGCGTCAGCGCCGGCTTCGGCCAGGGCCTTGGCGGCAGCGCCGGTGGCGATGTTGCCGCCGATCACCTGCACTTGCGGGAAGTTCTCTTTGACCCAACGAACGCGATCGATAACGCCCTTGGAGTGACCGTGGGCGGTATCGACCACCACCACGTCAACGCCAGCAGCAACCAGGGCGGCTACGCGCTCGCCGGTGTCTTTGCCGGTACCCACCGCAGCACCAACGCGCAGGCGAGCCTGGTCGTCCTTGCTGGCCAATGGGTAAGCCTTGGCTTTTTCGATGTCCTTGACGGTCATCATGCCCTTGAGCTGGAACTTGTCGTCCACGATCAGGACTTTTTCCAGGCGGTGCTTGTGCAGCAGCTCGCGCACTTCCAGCTTGTCAGCGCCTTCGCGCACGGTGACCAGGCGCTCTTTAGGCGTCATCACTTCGCGGACGGTGGCTTCCAGGCGGGTTTCGAAACGCACGTCACGGGAGGTGACGATGCCGACCAGGTCGCCATCGTGCAGCACCGGTACGCCGGAGATGTTGTGCAGGCGGGTCAGTTCGAACAGGTCACGAACCGTGGCGTCAGCCTCGATGGTGATCGGGTCCTTGACCACGCCGGCCTCGAACTTCTTGACCTTGCGCACTTCGGCAGCTTGCTGCTCGATGGTCATGTTCTTGTGGATGATGCCGATGCCACCTTCCTGCGCCATTGCAATGGCCAGGCGGGCTTCGGTCACGGTGTCCATGGCGGCGGAAACCAGCGGAATATTCAGTTCAATGCCACGGGTCAAACGAGTCTTGAGGCTGACTTCGTTAGGGAGAACCTCGGAGTAACCGGGCACTAAAAGAATGTCGTCGAAGGTCAGAGCTTCTTGGCTGATACGCAGCATCGCGGGGGCTCCCGAGCGGGAAAAATGGAAGCGCGCCATTATATACATACAACCCCGGTTGCTCAATGTAAAGATCAGCCAATCGCACCAGCGGTTACAGGTCGACCCGAACCAGGCGCACCTTCTGATCCAGACGTTCGGCGAAGTCTTTCAAAAAAGACCCCTTGAACTGCGCGTCTGCCCAATCATTGAAGATGAAACCCAGATTGGAAAAAGCGCATGGCTGCAGAAAAATAAAACCGTTGATGTCATCTTCGTGGCGGCATTCCGGGCACATGAAATTATCGCTGTGGCCGGGCATCCAGTCCTCCAGGCTGTCGAACAACGCCTCGCCGATTTCGCGGCGGCACGCGGGGCAGCCGGCCTCTTCCTTAAAGCCTGCGGTGGGGGTGAAGATGCAGCGTTTGATCACCACCTCCAGGCCATTGACCGGCTTGCCGTAGGGCAGCAGTTCGGGGCGCTCGACCACGTTGCGCGCGCCTTCGCCAATGGCGTAGGCCATGCCATTGCCGGTACGCCCACAGGTGGTGGCCTGCTGCTCGACAATGTTCTTTTGCACCAGCCAGCGCAAAATCAGCCGCGCCCGGCCTTCGTGGCCAGGAAAACTGGAGATCAGCGGCACAACGATGCTTTGGTTACTCATGGGGCGGCCCTGCGGCAGACGGTAAAAGCCGGGCAGCATAATCGCGTGGGGGCACAGGTCAAGCACTGAGGTAACGCGTGACCAGCGCCAGACCACTGGCCAACACCAGCCAGGTCACCAGGCGAACAAAGGCTTCGCGGGACATATTCAGTGTAATGCGCCGCGCCGTGGCCATGCCCAGTAGCATGGACGGCAGCAGACAAACGGCTAGCAACAACAGCGACAGGTCGGCGTACACCCCCGCCAGCAGGAACAGGCTCAAGCGCACCACGGTGCTGCAACTGATCAACGCACTTTGCGTGGCCCGCGCTTCTTCCTTTTTGGCCAGCCGCGCATTCAGGTAGATGGCATAGAGAAAACCACCGCTGCCAAACAGTGCACCAAACAGCCCGCCGGTGACGCCCATGGGTATCGCCCACAACGGGTTCAAGGTCGTGGGTTTGCGCTTCACCGCCAAGTTGTAGACGGCATAGGTGCTGATGAACAACCCCATCAACAGCATCAAAAGGTCGGAATGCAGGTTAAGCAGGAAGATCACCCCCAGTGTGCAGCCCACCGCCATGCACGGAAGTAATCGCAGCAACTCCTTGCGCGCCACCGCCTTGCGCGTCGGCAGCAAGTTGCCGAAGGCGGCGACAAAATCCAGCACCACCAGCAGCGGAATGATCCGCGACAGCGGCATGAACAGGATCAGCACCGGGCCTGCGATCAGCGCGGTGCCGAAGCCTGCGATGCCGAACACCACGTAGGCGGCGGCCACTCCCAGCAAGATGCATAGCCAGGCCAGCGGGGTGAAGGGCAGCTGTGCCCATAAGGTGGTCAGCGTCATGCAGGCGTACTCCTATCAACGGGTATGAAGAAACTTTAGCCAGTACGTAGTCATGCTGACTAATATGAGATAAACCCATTAGCCATCTCTTTACGGCATAGCTCATGATCTCCACTCGCCAATTGCGCTACTTCGTCGACATTGCCGATTGCGGCAGTTTCAGCGCCGCGGCCGAACGCCTGTTCATCGCCCAGTCGGCCTTGAGCCGACAGATCAAGGACCTGGAAACCCAGCTCGATACGCCGTTGTTTGAACGCACCGCCCGCCAGCCGCGTCTCACCGCAGCAGGCGAAGCCTTTTTGCCTCGTGCAAGGGCCATGCTGGTGGAGCTTGAGAAAGCCAGCATCATGGCCACGGAAATCGGCAAGGGGCAGCGCGGGGTACTTCGCCTGAGCCATTCGAGCACGGTGCCGCTGACCGGTTTTTTGCTGGAGCGGCTGAAGGCCTATTTGGGCGAAAACACCGGCGTGCGCATGGAGATCGCCCAGCAATCCTCCGAAGCGCAGTTGGAAGAACTGAGCGAACGGCGCTTGGACCTGGGCCTGCTTCGCCTACCCGTGTTGCGCCAGCGCGAGGGCATCGTCTTGCAGCCGCTGTTTGTCGAGCCGTTGCTGCTGGCGGTGGCAACTGAGCATCGGCTGGCCGGTTGCGCGCAGGTCAGCTTGAAGGCACTGGCCGACGAGCGCTTTATCTCCATCCCGCACCGCGAGCGTGGCGGGCTGAGTTACCTGTCGGCCGAGTTGTGCATGGCTGCGGGATTTTTCCCCAAGGCGGCGCAAGTGGTGTCGCGCAAGACCACGCAGTTGCAGTTGATTCAGGCGGGGTTCGGGATTGCGCTGCTGCCGGAGTCCATGTCAAGACTGGCGCCGCCGGGGGTGCGTTTGATTAAGCTGATGGAGGATTGCCAGAGCACCGTAGCGTTGGCTTTTAGGCAGGGTGATTCGGCATTGGTCGCAGAATGCGCCGCCCGATTCACGCCCCCCCTGTAGGAACGGATTTACCCGCGAAGGCCCCACCACTGTACAGCTGACACACCGAGGCGCATTTTTCGCGGATGAATCCGCTCCTACAGGTCGCCGGATGATGCCTATACCCTTATCATGCCCCCCATGATCAAAGACCCTTTCGAAAGACTCGGCCTGGACCGCGAGGTCCTCACCGTCAGCCAGCTCAACGGCCGCGCACGCGTGCTGCTTGAAGACGTGTTCAGCAATATCTGGGTGCAAGGCGAAATCTCTAACCTTGCCCGCCCGGCGTCTGGCCACGTGTATTTCACCTTGAAAGACAGCGGCGCCCAGGTGCGTTGCGCGCTGTTCCGGCAGAACGCCCAGCGCGTGCGCCAGGCGCTCAAGGACGGCTTGGCGGTGAAGGTGCGCGGCAAGGTCTCGCTGTTCGAGGGCCGTGGTGACTACCAACTGATTCTCGACACCGTGGAGCCGGCCGGTGACGGCGCGCTGCGCCTGGCGTTCGATGCGCTCAAGGACAAGCTTAGCGCCGAAGGCCTGTTCAGTGCCGAGCGCAAGGTGCCCCTGCCCGCCCACCCGCAGCGCATTGGCATCGTCAGTTCGCCCACCGGCGCGGTGATCCGCGACATCATCAGCGTGTTCCGCCGCCGTGCGCCGCAGGTCGAACTGACCTTGATCCCCACCGCCGTGCAAGGCCGCGAAGCCACCGCGCAAATCGTGCGCGCACTGAAGTTGGCAGACAGCGCAGGCTTTGATGCGATCATATTGGCCCGTGGCGGTGGTTCGCTGGAGGACCTGTGGTGCTTTAACGAAGAGGCCGTAGCCCGCGCCGTGGACGCTTGCATCACGCCGATCGTCAGCGCGGTGGGCCACGAGACCGACGTGTCGATCAGTGACTTCGTGGCCGACGTGCGCGCGCCTACGCCGTCGGCCGCCGCTGAGTTGCTGGCTCCCGACTCAAGCGACCTGCAACGGCGCCTGGAAAGCCTGCAACGACGCCTGCTGATGCGCATCCAGAACCGCCTGCTGCATGATCGCCTGCGCCTGGATGGCCTGACCAAACGCCTGCGCCACCCCGGTGAACGCTTGCGCCAGCAAGCCCAGCGCCTGGACGACCTGGACATGCGCATGCGCCGTGCGTTCGAGCAGCGCCTGAACCTGCGCCGCCATCGCTTGGCCCAGTTGGAAACCCGCCTGGCCGGGCAACACCCCGGCCGTGTGCTGGCACTGCTCAAGCAACGCATCGACACCCTGGCCGAACGGCTGCCGCGGGCCATGCGCGACAGCCTCAAGGCCCGCCGCCAGCAGTTGAACGCGCAGATGCAGACCTTGCACGTGGTCAGCCCCCTGGCCACCCTGGGCCGTGGCTACAGCATCCTGTTGGATGAGCGCGGCCAGGCCATCCGTAGCGCCGAACAGACCCGTACCGGCCAACGCCTGACTGCCCGCCTGGGCGAAGGCGAGCTGCACGTGCGGGTTGAAGACAACCACCTGACACCGGTCACCCTCTCTTTACTGGATTGATGCATGCCTCGCTTTTTATCTGCCCTGCTTCTGCTATGCCTGACTGCCAATGCCCACGCCGACAGTTACATCACCCGCCTGCTGAACAAGCCCGTGCCAGGGGGCGTGGCGGTGCTCGACCTGGGCTCGGGCAACGCGGCGCCCAAGGCGTTTTTCCAAGGCAAGCCGGTGATGGTGGTCAAGGAGCAGACGCAGTGGCGCGCCATCGTCGGCCTGCCGCTGAGCCTCAAGCCTGGCCCCGCGCAGGTCACCAGCGATGCGGGCAACGTCAACTTCACGGTGGGCAACAAAAAGTACCCCGAGCAGCACATCACCCTGAAAAACAACCGCATGGTCAACCCTAACCCGGACGACCTGAAGCGCATCGACTCGGAGCTGGCCATACAAACCACTGCCTACCGCACGTTCACCCCGGGCACCCCGAGCAACCTGCTGCTGGACAAGCCGGTGGACGGCCCGCTGTCGAGTCGCTTTGGCGTGCGCCGGTTTTTCAACGGTGAAGAGCGCAACCCCCACGCCGGCCTGGACTTTGCCGTGCCGTCAGGCACGCCGATCAAGACCCCGGCCAGCGGCAAGGTGATCCTGATGGGCAATTTCTTCTTCAATGGCAATACGGTGTTCGTCGACCATGGCCAAGGCTTTATCAGCATGTTCTGCCATTTGTCGCGTATTGACGTGAAGCTGGGGCAAATCGTGCCGCGCGGCACGGTGGTTGGGCGCGTGGGCCAGAGCGGGCGGGCCACGGGGCCGCATATGCATTGGAATATCAGCCTGAACGATGCGCGGGTGGATCCGGCGATTTTTATCAATGCGTTTCAGCCATAGGGCCGAGGGGGCTTTTTCGCGGATAAATCCGCTCCTACAGATTGCGCAGTCCAAACCGGTTGCGCAATTTTATTAAAACGCTCAATGAATTACTGCCACAAAATATCGTTTTACCTTTAACTTCGAGTATTTATCTCAAATATTTTACGATGCTTGCCATCTTTCACCCCAATGGTTAGGGTTGAAGGCATGAAAACTCTTCACACCCTCATTTTGCTTCGCCAACACCGCTGCCTAAGCTTGGTCAGTGCACGACTACCAAGCTGAATCGCGTCGCCTCGCCCTCTGAAACTCTTCGCATTACGGCAGGCCCTTTTCAAAGGCCGCACAACTAGGATTGCCCCTGATGACCATGCTCAAAGATCCGTCGAACAAGTACCGCGCCTTCGCCCAAGTGGATATTGCGGACCGTACCTGGCCGTCGAAGACCATCACCACCGCGCCCATCTGGTGCAGCTCGGACCTGCGTGACGGTAACCAGTCGCTGATCGAGCCGATGGACGCGGTCAAGAAGCTGCGTTTCTGGAAGACTTTGGTCGCTGTTGGCGTGAAAGAGATCGAAGCATCGTTCCCTTCTGCTTCGCAAACCGACTTCGACTTCGTGCGCACCCTGATCGAAGACGGCCACATCCCGGATGACACCACCATCCAGGTACTGACCCAAGCCCGTGAAGACTTGATCGCCCGCACCTTCGAGTCCCTCAAGGGCGCGAAGAAAGCCATCGTCCACCTGTATAACGCCACCTGCCCGGCTTTCCGCCGCATCGTCTTCAACCAGGACAAGCAAGGCGTGAAAGACATCGCGGTGAACGCGGCCAAGCTGTTCGTCAAATACGCAGCCCTTCAGCCAGAAACCCAGTGGACCTTCCAGTACTCGCCGGAAACCTTCAGCGCCACCGAGCTGGAGTTCGCCGTGGAGGTGTGTGACGCCGTGATCGAGGTGTGGAACCCGACGCCTGAGCACAAGGTGATCCTCAACCTGCCGGCCACCGTAGAAGTCTCCACCCCGAACATCTACGCCGACCAGATCGAATGGTTCGGCCGCCACGTGTCGCGCCGTGACAGCGTGCTGATCAGCCTGCACACCCACAACGACCGTGGCACCGGCGTTGCCGCCACCGAACTGGGCCTGATGGCCGGCGCCGACCGTGTCGAAGGCTGCCTGTTCGGCAACGGCGAGCGTACCGGCAACGTCGACCTGGTGACCCTGGCCCTGAACCTTTACACCCAGGGCATCCACCCTGAACTGGACTTCAGCGACATCGACGGCGTGCGCAAAGTGGTCGAGGAGTGCAACCAGATCCCGGTGCACCCACGCCACCCGTACGTGGGCGACCTGGTACACACCGCGTTCTCCGGCTCCCACCAGGATGCCATCCGCAAGGGCTTCACCCAGCAGAAAGACGACGCACGCTGGGAAGTGCCGTACTTGCCGATCGACCCGGCCGACATCGGCCGCAGCTACGAGGCGGTGATCCGCGTCAACAGCCAGTCGGGCAAAGGCGGCATCACCTACCTGCTCGAACAGGAATACGGCATCAGCCTGCCACGCCGCATGCAGATCGAATTCAGCCAAGTGGTACAAGGCGAGACCGACCGCCTGGGCCTGGAAATGACTGCGCAGCAGATCTACGCCTTGCTGCACAAGGAATACCTGCAAGCCAACGTGCCGTACGCACTGGTTAGCCACCGCCTGCAAGAAGAGAACGGCAACAGCAAGGTCGACGTGGAAGTGCACAACGACGGCGAAACCGCCCATTGGCACGGCAAGGGCAACGGCGCCTTGGAAGCCCTGGTGTCGGCACTGCCGATTGCCGTGGAAATCATGGACTACAACGAACACGCCATCGGCGCAGGCACCAACGCAAAAGCTGCGGCCTACATCGAACTGCGCGTGGCCGGTGGCAAGCCGGTGCATGGCGTGGGCGTGGATGAAAACATCACCACGGCAAGCTTCCGCGCGCTGTTCAGTGCGCTGAACCGGTCGTTGAGCCAGCAGGATGCGTCCAAGGCCGCGTAAGCCTTCGTCGCGTGAAGAAACCGGCCCTGATGGCCGGTTTTTTTTATGCCTTTGGATTGGCGGCGCCTGCTTCGCGGAGAAATCCGCGAAAAGGACATTGCGGTGTGTCAGGCAATTTGCGTCGCCTGTTTCGCGGATAAATCCGCTCCTACAGGATGGTCGCGCTCTTGTAGGAGCGGATTCATCCGCGAAGCAAACGCCGCGGTGCACCTGGCCAACCGTGGTGATCTTTTCGCGGATGAATCCGCTCCTACAGGCCAGCGAGCGAAAAGAGCACCTCATCAATGAAGGTCGAAGGTATCCGCATCAAGGTTGGCTGGGAAACGCGTGCGATACGCCGCCAACTCCGCCGAACTCAGCGACACATGGAACACCCCGTCCGCCTCCCCCGCGCTCAATAAACTCTCGCCCTGAAAATCCAGCACTTGGCTATCACCGGTGTAGGTGAAGCCCTTGCCATCGGTACCCACGCGGTTCACTGCCGCCACATAGCACAGGTTTTCGATCGCCCGGGCCGGCAGCAAGCGGTTCCAATGCAGGCGCCGCGCACCCGGCCAGTTGGCGGTGTACAGCAACAGGTCGGTGCTTTCCGCGTCGCGGCTCCACACCGGGAAGCGCAGGTCGTAGCAAATCAGCGGCCGCACCCGCCAGCCCTTGAGCTCGAACTGCACCTGGCGGTCGCCGGGGGTGTAGTGATTGTGCTCACCGGCCATGCGAAACAGGTGGCGCTTGTCGTAGTGCAGCACCTCGCCGTCCGGGCGGGCCCACAGCAGCCGGTTGCGATGGCTGCCATCGGCGGCCTGGATAATCACGCTGCCAGTGATCACCGCGTCGAGCTTCTCGGCCTGGGCCTTCAGCCACTTGGTGGCGGGGCCGTTCTCCGGTTCGCACAGGGTTTCGGATTGCATCGAGAAGCCGGTGGTGAACATCTCGGGCAGGATGATCAGATCGGCCCCGCGCGCCTGCTCCAGCAAAGCATCGAAATGCTCTAAGTTGGCGGTGCGGTCATGCCAGGCCAAGGTGGTTTGCACCAGGGCCAGGTTCAGATTGGGCAGTGCTGTCAAATCACGCATAGTTTTTCCGCTGCGGCTCGCAGGGTCTCCTCGCGCTTGGCAAAACACAGTCGCACCAAGCGTTGTTCGGGGATCGGCGTTTGGTAGAACACCGACACCGGGATGGTCGCCACACCCTGCTCGCGGGTCATCCACAACGCCATGTCGACGTCGTTCAGGTCCGGGCGAATGGCGGAGTAGTCGACCAACTGAAAATAGGTACCGGCCACGCGGCTGAAGGTGAAGCGCGATGGCGTCAGCAGGTCGCAGAACAGGTCGCGCTTGGCCTGGTAGAACGCGGGCAGTTGGTCGACGTGCTCCGGGTGCGCCGCCATGTAGTCGGCCAAGGCCCACTGCAAAGGCGTGACCCCACAAAAGCTGACGTACTGGTGCACCTTGCGCAACTCAGCGCTCAAAGCCGGTGGCGCCACCACGTAGCCGGTTTTCCAACCCGTCACGTGGTAGGTCTTACCAAACGAACTGACCACGAAGGCACGCTGGTATAACTGCTCGTGGGCCAACACACTCACATGTTTGACCCCGTCGAACACCAGGTGTTCGTACACCTCGTCGCTCACCAGGTAGATGTCACGGTCGGCGATCAACGCAGCCAACTGGTCCAGTTCGGCGCGGCTGATCAGCGCGCCGCTGGGGTTGTGCGGGCTGTTGAGGATGATCATGCGGGTACGCGGGCTGAGCGCATCGCGAAGCTTTTGCCAGTCGATGGCAAAGTCCTGGGCATCCAATTGCACGTGCACGCAGCGGCCGCCGGCCAGCTCCACCGACGGCTCGTAGCTGTCGTAGCAGGGGTCGAAGACGATCACTTCGTCGCCCGTGCGGATCACGGCCTGGATGGCGCAGAAAATCCCTTGGGTGGCGCCCGGGGTGATGGTCACCTCGGTGTCGGCGTTCACCGTGCGCCCGTAACTGCGGGCGATCTTGGCCGCGACCTGCTCGCGTAAAGCGGGCAAACCGGTCATGGGGGCGTATTGGTTATGGCCGTCGGCGATATGCCGGGCGACTGCATCGCGCAGTGCCTGGGGGCCGTCGAAATCGGGAAAACCCTGGGACAGATTGAGCGCACCGGTTTGCGCGGCGAGCTGGGACATGGTGGTGAAGATGGTGGTGCCGACGTTCGGCAACTTACTGCTGATCATGGGCCGTTCCCTGCAAAACACCCGGCTCAGAGCGGCGCGGGGGTTAGCAGGATAACCTTGAAAGCAGAGCCTGCGCCAGACACCTGTGGGAGCGCGGCTTGCCGGCGATGGCGACCTTGAGGACGCCATCGCCGGTAAGCCGCGCTCCCACGAGAGCAGACGATCAGCGCTTGTCGCGGCGCTTCTTGTCGGCTTTCTTGTGGTGCGACATCAAGCGGCGCTTCTTGTTGACCTGGCGGTCGGTAAGCGAGTTCTTGTTGCCTTCGTACGGGTTATCGCCGCCCTTGAACTCGATGCGGATCGGTGTACCGACCAGCTTGAGCACGCGGCGGTAGGTGTTTTCCAGGTAACGCACATACGACTTGGGCACGCGCTCTACCTGGTTACCGTGAATCACGATAATCGGCGGGTTGGCGCCACCCAAGTGAGCGTAACGCAGCTTGATGCGGCGGCTGTTGACCATCGGCGGCTGGTGCTCTTGCACCGCGTCTTCGAGGATCTGGGTCAGGCGGTTGGTCGGCCAGCGAGTGATCGCCGACTTGAACGAGGCCTGTACCGAAGCGTAGAGGTTACCCACGCCGGTGCCATGCAGTGCCGAGATGAAGTGGATATCGGCGAAGTCGACGAAGAACAACCGGCGTTCCAGCTCGGTCTTCACGAAGTCGCGTTCGCTCGGCACCATGCCGTCCCACTTGTTCAGCGCGATGACGATCGCACGGCCCGACTCCAGGGCAAAGCCCAGCAGGTTCAGGTCGTGGTCCACCACGCCTTCGCGGGCGTCCATCACGAAGATCACCACGTTGGCGTCTTTGATCGCCTGCAGCGTCTTGACCACCGAGAACTTCTCGACCTCTTCGTGGATCTTGCCGCGCTTGCGTACACCGGCGGTGTCGATCAGCGTGTACTTCTCGTCGTTACGCTCGAACGGGATGTAGATGCTGTCGCGGGTGGTGCCGGGCTCGTCGTAGACGATAACGCGGTCTTCACCCAGCATGCGGTTGACCAGGGTCGACTTGCCGACGTTCGGGCGGCCGATGATGGCAATCTTGATGCCATCCTTCTCGCTCGGGCCAGGGATGCGCACCTGCTCTTCGCCTTCGGCAACGCCTTCGGCCAGGTCGACTTCTTCCACGTCACGCGGGAATTCGCCCAGGGCGGCCTCCAGCAACGTGTTCACGCCACGGCCTTGTGCACCGGCAACGCCGATGGCGTGGCCCATGCCCAACGGCGCGAATTCGGCGCGGGCCATTTCAGGATCGATATTGTCGATCTTGTTGGCGACCAGGATGGAGCGCTTGTTACGCTTGCGCAAATGCTCGGCGATCATCTGGTCGGCGGCGGTGTAGCCAGCGCGCGCATCAACCAGGAACAGCACCACATCGGCTTCTTCGATGGCCAGCAGCGACTGCTCGGCCATTTTTTCGTCCATGCCATGCTCGTCACCGGAAATACCACCGGTGTCGACCAGAATATAGGAACGCCCTTGCCAGCGCGCCTCTCCGTATTGGCGATCACGGGTAAGACCAGACAGGTCGCCGACAATAGCGTCGCGGCTCTTGGTCAGGCGGTTGAACATGGTGGACTTGCCGACGTTCGGTCGGCCCACCAGGGCGATTACGGGAACCATTAGGCTCTCCACTGCGTTATTTCAGAAAATACAAAGGCCGCTGCAGGCAGCGGCCGGAGTTCGAAGCGGCCAGTACCTGCACCGCGCGCCCCACCTTGGAGGGGCTGCACAAGGCCTTCAGACCTTGAGCATAGACAACCCTTACTTGATGGACAGCGCTTCGAGCTTGCCGCTGTTGCCAAACACGTAAATCATGTTGCCATCTACCAGCGGACGGGCCCGCAGGCCGTCGCCGTCAATCTTTTCACGCCCTACGAAGCGGCCGTCAACCTGGCTAAGCAGGTGCAGGTAACCTTCGAAGTCGCCCACCGCCACGTAGCTGGAAAACACTTCCGGCGCGGACAGTTGGCGGCGAGCCAGGGAGTCGTTGCTCCACAGCGAGGTGGTGGAACGCTCGTCAACGCCTTCGACGGTGCCATTGGCGCCGGCAATATAAACGCTGCCGAAGCCTTGGGCCACACCGGCATAGCTGGAAGCGTCACGCTGCCAGAGGATGCGACCGCTTTCCAGGTCCAGGCCGGCCATGCGGCCCTGGTAGCTGGCCACGTACAGTGTACCGCCAGACAGCAGCAAGCCGCCGTCGATATCCACCACGCGATCCAGCTCCGAGCGGCCTTGCGGCACGGCAATGCGCTGTTCCCAGACCGGTACGCCATTGCGCACGTCCAGGGCGACCACTTTACCGGTCGACAGGCCGGCGATGGCCAGGTGGTTGGTGACCAGCGGGGCACCGGTGCCACGCAAGGTCAGCACCGCCGGGGTACTGTCATATTGCCACAGCTGGCTGCCAGTGCTGGCGTCCAGGCCGATCAAGCGATCGTCTTGGGTTTGCACCACCACCACGTCACCGTTGGAAGCTGGCGGGGCCAGGACTTCGCTGGTGACGCGCGCGCGCCATTTTTCTTCGCCGTTGGTGGCGTCCAGGGCAATCACGTCACCACGGATAGTGCCGATCATTACCAGGCCGTAGCCCACGCCGACCGCACCGGAAACCGGCAGCTCGAGGTCTTTCTTCCAGGTCACGTCGCCGTTCAGGCGGTTCATGGCCATCACCACGCCGGTCACGTCAGCGGCATAGATGCTGTCGTTCTCGATGGCCGGTACCAGCATGTTGTAGGTCTTGCCCTGACCGTCGCCGATCGAACGGCTCCATTCCTTATGCAACACCACTTCTTCTTTGAAGTCGTGCAGCTCGGCCGGTGGCAATTCCTTCTTGCTATTGCTGCTGCAACCCGCGGCCAAAATGACCAGGGCCAGCAATCCCGCATGTTTCCAACGGCTCACGTCACGCATCCCCTTTGGCCAAGTCGTCCAGCTTGATTTGTAAGCCACCCACTGCTGCCTCGTCGGACAGAGCGGCCTTGGCCTTTTGATAAGCGGCATAAGCATCGTCGGCACGACCCAACTGCACCAGCAGGTCGCCTTTAAGCTCTTCGCGGCTGGCCAGGAACGCCTTGTCGGCGTCACCGTCAAGCAGCTTCAGGGCGTCGTCGGCCTTGTTCTGCGCGGCCAGTACCTGCGCCAGGCGCTGACGGGCAATCTCGCCCAGCGCCGGGTTGCTTGGCTTGTCGACAATGGCTTTGAGCTCGCTGGCAGCGTCGTCCAGCTTGCCGTTGTCCACCGCCACCTTGGCGACGAACAGGCTGCCGTACTGCGCGTACGAGGTACCGGCATAGTTGGTATTGAGCTTGCCAGCCAGGTCCGCGACCTGGGCCACGTCCGGTTTGCCGGTCGGGTTCAAGGCGGTTTCAAGCAGTTGCTGATACAGGTTGGAGGCGCCCTGAGCCTGGTTGCCCTGGTACTTCTGCCAGGCCTGCCAGCCGAACACGACCACCAGAGCCAACAGGCCACCGGTAACCAACGGTTTGCCGTTGCGCTGCCACCAGTCTTTCAGCTCGGCGAGCTGTTCATCTTCGGTACCTGACACCCCAATACTCCTATTTTGCAAATTCGGCTGTTTTGACAGCTTCAATTCAACCCTGCACGACGCAGGAAGCCAGATGCTCGGCCAGAGCATCCCAGGCAATGTTTTGTTGTTCGCCCTGGCCACGCAGGGGTTTGAAACCTACCACTTGTTGCGCCAGTTCGTCGTCCCCCAGGATCAAGGCATAGAGCGCACCGCTCTTGTCGGCCTTCTTGAACTGGCTCTTGAAGCTGCCGGCACCGGCGTTCACCTGCAGGCGCAGGCCTGGCAGTTGGTCGCGCAGGCGTTCGGTCAAGGCAAGGCCGGCCAGCTCTGCCTGCTCGCCAAAGGCGCACAGGTAGACGTCGACCGTACGGGCAATGGACTCCGGCACCTGGCCCAGGGTTTCAAGCATCAGGATCAGGCGCTCGATGCCCATGGCAAAGCCCACGCCTGGGGTCGGCTTGCCGCCCATCTGCTCGACCAGGCCATCGTAGCGGCCACCGGCGCACACGGTGCCTTGGGCGCCGAGCTTGTCGGTGACCCATTCAAATACCGTCTTGCTGTAGTAGTCCAGGCCACGCACCAGCTTGGGGTTGATCACGTAGGGAATGCCCACGGCGTCCAGGCGAGCCTTGAGGCCCTCGAAGTGCACGCGCGACTCTTCGTCCAGGTAATCGGCAAGCTTGGGCGCGTTCACCAGCACGGCCTGGGTTTCCGGGTGCTTGGTGTCCAGCACGCGCAGCGGGTTGGTTTTCAACCGGCGCTGGCTGTCCTCGTCGATCTTGTCCAGGTGCGCGGTGAGGAACTCCACCAGCGCGCCACGGTAGCGCGCACGCGCCTCACTGGTACCCAGGCTGTTGAGTTCCAGGGTAACCGCGTCGCTGATACCAAGGGCCTTCCACAGGCGCGCCGTGAACACGATCAGTTCGGCATCGATGTCCGGCCCTTCCAGGTTGAACACTTCCAGGCCGATCTGGTGGAACTGGCGATAGCGGCCTTTTTGCGGACGCTCGTGGCGGAACATCGGGCCGATGTACCACAACTTCTGCACCTGGCCACCACCGGTCAGGCCGTGTTCCAGCATGGCCCGCACGCACGCGGCGGTGCCTTCGGGGCGCAGGGTCAGCGAATCGCCGTTGCGGTCCTCGAAGGTGTACATCTCTTTTTCGACGATGTCGGTGACTTCGCCGATCGAACGCTTGAACAGTTCGGTGAACTCCACGATCGGCATGCGCACCTGGCGGTAGCCGTAGGTGTCCAGCAAGCCTGCCACGGTGCTTTCGAAATAGCGCCACAGGGGCGTCTGGTCCGGCAGGAGGTCGTTCATGCCACGAATGGCTTGCAGCGTCTTACTCACGGGTAATCCTTAAAATGCTGTTCAGCCGCGGGCGATCAGCGCCGCGTCGGCTTCGACTTTTTCGGCCGCCTTGCGCCGGATCAGCCTCTCGAGCTCATCCACCAGGTTCTCGTTGGTCAGCTTTTGCGCAGGCTTGCCGTCGATGTAGATCAGGTTCGGCGTGCCGCCGGTCAGGCCAACATGGGCTTCCTTGGCCTCGCCGGGGCCGTTGACCACACAGCCGATCACGGCGACATCCAAGGGTACCAGCAGGTCTTCCAGGCGCCCTTCCAACTCGTTCATGGTCTTGACCACATCGAAGTTCTGCCGCGAGCAGCTCGGGCAGGCGATGAAGTTGATGCCACGCGAACGCAGGCGCAGGGACTTGAGGATGTCGTAACCGACTTTCACTTCCTCGACCGGGTCTGCCGCCAACGAGATGCGGATGGTATCGCCAATCCCGTCGGCGAGCAGCATACCTAGGCCCACGGCGGATTTCACTGTGCCTGAGCGCAAACCACCGGCTTCGGTGATGCCCAGGTGCAGCGGCTGGATGATTTCCTTGGCCAGCAGGCGGTAGGCTTCGACGGCCATGAACACGTCCGAGGCCTTGACGCTGACCTTGAAGTCTTCGAAATTCAGGCGCTGCAAGTGCTCTACATGGCGCAGAGCCGACTCCACCAAGGCTGCCGGGGTGGGTTCGCCGTACTTTTTCTGCAGGTCTTTTTCCAGCGAACCGGCGTTCACGCCGATGCGGATCGGGATGCCGCGGTCACGGGCGGCATCGACCACGGCGCGCACACGGTCTTCACGGCCGATGTTGCCCGGGTTGATGCGCAGGCAATCGACGCCCAGCTCGGCCACGCGCAGGGCGATCTTGTAGTCGAAGTGAATGTCGGCCACCAGCGGCACGTTCACCAGCTTTTTGATCTTGCCGAACGCCTCGGCGGCGTCCATGTCGGGCACGGACACGCGCACGATATCGGCGCCGGCATCTTCCAGGCGCATGATCTGCGCAACGGTGGCCGCGACGTCGTTGGTGTCGGTGTTGGTCATGCTCTGGACCGCGATGGGTGCATCGCCGCCGACAGGCACATTACCTACCCAGATTTTACGAGAGACGCGACGTTTGATCGGTGATTCGCCGTGCATGGTTTTACTGCCCCACTTTCATGCGAGCCGTTTCGCCCGAGGTAAAGGGCGCGACATCAACGGGCTGGCCGTTATACGAGATTTGCGCACCGCGGGCATAGCCCAGGCGGACCGCGAACGGCGGCTTGCCGCTCAGCGACAGGCTTTCGCCCTTGCGCTTGAGACCGCTGAGCAGGACCTTGCCATTGGCATCGGTGACCTGGGTCCAGCAGTCGGCGGTGAACTGAAACTGCAGTTGGCCGCTGCCGGCAACCGGCTCGCTGGCGGCGGCAGCCGGTGCAGCGGGTGCGGGCGCGGCGACAGCGGGCGTGTGCGCCACGGCAGGAGCACTTGGTGCTACCGGTGCGGTGGTGGTCGGCGCCGCAGTGGCCACGGGTACGCCGGCCTGGGCCGCAACGGTGGCTGGCGATGCCGGCGTACCGGTGGTGGCCGGGTCTACCGGTGGCTGACCCTGGTTCAGGCTCAGCGCGGTGCTGCTGCCGTCTTTCTCGGCCTCGGTCACGGCCTGGTCTTCAGGCTCGTCGATCGGGTGGATCTGGGTGGTGCCGTCGGCGCTTTCGACCTCGACGTGCTCCATGGCCAAGCCCGACTGGTCTTTGCTGCGCTGGTTGTTCTGGTCCTGCCACCAGAAAAAGCCACCGCCGACCACGGCCAGCAGGAGCAGCAGGCTGACCCCGCGCAGAATATTGTGCGACAGGCGCACCGGTTCCTCGATGCGGCCCAGGCTGTGCACTTCACTGCCCTGGGAATGGCTGCCAGTGGCCTGGTCGAAGGCCAGCACCAGCGGCGCCTGATCCATGCCGAGCAATTTCGCGTAGGCGCGGATATAGCCCCGGGCAAATGTGTGCCCGGGCAGCTTGTCGAACGCGCCCGCCTCAAGGTTGCCAAGGGAGCTGACGGTCAGGTTGAGCTTCACTGCCACTTCGGCTAGCGACCAGCCACGGCTTTCGCGGGCCTGGCGCAAGGTCTCACCAGGGTTCACGCGAGTCGCTGCTACAACTTCGGGATGCGCCGCTTTCATCATTGCTCCGACAGGTATTGCTGATATTCCGGCGTACCGGGATAGAGTCTTCTGAGTTGCAGGCCAAAACTGGCCGCTTTGTTCTTGTCTTCGAACACCTTCGCCAGCCGCGTGCCCAACAACAGGCTGCGGGCGTTTTGCTCGCTCATCTGGCTGAAACGGTCGTAGTAACCACGCGAGGGCACATAATGCCTGTCTTCGTAAGACAACTCAGCCATTTCAAGCAGTGCACGCGGTTGCTGGCCATTGAGGCGCAGGGCTTTGTCGAGCAATTGCTGGCCCTGTTCACGCTGGCCGAGCTTGAGCGCGGTCATGCCCATGTTCTCGAACACCCGGGAACGCTCAGGGTACAGGATGTCGGCCGAGGCTTTTTCAAACATCGCGTAAGCGTCCTGATACTGCTTTTGCTCGTACAGGAAGCTGCCGTAGTTGTTCAGGATACGCGCATCGTCGCCGCGACTGGAAATGGCCTTGCGAAAATACTCGTCGGCAAGCTTGGGCTCCATCTCGGCCTGGAACACCAGGCCCAGCGCCGCGTTGGCGTCAGGGTCGGAAGCATCCAGCTCCAGGGCCTTTTTCAGTGGCACCTTGGCGCGTTCCGCCGCGCCCTCCTGCAGGTAGCCGATGCCCAGCTGCACGTAGGCCTTGCGCGCTTCGTCACGGCCCTTGCTGGTACTCATCGGGTTGACTTGACCCGTGGTGACGCACCCAGCCAACAGGCTGACAAACAGTAGCAACAGCGCGGCGCGCAGGGTCATAGAGATCCTCTCTTAGGAGCGGTTCGCAGCGTCAAGCGGCATGTCGCCATCGGCATTGAGCTGCCGTACGGCGATATAGCGTTCGCTGCGTCGGGTGCGGTCCATCACCTGCCCGACCAATTGGCCACAGGCCGCGTCGATGTCTTCGCCACGGGTAGTACGTACCGTGACATTGAAACCGGCCTGGTGCAAATGATCCTGGAAGCGACGGATGGCATTGTTGCTCGGTCGCTCGTAACCCGAATGGGGGAACGGGTTGAACGGGATCAAGTTGATTTTGCACGGGACGTTCTTGAGCAACTCGGCCGTTTCGATCGCGTGCTCCAGCTTATCGTTTACGTCCTTGAGCAAGGTGTACTCAATGGTAAGCACACGTTTCTCGCCCAGCGACGACATGTAGCGCTGGCAGGATTCGAGCAATACCTTGAGCGGGTATTTCTTGTTGATCGGAACCAGTTCGTTGCGCAGCGCGTCGTTAGGCGCGTGCAGCGACAGGGCCAGGGACACATCGATGTGCTTGGCCAACTCGTCGATCATCGGCACCACGCCCGAGGTGGACAGGGTCACCCGGCGCTTGGAGATGCCGTAGCCCAGGTCATCCATCATCAGATGCATGGCGGCGACCACGTTGTCGAAGTTCAGCAATGGCTCACCCATGCCCATCATCACCACGTTGGTGATGGCACGGTCGACGGTAGCCGGGACACTGCCGAAAGATTTGTTGGCAATCCACACCTGGCCGATCACTTCGGCGGCGGTGAGGTTGCTATTGAAGCCTTGTTTGCCCGTGGAGCAGAAACTGCAATCCAGGGCACAGCCCGCCTGGGACGAAACACACAAGGTGCCGCGCTTGCCCTGGGGGATGTACACGGTCTCGACGCAGCTGCCGGACGCCACTCGCACTACCCATTTACGGGTGCCGTCGGTGGAGATGTCCTCGCTGACCACTTCGGGGCCGCGAATTTCAGCACAGACCTTGAGCTTTTCGCGCAAGGCCTTGCTGACGTTCGTCATGGCGTCGAAATCATCGACGCCAAAATGGTGGATCCACTTCATGACCTGACCGGCACGAAAGCGCTTCTCCCCGATCGAGTCGAAGAACTGTTCCATTTCCGGTTGAGTCAGCCCCAACAGGTTTGTCTTGCCAGTCATGTCATTCATGGTTTCACCTTCACCCAATCGCTTAGCGAGTGCGTGCGCAGACTTCGGTAGCTGCGAAGAAGTACGAGATTTCACGTGCAGCAGCGGCTTCGGAGTCCGAACCGTGTACAGCGTTGGCGTCGATGGAGTCAGCGAAGTCAGCGCGGATGGTACCGGCAGCAGCTTCTTTAGGGTTGGTAGCGCCCATCAGCTCACGGTTTTTAGCAATGGCTTCTTCGCCTTCCAGAACCTGAACGACAACAGGGCCGGAGATCATGAAGGCAACCAGTTCGCCGAAGAAACCACGAGCGCTGTGCTCAGCGTAGAAACCTTCAGCTTCGGCCTTGGACAGTTGCTTCATTTTCGAAGCGACGACTTGCAGACCGGCTTTTTCGAAACGGGTGACGATTTCGCCAACAACGTTTTTAGCGACGGCGTCAGGCTTGATGATGGAGAAAGTACGTTGAACAGCCATGGTGTAACTCCAGAAACAGTGGTTTTTGCGAAAAATTAAACCCGCGAATTATACGCGGGTTCTGGGGTATTGCCTAACCTGCGCGGATGATCAGTCCAATTCTTCGATCCAGAGGCCTTGCACGGCCTCCAGTACCTTCTCGCCACAACGGCCAGAGGTGTTGTCAAAATCGGGCAGTTCCATGATCCATCGCTGCAGATCGACGAAATTAACCGAAAGCGGATTGACTTCCGGCTTGGCCTCGGCCAACTCCTCGGCAATACGCTGTACATCATTCCAGCCGTAAGACATGACAATCTCCCGATCAGTGCGGCGCTTCGGCTGCATGGTTGAGCGAGTATTTCGGAATTTCGACGGTAATGTCTTCGGTCCCGACCTTGGCCTGGCAGCTCAGGCGCGAGGTGGGCTCAAGACCCCAAGCGCGATCCAGGAAGTCTTCTTCCAGCTCGTCGGCCTCCTCCAGCGAGTTAAAACCCTCGCGGATGATGCAGTGGCAGGTGGTGCAGGCGCACACGCCGCCACAGGCACTTTCGATCTCGATGTGGTTGTCGTGTGCCACTTCCAGGATCGACTTGCCGGTTTCGGCCTCGACGACCATACCGTCCGGGCAATGCTCGGCGTGGGGCAGAAAAATGATCTGCGGCATCAGTTATTCCTCAATCTCATTCAGGTTGCGGCCGGACAGTGCGGCTTTTACCGTCAAATCCATGCGCCGGGCGGCAAAGGCATCCGTCACTTGCGACACACGCTTGGTCTGCTGCTCGATGGCGGCGCCATCGGAACCGACCATCAATTCACGCAATTGGTCGACCTGAAAGTCGATGGCCTGGCGCTCTTGCGCGCTCAACAGGCGATCACCGTCGGCCAGCAAGGCGGCCTCGACCGCTTCAACCAGACGCTCGGCGTCAACCTGGTGCTCGCGCAACTGGCGTGCCACTTTGTCATCGTTGGCATGTTGGAACGAATCCTTGAGCATCTTGGCGATTTCACCATCGGTCAGGCCGTAGGACGGCTTGACCTGGATGCTGGCTTCAACGCCCGAACCCAGCTCGCGCGCGGCGACACTGAGCAGGCCATCGGCGTCCACCTGGAAGGTGACACGGATTTTCGCCGCGCCCGCGACCATGGGCGGAATGCCACGCAACTCAAAGCGCGCCAGGGAGCGGCAGTCGCTGATCAGCTCGCGCTCGCCCTGCAGCACATGAATCATCATGGCCGACTGGCCGTCTTTATAGGTGGTGAAATCCTGGGCACGGGCGACGGGAATGGTGGTGTTGCGCGCAATCACCTTCTCCATCAGCCCGCCCATGGTCTCCAACCCCAGGGACAGCGGGATCACGTCGAGCAGCAGCAACTCGCCGCCGTCACGCTTGTTGCCGGCCAAGGTATCAGCCTGGATGGCAGCGCCAATGGCGACCACCTGATCCGGGTCGATCTCGGTCAGCGGTGCACGGCCAAACAGCTCGGCCACCGCCTCGCGCACACGCGGCACACGGGTGGAACCACCGACCATGACCACGGCGCCGACTTCTTCGAACTCAACGTTGGAATCACGGACGGCACGGCGGCAGGCTTTCAGGCTGCGAGCAACCATCGGCTCGATCAGGCTGTTGAAAAACTCGCGGCTCAGCTCACTTTGCCAGGCGCCATGGCTGACAGCCACGGTGTCAGCAACGGTCAAGGCCTCTTTGGCTGCACACGCGGTTTGCAGCAACTGACGTTGTGCACCGGGGTCCAGGTCCGAAGACAGGCCTGCCTGCTCGACGATCCAGCCGGCGATGACGTGGTCGAAGTCGTCGCCGCCCAAGGCGCTGTCGCCCCCGGTGGCCAGCACTTCGAACACACCACCGGTCAGGCGCAAGATCGAGATATCGAAGGTACCGCCGCCCAGGTCGTAAATAGCCACCACGCCCTCGGCATGCTGGTCCAGGCCGTAGGCCACGGCCGCAGCCGTCGGCTCGTTGAGCAGGCGCAGCACGTTCAGGCCCGCCAACTTGGCGGCATCCTTGGTGGCTTGGCGCTGGGCATCATCGAAGTAGGCCGGCACGGTGATCACCGCCCCTACCAACTCACCACCCAAGGTGGCTTCTGCGCGCTGGCGCAGCACCCTGAGGATGTCGGCGGAGACTTCGACCGGGCTTTTGGGGCCCTGCACGGTTTCGATGAACGGCATATGCGACTCACCGCCCACGAAGCGGTAAGGCAGCTGCTCGCCCAATTGCTTGACGTCGGCTAGGCCGCGACCCATCAGGCGCTTGACCGACAGCACGGTGTTGAGCGGATCACTGGCGGCAGCTGCCTTGGCGCTGCTGCCTACTTCGATACGGTCGGCGTGGTAGCGCACGGCAGACGGCAGGATGACCTGCCCCTGGGCGTCCGCCAAAGGTTCGGACAGACCACTGCGCAATGCAGCGACCAGCGAATTGGTAGTGCCAAGGTCAATACCCACCGCCAGCTTGCGCTGGTGCGGTTGGGGACTTTGGCCGGGTTCGGCGATCTGCAGTAGGGCCATGCTTATCTGAATATCAGGCGTGCGACCGGAGGAGCACTGGGTTAGTCGTCGAGGCGCTCTTCTAGCTGGCGCACTTCGTAAGAGAGCTTGTCGAGGAACTGCATGCGCCGCATCAGGCGCTCGGCCTGCTCGCGTTGCGCAGCGTCATCCCAACAGGCCGCAAAGCTATCGTTCAGTTGATCCTGGGCGACCTTCAGGCGCCGCTTGAACACCGCGACACCGTCGATGTCGGCAGCGTCTTGCAGGTCTTCGAGTTCTTCGCGCCACTGCATCTGCTGCATCAGGAAGTCAGGGTCATGGACCGTGACTTCCTGCGGCACTTCATGCCCACCGATGGCCAGCAAGTAACGCGCACGCTTGGGCGCACTCTTGAGGGTCTGGTAGGCATCGTTCAGGCCGGCGGATTTTTCCAGTGCCACGCGCTGCTCTCGCTCGGAAGCGTCGGCAAAGCGATCAGGATGGACACCACGCGCCAACTCTCGGTAGCGCGTGGCCAACTGCTCGAGATCCAGGCGGAAGCTCGGTTGCAGGTCAAACAAGGCGAAATGACAAGGAGTACCCACGTAAAGCCTCAGATGTTGAAGCTTTCGCCGCAGCCACACTCACCGCGTACGTTGGGGTTGTTGAACTTGAAGCCTTCGTTCAACCCTTCCTTGACGAAATCGAGCTCGGTGCCATCAAGGTACGTCAGGCTCTTGGGGTCGATGATCACTTTTTCGCCGTGACTCTCGAACACCAAATCCTCTTCAACGGTCGCGTCGACGAATTCCAGCACATAGGCCAGACCGGAGCAGCCCGTGGTGCGTACACCCAAGCGGATACCTTCGCCCTTGCCGCGGCCGTCCAAGGAACGGCGCACGTGTTTGGCGGCGGCTTCTGTCATGCTGATAGCCATCGAGACTCCTTACTTGCAAGCAAGCGACTTAAAGCTCTTAGAGCAAACCTTTCTTCTGCTTGTAATCGTGAACGGCGGCCTTGATGGCGTCTTCAGCGAGTACGGAGCAGTGGATCTTCACCGGCGGCAGCGCCAGCTCTTCAGCCAGCTGGGTGTTCTTGATGGTTTCCGCCTCGTCCAGCGTCTTGCCCTTCATCCACTCGGTGGCCAGGGAGCTGGAAGCGATGGCCGAACCGCAGCCGTAGGTCTTGAACTTGGCGTCTTCGATGATGCCTTGCTCGTTGACCTTGATCTGCAGGCGCATCACGTCACCGCAGGCCGGAGCGCCGACCATGCCGGTGCCCACGTCCGGGTCCTCGGCATTCATCTTGCCGACGTTGCGCGGGTTCTCGTAGTGGTCGATGACCTTTTCACTGTAAGCCATGGTACTTAATCCTCACTCATCAGGGAGCCGTTCTTGAAGACGGCTTCTTAGTGCGCCGCCCACTCGATTTTCGAAATGTCGACGCCATCTTTGAACATGTCCCACAGCGGCGACAATTCGCGCAGCTTGGTGACGGCCTCGCAGACCTTGGCAGCGGCGTAGTCCACTTCTTCTTCGGTGGTGAAGCGGCCGAAGGTGAAACGGATGGAGCTGTGTGCCAGCTCGTCGTTGCGGCCCAGGGCGCGCAGTACGTACGAAGGCTCGAGGGATGCCGAAGTACAGGCCGAACCGGACGATACGGCCAGGTCCTTGAGCGCCATGATCAGCGACTCGCCTTCGACGTAGTTGAAGCTCAGGTTCAGGTTGTGCGGCACGCGGGCAGTCAGGCTGCCGTTGACGTACAGCTCTTCCAGGTGTTCGACCTGCTTGAAGAAGCGATCGCTGAGTGCCTTGATGCGCACGTTTTCAGCGGCCATTTCCTGCTTGGCGATATGGAACGCTTCGCCCATGCCGACGATCTGGTGGGTGGCCAGGGTGCCCGAACGCATGCCGCGCTCGTGACCGCCGCCGTGCATGGCAGCTTCAAGACGTACGCGCGGCTTGCGGCTGACGTACAGCGCGCCGATGCCTTTGGGGCCGTAGGTCTTGTGGGCAGAGAACGACATCAGGTCGACTTTCAGCTTGGACAGGTCGATGTCGACCTTGCCGGTGGACTGAGCCGCGTCGACGTGAAACAGGATGCCCTTGGAGCGGGTCAGCTCGCCGATGCCGGCGATGTCGTTGATCACGCCGATTTCGTTGTTCACGTGAATCACCGACACCAGGATGGTGTCTTCGCGCAACGCCGCTTCGATCATTTCCACGGTGACCAGGCCGTCTTCGCGCGGCTCGAGGTAGGTGACCTCGAAGCCTTCGCGTTCCAGCTGGCGCATGGTGTCCAGGACCGCCTTGTGCTCGATCTTGGTGGTGATCAGGTGCTTGCCCTTGGAGCCGTAGAAGTGCGCGACACCCTTGATAGCCAGGTTGTCGGATTCGGTGGCACCGCTGGTCCAGACGATTTCACGCGGGTCGGCGTTGACCAGGTCGGCAACCTGGCGGCGGGCGTTTTCGACCGCTTCTTCGGCTTTCCAGCCAAAGACGTGGGAACGCGAGGCCGGGTTACCGAAGTTCCCGTCAACCAGCAGGCAGTCACTCATTTTCTGCGCGACACGCGGGTCTACCGGCGTGGTGGCGGAATAATCGAGGTAAATCGGCAACTTCATCAAATCTCTCCTATCAGGCAGGCAAGCCTGTGTCTCAACGGCCGTCACTCGACGGCGGACGTTTCGATCTTGTCCAGGCGCAGCGTCTTGGTGCTGCTATTGCAGCGGCGCTGGTCCTGACGTAGGGCTACTTCTTGCACCTCACGGCGAGTCACAAGATCAGCCAAACTGATACCGCTTAAAAATTCATGGATCTGCTGGCTCAAATCACACCACAAGTGGTGCGTGAGGCAGGTATCACCTTGATGGCAATCGCCCAATCCCTGGCATCGGGTTGCATCCACCGACTCGTTGACCGCATCGATCACCTGGGCCACTTGGATACCGCCCATTTCACGGGACAGCTGATAGCCGCCACCGGGCCCGCGAACGCTGGATACCAGGTTGCCACGGCGCAACTTGGCGAACAGCTGTTCGAGGTAAGACAGGGAGATACCTTGGCGCTCGGAGATATCGGCCAATGAGACCGGGCCATGCTGCGCGTGCAACGCCAGGTCAAGCATGGCGGTCACGGCGTATCGGCCTTTAGTAGTCAGTCGCATGGCTAGTACCACGGTTTTGCGGAAAGGGAATCACGGAATAGGCTCAAGTATGCAATTCCCGAGTGTTTAAGTCAACTATAAGACCTACCACTTTAGTCGGGATTAGCGGTAATGCGGGCGCGATATGATAGCGGGTGCACGCAGCAAACGCACGCACTGGCGGTGACTGCTTCGCGGATAAATCCGCCCCTACAAGGGACTGCACCAACCCGTAGGAGCGGATTTATCCGCGAAAAGAACGCTGCAAATATCAGCGGTCGGTCGCCTGGCCCTTCACACACTCAAAATCCTCATCGCGCAACTGTGGCAGGTCCTTGGCGCAGTAATCACTGCCCATCCGGGTCATGGCCCCGCACATATCCTCCAGGCGCCCGTCCACGGCGTGCAGATGGTCAAGCAACTGGCCGATGGCACGCGCCACCGGGTCCGGCATGTCGCCACTGACACCATAGGCATCAAAGCCGATCTTCTCGGCAATGGCCTTGCGCTTGGCGTCCTGCTCGCCGTCTTCCTTGACGATGATGCGCCCCGGGATACCCACCGCCGTGGCACCGGCCGGCACCGCCTTGGTAACCACCGCGTTGGAGCCGATCTTGGCCCCCGCACCCACGGTGAACGGGCCCAGCACCTTGGCGCCCGCACCCACCACCACGCCATCTTCCAGCGTGGGGTGGCGCTTGCCCTTGTTCCAGCTGGTGCCGCCCAGGGTCACGCCCTGGTAAATGGTGACGTCGTCGCCGATCTCGGCGGTTTCGCCAATGACGATGCCCATGCCGTGGTCGATGAAGAACCGCCGGCCCACCTTGGCACCCGGGTGGATCTCGATACCGGTCATCCAGCGGCCGAAGTTGGAAACAATGCGTGCCAGCAGCTTGAAGTCCAGCTTCCACAGCTTGTGCGAAGCACGATGCAGCCAGATGGCGTGCATGCCCGGGTAGCAGGTCAGCACCTCAAAAGCATTGCGCGCCGCTGGGTCACGATGAAATACGCTTTGGATGTCTTCACGCAGACGCTCGAACATTTACTGATCCTTCCGCTTATGGGACTCACCACGGGCCGCTTTCTGGGTTTCCGTGAGGATGCCACGCAAAATATTCATTTCCGCCCGGTTGACCGAGCTGCGACCGTACAGGCGACGCAAGCGCGCCATCAGGTGCCGCGGGCTTTGCAGGTCGAGGAAGCCGATGTCCACCAGGGTTTTTTCCAGGTGCTCGTAGAAGCGCTCCATTTCATCGGTGGTGGAAACGTCACCACTGCGCACGGAAGCCACTTCGACTTTTTCGGTCTTCGACGCCTGCCCCTCGGCAGCCAGCCAGGCCATGCGCACTTCGTACGCCAGCACCTGCACGGCCGCACCCAGGTTCAGCGAGCTGAAATCGGGGTTCGACGGGATGTGCACGTGAAAATGACATCGCTGCAGCTCTTCATTGGTGAGGCCGGCGTATTCACGGCCGAACACCAAGGCGATCTCGCCGCCCTGGGCGGCCTCCTCGACGCTTTTGGTACCGCACTCGCGCGGGTCCAAAAGCGGCCAAGGGATACGGCGGTCGCGGGCACTGGTGCCGAGCACCAACGTGGTACCCACCAGCGCCTCTTCAAGGGTGGCCACCACCTGGGCGTTTTCCAGCACATCGCTGGCGCCCGATGCCCGTGCGTCGGCTTCATGGGAGGGAAAATCCAGCGGGTCGACCAGCACCAGGCGCGACAAGCCCATGTTCTTCATGGCACGCGCAGCCCCGCCGATATTGCCGGGGTGGCTGGTATTGACCAGGACAACACGAATATTTTGCAGCACGGCGAGGGCTCACAGACACGACGGAAGGGGAGCAAATCTTACAGAACCACGACGAGCAACGCCACGAATGCTGAAGGCCCCCTTCATCCAAACAGTTTTTCTGTTAGAATATTCGGCTTTCTTTAACGACCTAGGTGAAACGTCCATGCAGCCCATGCTGAATATCGCGCTGCGCGCCGCCCGCAGCGCCAGTGAATTGATCTTCCGCTCCATCGAGCGCCTGGATACCATCAAGGTTGATGAAAAAGACGCCAAGGATTACGTCTCTGAAGTCGACCGCGCGGCCGAGCAAAAAATCATCGATGCCCTGCGCAAGGCCTACCCTACCCACGGCATTCTCGGTGAAGAAACCGGCCTGCACGCGGGCAGCGGCGAAGGCGAAGACTACCTGTGGATCATCGACCCACTGGACGGCACCACCAACTTCCTGCGCGGCGTGCCCCACTTCGCCGTCAGCATCGCCTGCAAATACCGCGGTCGCCTGGAACACGCCGTTGTTCTGGACCCGGTTCGCCAGGAAGAATTCACCGCCAGCCGTGGCCGTGGCGCCCAACTGAACGGCCGTCGCCTGCGCGTCAGCAGCCGCACCAGCCTGGACGGCGCCCTGCTGGGCACCGGCTTCCCGTTCCGTGACGACCAACTGGACGGCCTGGACAACTACCTGGGCATGTTCCGCGCCTTGGTCGGCCAGACCGCCGGCATCCGCCGCGCTGGCGCCGCCAGCCTGGACCTGGCCTACGTGGCCGCCGGCCGTTACGACGCCTTCTGGGAGTCGGGCCTGAGCGAATGGGACATGGCTGCGGGCGCACTGCTGATCCAAGAAGCCGGCGGCCTGGTGAGCGACTTCACCGGCGGTCACGACTTCCTGGAGAAGGGCCACGTGGTCGCAGGCAACACCAAGTGCTTCAAGGCAGTACTGACGGCGATCCAGCCGCACCTGCCGGCTTCGCTGAAGCGTTAAGCTTAAGGCGGGCATAAAAAAAGCACCCTGCGGGGTGCTTTTTTTTGGGCGGGATTTACGTTGGGCGGTTCGCGAATGGAACCGCCCCTACCGGCTCACTGTTGGGACTGCTGCCCTTCGTTCAACACCAACTGCCCCTGCTTGTTAACCGGAATCTTGGAACCCGGATCACGATCCATCCGCACCTGCCCCGGCTGGCCATTGAGCTGGTACTTCACGTTGTAACCCACCACCTTGTCGCTGATGTCATTCACGGTATTACAGCGCGTTTGCGTGGTGGTGTAGGTATCACTGTTCTGCATGTGCTCCTGCACCTTGTTGCCGGCGTAACCACCGCCGACTGCACCGGCCACGGTGGCCAGGGTCTTGCCCTTGCCGCCACCCACCTGGTGGCCCAACAGGCCGCCTGCGACCGCACCCAGCACGCTGCCGGCGATCTGATGCTGATCCTGCACCGGCTTCTGCCGGGTTACGGTCACATCCTTGCAGACCTGCCGAGGGGTCTTGATCTGTTCATTGATAGGCTCTACAGCCACAACGTCCGCATACTCCGGGCCGCTTTTCACGAGGCTGTAGGTCGCGACAGCACCCCCGGCAGTTACACCGACAGCACCCAACACTGCACCAACCAGCAACGATTTGTTCACTTGAACCTCCTGACCTACGGTAACGGGTCAAAGCCCGCGCTTCTCCCAGCCTTGGAGCATAAAAAAAGGCGCGAGTTCAATACTCGCGCCTTTTTGGCTGACAGCAGGTAAGGGTTTTGCCTTACGGGCGATCGTCCACCTTGTCGGTGGTGACCGGTGCAATCAGGTCTTCGCTGTTCAGGTTCAGCCAGATCAACACCACGTTGGCGATGTAGATCGAGGAGTAGGTACCCGCCAACACGCCGATGAACAGCGCGATGGAGAAACCGAACAGGTTGTCACCGCCAAAGAACAGCAGCGCCGCGATCGCCAGCAGCGTGGAGATCGAGGTAGCCATGGTGCGCAGCAGGGTCTGGGTGGTCGAGATGTTGATGTTCTCGATCAAGGAAGCCTTGCGCAGTACACGGAAGTTTTCCCGTACCCGGTCGAACACCACGATGGTGTCGTTGAGCGAGTAACCAATGATCGCCAACACCGCCGCCAACACCGTCAAATCGAAGGTGATCTGGAAGAACGAGAGGATACCCACGGTCACCACGACGTCGTGGATCAGCGAGGCGATGGCACCCACCGCGAACTTCCATTGGAAGCGGAAGGCCAGGTAGATCAATACGCCGCCCAAGGCCATGAGCATGCCCAAGCCGCCCTGGTCGCGCAGTTCTTCACCTACTTGCGGGCCCACGAACTCGACACGCTTGACCTCGGCCGGGTTGTCGCCGCCGAACTTCTGCAGCGCTTCGGACACTTGCGCGCCCAGCTTGGGATCGTCGCCCGGCATACGCACCAACAGGTCGGTGGTGGCGCCGAAGTTTTGCACGATGGCTTCGCGGTAACCGGCCTCGACCAGCTCCTTGCGCACCGCACTCAGGTCCGCCGGCTTCTCGTAGGCAAGCTCGATGAGCGTACCGCCGGTGAAGTCCAGGCCGTAGTTAAGCCCCTTGTGGAACCAGCTGAACAACGCCAGGGCCGTGAGAAGCAGTGTGATGGCGAACGCAACGTTGCGCACGCCCATGAAGTTGATGGTACGTTTCATGGCAGCCCCTTAAATCCACAACTTCTTGAAGTCACGACCGCCGTAAATCAGGTTGACCATTGCGCGGGTCACCATGATGGCTGTGAACATCGAGGTAAAGATACCGAGGGACATGGTCACGGCGAAGCCCTTCACAGGGCCGGTGCCCATGGCGAAGAGGATGCCACCTACCAGCAACGTGGTCAGGTTGGCGTCGACAATCGCGGTAAACGCACGGCCGAAACCTTCGTTGATTGCACGCTGCACCGTCATCCCCGCAGCGATCTCTTCACGTATCCGCGAGAAGATCAGCACGTTGGCGTCGACCGCCATACCCATGGTCAACACGATACCCGCGATACCCGGCAGGGTCAGCGTAGCCCCCAGCAGCGACATCAGTGCCAGCAGCATGACCATGTTCAGCGCCAGTGCCACGGTGGCGATCAAACCGAAGAACCGGTAGATGGCCATGATGAACAGCGACACGAACAGCATGCCCCACAAGGAAGCGTGAATACCCTTGGTGATGTTGTCGGCACCCAGGCTTGGGCCAATGGTGCGCTCTTCGGCGAAGTACATCGGCGCGGCCAGACCACCGGCACGCAGCAGCAGGGCCAGCTCCGAGGACTCACCCTGGCCGTTCAGGCCGGTGATACGGAATTGGCTGCCCAGCGGCGACTGGATGGTGGCCAGCGAGATGATCTTCTTCTCTTCGGTGAAGGTCTGCACGGCCACGTCTTTTTCAACGCCGTTGACAGTCTGCTTCTCGTAACGGGTGGTTGGCTTCTGCTCGATGAAGATCACCGCCATGCTGCGCCCGACGTTGCTGCGCGTGGCGCGGCTCATCAGTTCGCCGCCGTGGCCATCCAGGCGGATGTTCACTTGCGGCTGGCCGTGTTCGTCGAAGCTGGCGGTGGCGTCGGTCACCTGGTCACCGGTGATGATCAGGCCACGTTCAACGGCTGCCGGCGGGCGGTTGCCCTCGCGAAATTCGAAGGTTTCGGTGGTCGCCTTGGAGTCATCCGGGCCTGCGCCCAGGCGGAATTCCAGGTTGGCGGTTTTACCGAGGATACGCTTGGCTTCGGCGGTGTCCTGCACGCCTGGCAGCTCGACCACGATGCGGTTGGCACCCTGGCGCTGAACCAGTGGCTCGGCCACGCCCAGTTCGTTGACGCGGTTACGTACCGTGGTCAAGTTCTGCTTGATCGAGTACTCGCGGATCTCGGCAACCTTGGTGGCCTTGAGCGCCATCTTCAACACCGACAATTCGCCTCGCTCGGAGGTGGTGATGTCGAAGTCAGCGAAATTCTTCTGCAGGGTATCGCGTGCCTGCTGGCGGGTGGCGTCGTCGGCAAAGCCCAACTGAATCGCGCCATTGTCCTGCGGCATGCTGCGATAACGCAGTTTGTCTTTACGCAGCTGGGTTTTGATTTCGCCTTCGTAGACTTTCAGACGGGCGTCGATCGCCTTGTCCATGTCAACGGCCAGCAGGAAGTGCACACCGCCGGAAAGGTCCAAGCCCAGTTTCATCGGGTGCGCGCCAATGCTGCGCAACCATTTTGGCGTGGTAGGGGCCAGGTTCAGTGCAACGACGTAGTCGTCACCCATGGCCTTGCGAACCACGTCCTTGGCTGGAAGTTGATCTTCCTGCTTGACCAGTCGCAACAAACCGCCCTTGCCATTCTCGGCCAGGGACGCGCCCTTGACCGCAATACCGGCATCGGTGAGCGCTTTGCTCGCCAGGTCCAGTTCCGCCTGGCTGACCTGCAGCGCACTGCTTGCGCCGGTGACCTGGATGGCCGCGTCGTCAGGGTAGAGATTGGGTGCGGAATAAATAAAACCGACCGCCAGCACCGCCAGGATCAGTAGGTATTTCCACAGAGGGTATTTGTTCAGCATCACGCCGCCCGTTCAAGACGCGGGGCGCCTTGCGCGCCCCGTCGATTGGTAAAAGTCTGGAGCTTAGATCGCTTTGAGCGTGCCTTTCGGCAGGGTCGCTGCGATGGCGCCCTTCTGAATTTTCAGCTCTACAGTGTCCGACACTTCGATAACCACGAAATCATCGGTCACTTTGTTGATCTTGCCGGCGATACCGCCGGTGGTCACGACTTCGTCGCCCTTGGCCAGGTTGCCCAGCAGGTTTTTCTGCTCTTTGGCACGCTTGGCCTGTGGACGCCAGATCATCAGGTAGAAGATGACCAGGAAGCCGACCAGGAAGATCCACTCAAAACCGCCGCCCATTGGGCCTGCAGCAGCCGGTGCAGCCGCATCGGCGAAAGCATCAGAGATAAAAAAGCTCATTTAGCACTCCAGTTGCAAAAGGTTGACTCTAAGGGTCACGAAATCAGTCCAAAGGCGGCGTGACAAGCCCGCGCTTGGCGTAGAAGGCATCGACAAAGGCGGCCAATGTACCTTGTTGAATAGCCTCGCGCAAACCAGCCATCAGCACCTGGTAATGACGCAAATTGTGGATCGTATTCAACATACTCCCCAGCATTTCGCCGCACTTGTCCAAATGATGCAGGTAAGCGCGGGAGAAGTTCTGGCAGGTGTAGCAATCGCAGGTCGGATCCAGCGGCGAATCATCATGGCGATGGAACGCGTTACGGATCTTCAGCACGCCTGTATCAATGAACAAGTGCCCATTGCGGGCATTACGGGTTGGCATCACGCAATCGAACATGTCCACACCGCGGCGCACACCCTCAACCAAGTCTTCCGGCTTGCCAACACCCATAAGGTAACGAGGTTTGTCAGCGGGCATCTGGCCCGGCAGGTAATCCAGCACTTTAAGCATCTCGTGCTTGGGCTCGCCCACCGACAGGCCACCGATGGCCAGGCCATCGAAACCGATCTTGTCCAGGCCCTCCAGCGAGCGCATGCGCAGGTTTTCGTGCATGCCGCCCTGGACGATGCCGAACAGCGCCGCCGTGTTGTCGGCATGGGCGTTCTTGGAACGCTGGGCCCAACGCAGCGACAGCTCCATGGAAACGCGCGCAACATCTTCGTCAGCAGGATACGGGGTGCATTCGTCAAAAATCATCACCACGTCCGACCCCAGGTCGCGCTGCACCTGCATCGACTCCTCCGGCCCCATGAACACCTTGGCGCCGTCGACCGGTGAGGCGAAAGTCACGCCCTCCTCCTTGATCTTGCGCATGGCGCCCAGGCTGAACACCTGGAAACCACCGGAGTCAGTCAGGATAGGGCCTTTCCACTGCATGAAATCGTGCAGGTCGCCGTGGGCCTTGATCACTTCCATGCCCGGGCGCAGCCACAGGTGGAAGGTATTGCCCAGGATCATGTGCGCGCCAATGGCCTCGATGTCCCGCGGCAGCATGCCCTTGACCGTGCCGTAGGTGCCCACCGGCATGAACGCCGGGGTCTCGACCACGCCACGGGGAAAGGTCAGCCGGCCACGACGGGCCTTGCCGTCGGTGGCCAGCAGTTCGAACGACATACGACAGGTGCGGCTCATGCGTGATCCCCTGGCGCGGTGGCTTGCGGACCACGGGGCGCCAAATTGCGGGTGATGAACATGGCATCACCGTAACTGAAAAAGCGGTAACCGTTGGCCACTGCAGCCTGGTAGGCCGCCATGGTCTCGGGGTAACCCGCGAAAGCCGAAACCAGCATCAGCAGCGTGGATTCAGGCAAATGGAAATTGGTGACCAGTGCATCGACCACGTGGAACGGGCGGCCCGGGAAAATAAAGATATCGGTGTCGCCACTGAACGGCTTCAACACGCCATCGCGCGCCGCACTCTCCAGCGAGCGGACGCTGGTGGTGCCCACGGCGACGACACGGCCACCGCGCGCCTTGCAGGCGTTCACGGCGTCCACCACTTCCTGGCTCACTTCGAGCCACTCTTTATGCATGTGGTGGTCTTCAAGCTTCTCGACCCGCACCGGCTGGAAGGTACCCGCGCCCACGTGCAGCGTCACAAAGGCGCTTTCAACACCCTTGGCCTTGATTTGCGCCAGCAGCCCATCATCAAAATGCAGCCCCGCCGTGGGCGCCGCCACCGCGCCCAGCCGCTCGGCGTAAACGGTCTGGTAACGCTCGCGGTCCGCACCCTCGTCGGGGCGGTCAATATAAGGCGGCAGCGGCATGTGCCCCACGCGGTCGAGCAACGGCAGCACTTCTTCGTTGAAACGCAGCTCGAACAACGCGTCGTGGCGCGCCACCATCTGGGCCTCGCCGCCGCCGTCGATCAAGATAGTCGAGCCAGGCTTGGGCGACTTGCTCGAACGCACGTGGGCCAGCACCGAATGGCTGTCCAGCACCCGCTCCACCAGGATCTCCAGCTTGCCACCCGAGGCCTTCTGCCCAAACACCCGCGCAGGAATAACCCGCGTGTTGTTGAACACCATCAGGTCGCCGGGGCGCAAATGCTCCAGCAAATCGGTGAATTGACGATGCCCCAAAGCCCCCGTCGGGCCGTCCAGGGTCAGCAAACGGCTGCCATGGCGCTCGGCCAAAGGGTGGCGGGCAATCAGGGAATCAGGAAGCTCAAAAGAGAAATCAGCGACGCGCATGATGAGGTTCGGTTTGACAGGGTCGCAAAGTTTAGCCGAAAACATAAAAAATGACCATGAAAGGCGGTTGACCAACGGTCATCTCGTCTCTATACTTCGCCGCCATTGAGCCCTGATGGCGGAATTGGTAGACGCGGCGGATTCAAAATCCGTTTTCGAAAGGAGTGGGAGTTCGAGTCTCCCTCGGGGCACCAAACAGAGATCCTTCTACCGGGATCGCAACAAACAAACCGACCCTAGCGTCGGTTTTTTTGTGCCTGCGATTTGGCTTTGTGGAAGTACCCCTACCTGCGATGAAGCCCTACCCGACCGCCCTGTAGGAGCGGATTCATCCGCGAAGCAGCCGACAAAATTTGCCTGACATACCGCAGTGTCCTTTTCGCGGATAAATCCGCTCCTACAGAAGGAATACGATCATCCGCGAAGAGGCCGACTCGGTACCGCTGCAACCAAATCTCACATCAATTACTTATAAATCAATGCATTGCCTGCTCATAGAATCTTTAAAAGGTCGCTCCGTCGTTTCTTTGACAAACTTGTTGACGGCGCATTGGGTAAGGCCTTAAATATCGTTGTTAGTCGCCAGTAGATCTGCGCCATCGCTTTGCCGCAAAGCCTTGCATGTTTGAAAAGAGGCGACCCGGCTTCTACCTTCCTTCCAGCATTTGAAACCCTGCGCCTACGTCGCCTTTGGCGGTAGCGTGCCCCAGCGGTTTCAAGAGCAACCTGCCGATCATGGGTGCGCCCATTCCCCTGCGCAGTCCTTCCGATTTGCCCCACGCCATCAACCTGGGCCAGGCCCACGGATTTGTCATGCACTGATACGCCTCCACCCTACCCGGAGCGCGTGTGATTTCTTCTATGAAGGAGTTTTCGATGATAGTCATCAATGTGCGATTTCTGGCCCAGGAAAAAAGCGGGGTGCCGCAATGAGTCGGCTCGCCTACCTTGATTCCCTACGGGGCATTGCTGCTGTTCTGGTCGTCGTCACCCACCTCTGGTTGCCGTCGTGGTCGATGCCTAACCACTTCCTGCTCGACATCGGCAAGATGGGGGTCATCTGGTTCTTCCTGCTCAGCGGGGTGGTCATTCCGTTCAGCCTGCAGCCAGGCCCCGGCGGTGCTCGGCGATTTATCGTGTCGCGGGGGCTGCGGCTATATCCCACCTATTGGCTATCGATGGCGGTGTTCGTCGCCATGTTGGTGCTGACCCACGCGGAGCTGCCGAGTGGCCGCACCGTCATTGCCAACCTGACCATGCTGCAGGCAGCGCTTGGCTACAGCGACGTGGTAGGGCTGTACTGGACGCTGTTCATCGAATGGGTGTTCTACGCCCTGTGCCTGGGCCTGATGCTGACGGGCAAGCTCCACAACACGGTGTTTCGCGCCCTCTGCGCGTTGGGGCTGCTGTTGGTCGCCTTGGCAATGGGCCTGGCCCGCATGCTGCTTCAACGCAAGTTGCCGGTAGCCCTGCCGCTCGGGCTTTCATTGATGTTGTTCGGCTCGATCTGGCGCGACTGGATACTGGGCCAGGCGAACGCTACGAGTAAGCGTTGTGCCGTTGCGCTGCTCGGGGCCTTCATCGTAGTGCTGCCGCCGACCTTCTACACGGCCTACAGCTTCGATACCGGCCTGGGCGAGTACTGGGTGCGTTATCTGTTTACCTATGCCCTGGCCATCGGCAGCTTCCTGGTGCTGACCCAGCGCGTCCGCCTGCAGCAGCCACTCCTGCTGTGGCTGGGCACCCGGAGTTACTCGCTGTACCTGCTGCACCCCAGCATGGCATTGCTGGCGGGTTACTGGCTGGGCAACGCCACGCCGTCGACCTTGCTGGCGCTGGTGGCGACCAGCCTTGCGTTTCTGGCAGCACATTTGAGTTATCGCTACGTCGAGTTGCCCTTCATGCAGTTGAGCAAACGCCTCAACGGCAAAGCGCGAGCCCCCATGCCCTTCGTCCCTGAATTGCAGGTGCCTCAAAAAACCAGCAATCGACCCTGATTTGCCGCAGCACTCGGCAGAATGCTGCAGCGCCCTATTTGGAGCGCAGAGCCCAATAGAATATCGTCACTGGGCCCACATCATCATGCGCATGCTTGGCTAGCTGAAAGAGCCGTCTAGCGGGATCGCAACAAAGAAACCGACCTTAGTGTCGGTTTTTTTGTGCCTGCGATTTGGCTTTGTGGGCGCAAGGCTTGCCGGCGATGAGCCCCCCACAACCACTCGCTACCCCCCTGTAGGAGCGGATTCATCCGCGAACAGACCGCCACGATTCATCTGACATACCGCAGTGGTCTTTTCGCGGATCAATCCGCCCCCACATAACCGCCGCTGCATGACAACCGTGCGCTCTTCACCGTGGTGCTCATCGCGCACTTTTTCAAAGCCCAGCTTGGCATAAAAGCCTTGCGCGGTGACGGAAGACGGTACCCGCAAAACCTCGACTCCTGCATTCAGAGCGCTCGCCATAATGACCGTCATCAGTTGCCTGCCAAGCCCGGTGCCTTGATCGTTTGGCGCTACAAACATGCTGCGAACGACATCCCCATCCAGGCTGGCTGTCCCGGCAACCAAGGGGCCGCGGAGTATTACGTAGACCTCGCGCCGCGCCATCAGCAACTTGATCGCCTGGGGGGTAAAGCTTTGCTCCACGCGCGCGATAACCTCAGGCGAGTAGTCCAAACCGTTGGTCTCACGTAACGCCGCCACGATGACCTGGCTGATCGCTTCTGCATCCTCACCTGCTGCCAGGCGAACCCGATATTCCATCTCGATCTCTCGTGGCGTGTAATCGTTGAAGCATAGACGCCGGTATACACTGAACCCTAAACCCGATTGCGACAGGCAGGCCCCTCACATGGAAGTCATCGAATGCTCCCTCAAGGACGTTGACCGCGTCGCCCAATTGTTCAACGAATACCGTGTGTTTTATGAACTGGCCGATGACCTGGCCGCTTCACGGGGATTTATCCAGGGCAACCTCGAAAAGAATGCCTCCAGGGTGTTTCTGCTGCTGGATGACGATCAGCAACCGGTGGCCTTTGCGCAGTTGTACCCGGCGATCTGTTCGCTGGAGATGAAACCGTTTTACTGGCTGTACGATCTTTACGTGGCGGCCGCTGCAAGGAAAAAAGGCTTCGCGCGGGTGCTGATGACTCACCTGACCACCACGTTGACCGCCGAAGGCGCCCAGCGCATCAGCCTGGATACCGCGCACGCCAACAAGGCGGCCCAGGCGCTGTACGAGTCACTGGGGTATGAGCGGGAAGCGCAATTCATTACCTATCATAAAATCCTCAAGCCCTGACGCGGCTCAACATTCGCGCCAAGTACCTATCCAAGCGACGTGTGCCCTGCGAAAGCCTGGCCCAAACGCATACAATCCACACCTTTACCGTAACCCAGGCAGGCCCGTCAGAATATGGCGCTAGATCCACTCACACTGTTGACCCTTTCCATTGCCTTGGCAGCGGCCGCCGCACTGTACTTGGCGGTGGAGTGGCGCAGCATTCGCGAGCCTTCGCTGCTGTTCTGGAGCGCGGGGTTTGCGACTATCACCGTGGGCTCCACGCTCGCCTTGCTGCGCAGCAGCGGGCTTTTGCTGGTGGGTATCTGGTTTGCCAACGGCTTGTTGGTGACGGCGCACTTCCTTTTCCTGCTGGGTGTGGCCCGTTTTACCGGGGCGCGCCTGTCGCGTGGGTGGTACCTGGTGTTCGTGGCCTGGGGGGTATTGCTGCTGTTGCCGGATGAACCGTCGTGGTCGAAAGTGATGCTGGTGGCCAATTCACTGCTGGTGGCCCTGGTGACCATCCGTGCCAGCTTTCTGCTGCGCCCTCACGGCAAGTCGCTCAGCGTGGGCGCCGGGCAGTTGCGCTATGTGTTGCTGGTGCATGGGCTGTTCTACGCGGTGAAGGCATTGTCTGTCGTGATACCCGGCACGCTGATTGACCTGGCGGCGTTTCGTGGCGAGATCATCAAAGTTTCGCTGGTAGAGGGTGCGATGGCGATCATGTTGATTGCGCTGTCGATGACCGGCACCGAGCGCCACCGTCGGGAAAAACGCATCGAACGGCTGGCTGCGCGTGATCCGTTGACCGCCTTGTACAACCGCCGCGCTCTGGAAGTGCGAGCGCCACGGTTGTTGAGGGAAGTGTCGATCACCAAGCCGGGCGCGTTACTGCTGATCGATATCGATAACTTCAAGTTGGTTAACGATCTGTATGGGCATACGGCTGGGGATCGACTGCTGATCACCCTGAGCGAGATGATTCGCACGGTGCTGCCGGAAGGTTCGCTGGCAGCTCGACTGGGCGGCGACGAGTTCGTCATCCTCCTCAATGATGCGTCGAGCGAGCGGATCGTGGAGTTGGGCAGTGCCTTGCGCGATCAATTCCACAAGGTGGCCTCGCAAACGTTCACCACCCCTGCGGCGGTCACCTTGAGTATCGGCGCCAGCCTGTTTGACCAACCGCCAGCCAGTTTGGCGGCCTTGATCGAGCAAGGAGATGCTGCGCTGTATGAGTCCAAGCGCGGTGGGCGCAACAGTATTCGTCTGGTTGATCGAACGCTGGCCAGCGACTCCCTCAGCCCTTCTTGACCTCACAGACGCCATGGGCTTTTTTCTTCCCGGTGTAGGAAACATCTGCAGAGCCGTCCGGGTTGATGCTCAAGGAGATGGTCACGCCGCTGCCCTGAGCCTCGTAGTAATTTTGGTTGAAGGTTTTAAGCTTGCCTTCCTTGCCGTTGATGTAGATCGGCCCGCCTTCGTCGGCGTGCACTTGGATCTTGCCAGGACAGGTTGCGTTAACCAACGGGATGGCGGCGTTCGCCGCGCCGCAGGCGACGAGTAGCAAGGTCAGGGCGAGTGTTTTTTTCATGACTGCATCTCCAGGCAAAGGCATCACCCCTCTTTCGGACGATGAGAGAGCGGTGTTGGACTTGCAGGATAAGCAGACCGCGCTCGATTGTCACAGGCCAAGCGCAGGAGAACTGCCAAGCTTTAATCGTGCATCAGCCCATAGCTGTACTGGCTGAAATTGCTGCCCAGGTGCGTGCCACCTGTGGCTTGGCTGGTATTGCCCGCATCCAGCGCGCGACAGTTTTCGGTGTAGCAAGCGCTTGGGTTGGTGCCGGCGCAAGCGCTGAGCAGCAAGGCGCTGGCGACGAGGATCACTTTGAGGTTCAACTTCATGTGTTCAGTCTCCGGGGACTGGAAGCCGGGGGGATGCGGGGTCTCAGTCAGCTTACGCCAGCGTTGGGGTTTCGTCCTGTAGTGGGCTGCAATCTTCATAATTGGCCGTGGCGCGCCCGGTCGCGCTACGATCCCCCTCTCCCACTTCGCTTGAGACGGATGCCAATGCAGCTCTACATCGCAAGGCACGGCGAAACCGCACCCAACTCCGAGGGCCGCTACGTCGGCTCCCTGAACCCCGCCCTTACCGAGCGAGGCATCCAGCAAGCCCAGGCCTTGCGCGATCAGTTGCCCACGGCCATTGATGCCATCGTCGTATCCCCGTTATTACGTGCCCGGCAAACCGCCGAGGTCCTCGGCCAAGCCTTGCAACTGCCGCTGCATACGCTGGAGCATTTTCGCGAGCGCAACGTGGGCGTGTTCGAAGGGCTGACCCAGGCTGAAGCAAAGGCGCGTTACCCGGACCTATGGGCGCAAAACATCACTCGGCAATGGGACGCAGGCCCGCCGCAGGGTGAATCCATCGCCGAGGTGGTGGCGCGGGTGGCGCTTGGGTTACGCGAGTTGGTAGCGACTTATCCTGGCCAAGTGGTGGTGTTGGTGGCCCATGGTTTTGTCGGCAAGACAATCCGTGCGCTGGTGCGGCAGGACTTTTCGGATTTTTATGAGTGGCAGTTGGCGAATGGGCAGGTGTTGCAGTTGGTGTTAGCCGAGCCTTGGGTAGCTGACGCACCGGGGCGCCCATGAGTGCGATCAGACGCATCGCGTGTTTACATACCCATGACAGCAATATCGCGGTGTTCGACGCTGCCGCGCAAGCCTTGGGCATAGCGCCTGAAATGCTTGTACACACGGTACGTTCGGATTTGCTGGCAGCGGTTGAGGCTGAAGGCTTGACGGCCCAATTACGTGAGCAAACCGGCGCGCTTTTGCATCGCCTGGCTCAGGAAAACACTGCGGTACTGCTCACGTGTTCAAGCCTGGGGCCTGTGGTGGATGGCTTGGGGCAGGCCCAGATACTGCGAGCGGATGCAGCATTGGCGGTGGCAGCCGTTCAGGGTGGGCAACGGGTGGTGGTGTTATGTGCGGCGCCTTCCACGGTGTCGGCTACGGGTGAGCTGTTTAACGCGGCGGCGCAGGCAACCGGGGCTTGGGTGGAGGTACGCTTAGTTGACGGCGCTTGGGCGCTGTTCAAGGCCGGTGAGCGGGAGCGCTACTTTGAAAGAATCAGGACTGCGGTGGCGATAGCTTTTAAGGAAGGTGCCGAGGTAGTGGCGTTGGCGCAAGCCTCGATGGCAGGGGCAACTCACGATGAACCGCCTGGCCTGCACGTGCTGACCAGTCCGCGGGCCAGTGTAGCGGCTGCCGTGGCATTGGCTTTTCGCGGATAAATCCGCTCCTACAGGGGCATCGAGTGCTCTGTAGCAACGGATTTATCCGCGAAAGGCGCCAGGGGTCACGCCGACGATTCTCTTGAACGTCCGGGCCATGTGGCTTTGGTCGAAGAAACCACACCCCGACGGCGTAGCGATCACTGCTCCGTCGGCACCACTTCCACCGATGTAATCCGCCAGCCCATCTTGTCCTTGCCCAACGACACGTTCAGCACCTGGGCATTGTCTTGGGTCGTGCCCAACACCACGTTCTCCTTGGCCACCACGCCCTTGAGCGATTGCTCGGTAACGTTGATGTGGGTCAGCCAGGTTTCGTCATAGTCCTGGGACTTGATGAAGTAGTCCTCTTCCAACCCGCCTTCGGCCTTGGCCTGTTGATCGATGCTCTTGAGCAGGCTGTCGGCGGCGAAGGTTTGCATGCGCGCGACGTCGTCGGTCAGCGGCACCTTGTCCTGGCTCAGGCGCTTGAGGTACCAGCTGTAGAAGGCTTGGGTGGTCTGTTGCGGGGTTTGGGCATCGTCGGCCAGTGCAGGGGTCAAGTGCAGGCCGGCCAGTGCTACCACCAGTGACAAAAGACGTTTCATGAACAGTTCCATTACCAAGTGGGTGGATGAAAGCGCTTGGGATTGTGCCGCGATTCGCAGGCCTGTGCCAACCGGCGATTGCGCCGTTTGTTCAAGCGCGACAAGGGCTGCAAGGGCGACGCTGGGTGCTTCTTACATAAGGGAGTGCGGTATGCGTAGCCTGTATGCACCGGTGTTTTTCTTTGGATTTATCGGCGGGGCGGTAGTACTGGTGTCGGCAGGCTTGCCTGGGTGGCTGCCGGTGTTACTGCTGGCGGCAATTGCCTTGTCACAGGCCAGTGAGGTGCTGCTGCCGTATCGGCCGGCCTGGAACCATGGGCAAGGCGACGGCCTGCGGGACACGGCCCATGCACTGATCAACGAAACCTTGAACGTGCTCAGTGTGGCCGCCATCCCCCTGGTGGCGACATGGCTTCCCAGTGCGCACCTTTGGCCCGGGGACTGGCCGCTGGGCCTGCAACTGCTGCTGGCCATCATATTCGCGGACGTGGGCATCACGCTGGTGCATTACGCCAGCCACCGCTGGCCTTTGCTATGGCGCTTGCACGCGGTGCACCACAGCGTGAAGCGCATGTATGGCTTCAATGGCTTGATGAAGCACCCGCTGCACCAATTGCTCGAAGCCTTGGGCGGCACGCTGCCGTTGCTGTTGTGCGGTTTACCGCAAGAGGTGGCCGTATTGCTGGCCTTCAGCATTGCCATCCAATTGCTGCTGCAGCACAGCAATGTGGACATGCGCATCGGCCCCCTGCGCCATGTGTTCGCCTGGGCGCCGTTGCATCGGTTGCACCATCTGAAATATGGCACCACGGGCGATGTGAATTTCGCGCTGTTTTTCAGTGGCTGGGATCGGCTACTGGGGACAGCCTTGCACCTGCCCCATTACCCGCTGGCCGATGATGACCTGGGCATCGGCGACCGCCCGGATTACCCGGTGGCCTACCTGCAGCAATTGGCGGAGCCCTTTCGCAACGAACCAAACGTTCATCCCGCAGCCCCGCTCCCATTGGTTTTGCGCCTGGCATTAGTCGAGCAAACGTAGCGCCAGATGCCGCACGGTGCGGTCAGCGCGAATGCCGAACTGCCTGCGAATGCTGCGCGACAGGTGCGCCGAATCGGCAAAGCCTGCCGCATGGGCCGCATCGGTCAAACTGCTGCCAGCCAGCGCCAGTGCCAACGCCCGACGAAGGCGTTGCCACAGCACCAGGCGGCGCACCGAAAGCCCCAGGCTGCCGCTGAACAGGCGTTCCAACTGGCTGACTGAAAGTGCCGCCTCGCGGGCCAGGTGATGGGCAGGCAAGGCCTCCTCCCCCACTGCCCGGATCTGCTCCATTGCCTTGATCAGGCGTGGGTCCAGCGGGCGACGAGGGGTGTGGTGCAAGCGCTCGGCCAAGCGCTCAAGGTCGGGCCCGGCCTGCTCGCAGGCCCGTTGAAGCTCGGTTAGATCAAACGCCAGCGGCTCTGCGTAGACCGCAATCATGGGTTGATCGGGAATCAGGATTTCGTGTTCCCGCATCGACTCGATCAGCAGTAACGGGCCGCACTGCGGCAAGCCTTGAACCCGCGCGCACACCTCCCCACCCAGCGCCAGCAGGGCTTGGTGAGCATAATGGGCGTGGCGATGGGTTTGCCCGGCTTTACCGCCGACCAGGCAGTAGTCGGGGCCTAGCCACAGGGCGCCTTGCCAAGGTTGGTTGATGATCAATAGGCATTCATTTCCTGCAAAACCTCTGGGTGCAGGCTGGCGATGCGCAACAAGGTTTGAGCAGCACCTGTAGGCTGGCGGCGCCCTTGTTCCCAATCCTGCAGGGTACGCAAACTGACGCCAAGCAGTTTTGCAAATACGTTTTGGGATACCCCGACTTTTGCACGAGCTTGCGCCGCTTCCGATAATTTCACGTGAGTCACTCGTGCCGCTTTGCCCGCTTTCATTTGGCGCACGGACGCCAGCAAATCCTGTTGGAATTGTTCCATTTCACTGTCCATCAAGAACCTCCTCCTTCAATTTTTTCAGGAAGGATGCGGGCAGGTTATCCAGTGCTGTTTTGGTGAAAGCAACCAACAGCCAGATAAAACCTTCACCCAATGTATTGTAATAAATCACCCGCGTACCGCCCCGCTTCCCCATACCGCCACGAGACCATCGAACTTTACGCAGGCCTCCACTGCCAGGGACCACGTCACCCACCAATGGGTTGGCCGCCAACCAAACGATAAACTCCTGACGCTCACCATCACCCCAAATAGAGTCGGCTTGGCGCTTGAATGTCTCTGTTTCGATAATAGTGTACATGGCCAATAAGATACGGCAATGCCGTACATCCAACCCAGAGTGAATTTTTTACCAAAAATGTCTATTTTCACCTGCAAGCTTCGCCTTGACACTCACCTTTACCACGATGTAACCAGTCCTGAAGGATTACTGGAGCGATGCCCTCATGACCCAAAACATCTACGACGACCCCGACTTCTTCCATGGCTACAGCCAACTCGGGCGCTCGGTGCACGGCCTGGCCGGTGCTGCCGAGTGGCCGGCCTTGCAGGCCATGTTGCCGCCCATGCATGGCGTGCGTGCGCTGGACCTTGGTTGTGGCTATGGCTGGTTCTGCCGCTGGGCAGCGGAGCAAGGTGTACGCAGCGTGCTGGGCTTGGACGTGTCGCACAAGATGCTGGAACGGGCCAAGGCCAGCACCGGCCAGGCGAGCGTCAGTTACCAGCACGCCGACCTTGAGCAGTTGAATCTGCCCGAGTGCAGTGTGGAACTGGTCTACAGCTCCTTGACCCTGCATTACCTCGCAGACCTGGACCGCTTGTTCGCCACCGTGCACAAAGCACTGGTGCCGGGTGGGCATCTGGTGTTTTCCATCGAGCATCCGATCTACATGGCGTCACGGCAGCCAGGCTGGATCGTCACCGAGCAGGGCCGCAAGACCTGGCCGGTGGACAGCTACCAGCTGGAAGGCCCACGGGTGACCAACTGGCTGGCCGACGGCGTGATCAAGCAGCACCGCACCGTGGGCACCCTGTTGAATGCTTTGATCAAGGCCGGCTTTGTGCTGGAGCACATCGAGGACTGGGGGCCCACCGATGAACAGGTGGCGGCAGTGCCGGCGTTAGCCGAAGAAAAAGAGCGGCCGATGCTGTTGCTGGTGAGCGCTCACCGCTGAACCGCGACACATTCTGCGACTCAATACGCTTCAACGCAGCCGCATGACGATTAAAATACGCGGCCCTTTTTATTCTGCCGATTCACGGAAGACTGCCATGTTGCCTCGCTTGATGATCCTCGCCCCACTGCTGTTCTCGGCCACGGCCTTTGCGGCCCAGCCAAAGGCCGACTGTGCCAACGCCACCACCACGCCAGAAATCAACCAGTGCGCGCAAGCCGAGGCGGACGTGGTGGAGGCCAAGCTCAATGTCGCTTACCAGAACCTGGTCAAGCAACTGACCCAGCCAGACACCGAAACGGACAAATACTCCGAGATGCGCAAGAAGCTGCAAATTGCCCAACGGGCATGGATCAAGTTCCGCGAGGCCGATTGCGACACGATCTTGCAGATCAACGCCTCGGGTACGATTCGTACCCTGGCGGCGATCGGGTGCAAGCGTGAGCGGGCGGAGCAGCGGATCAAGGAACTGGAGAACTACGTGGGGTATTGAGAGCCCACCGCGCCCCTCAATAAACCAACGGCACAAACAACTCCGGCGGCGTCGGGCTGCGCGTGTAGTCCTCTTGTCGCACCCGCTGCGGCAACTCGATCACCGGGTGCTCGACTTCCTCGTAGGGCATCTGCCCCAGCAAATGGTTGATGCAATTCAACCGGGCCTTTTTCTTGTCGTCGGCCTGCACCACCCACCACGGCGCTTCCTGGATGTGGGTGCGCTCGAGCATCACTTCCTTGGCCTTGGTGTAGGCCTCCCAACGGCGGCGTGATTCCAGGTCCATGGGGCTCAGCTTCCATTGCTTGAGTGGGTCGTGAATACGGCTCAGGAAGCGCAGGTGCTGCTCTTGGTCCGAGATAGAGAACCAGTACTTGATCAACTGAATGCCCGAGCGCGCCAGCATGCGCTCGAACTCCGGCACGCTGCGGTAGAACTCGTCCAGTTGCTCGTGGTTGCAGAAGCCCATCACCTGCTCTACGCCCGCGCGGTTGTACCAGCTGCGGTCGAACAGCACGATTTCGCCAGCGGCCGGCAGGTGCGACACGTAACGCTGGAAGTACCACTGGGTGCGTTCGCGGTCGTTGGGCGCGGGCAAGGCGGCCACGCGGCACACCCGGGGGTTAAGGCGCTGGGTGATGCGCTTGATCACACCGCCCTTGCCCGCGGCGTCGCGCCCCTCGAAAAGGATGACCACCTTGTGGCCGGTCTTCACCACCCAGCTCTGCAGTTTCACCAGTTCGCCCTGCAGGCGGAACAGCTCGCTGAAGTACAGCCGCCGGGCCTGTTTCTCCGGGGTCTCGGGTTGGTGGCTGTCAAACAGCTCGTCGATGCCATAGCCATCGTCCATCAGTTCGAGCTCCAACTCTTCATCGCTGTGGTCGAGCAACTCGCGGTGGATGCGGCGCATCAAGGTGTCGGTACTCGCATGCATGATGGAGACTCGCTGAAGGTAGGAAAAGTCTGATGGTAGTGAGCCTATGTGACGGACTGGTTAACGACCGCGGTGGGATTTGACCTATGTCATCGTAGTGTCATGGCCGGGGTGGCAGTATCCAGGCTCATTCTTGACGCGTGGCCGGGTGTTTTCGGCTATCAGGGACTGCCATGAAAGAGACTTCGTTGTTTGCCGCCGTGGATCTGGGCTCCAACGCCTTTCGCATGATGATCGGCCAGCCGGTCAAGCGTGACCGGCGCCTGTGTATCCAGGAAGTCAAAACCCTACGCGAGCCGGTGCGACTGGCCGAAGGCTTTCAAGGCAAAACCCTCGACACCCTGGCGCTGGAACGCGGTTGGCTGGCGCTGGAGCGGTTTGGCAAGCGCCTGCGCCACTTCGACGCCGGGCATGTGCGCGCCGTGGCGACCAGCGCCGTGCGCGATGCCGATAACAGTGCGTTGTTTCTGGCCGGGGCCGAAGAACGCCTGGGCTTCCCCATCGACGTGATCACCGGCCACCAAGAGGCGCACCTGGTGTATGCCGGCGTGGCCCAGGCACTGGACTGCGCGCAGTCCACTCGCTTGGTGGTGGACATTGGCGGCGGCTCCACCGAGTTGATCATCGGCCAAGGCAATCGCCCCTTGTTGGCCGAAAGCCTGGCGATAGGCAGTGGGACCTTCGGGCAACGGTTTTTCAGCGGCGGTTACGTCAACAGCTATTCGTTGCAAGAGGCCGAACGCGTGGCCGGCCTGCAGTTCGAGCGGGTGGCGCGGCGTTACCGCGAACTGGGTTGGCAACAGGCGATCGGCTCGTCCGGCACGGCGCGCATGCTGGCCAAGGTGCTCAAGGCCAATGGCCTGAACGACTATGGCCAGGGCGGCATCACCTATGCCGGCCTGCTGCGCTTATCGGTGCGGTTGCTTGAGGTTGGCCGGGTAGACCATCTGCGCATGCTGGGCCTTCAACCGCACAAAGTCAGCACGCTGCCCGGCGGGTTGGCGGTGATGCTGGCGGTGTTCAAGGTGTTTGGCATCGACCGCATGAGCCCATCCGAACCCGGGCTGCGCCTGGGGTTGCTGCATGGGTTGATGAGCGAGGCGTGAATCAGCCGGCGGCATCAGTGATAGCCGCCGCTTCCAGAACGGCTGTTGGCGCCCCGTGCCTGGCCAGGTTCAACATCGCCCGGCCCATGGATTCGGTACTCGCCATGCGCCGTCCCAAAATCCGCTTGAGCAAAGGATTCAGCGGCTTGATCAAGCTGTAGAGCAGCCGGTATGAGCGGGTTTTGGACTGCGCCCCGTGCAGCGGCTGGATGAACCCCGGCCGCAACAGGTATACCGCCTTGAAGGGCAAGCGCAGCAGCGCATTCTCGGTGCGACCCTTTACCCGCGCCCACATGCTTGTGCCTTGCTCGCTGCTGTCGGTACCGGCACCGCTGACGTATACGAAGGTCATCTGCCGATTAAGCCTTGCCAGCGCCTGGGCAGCCGCCAGGGTCAAGTCGTGGGTCAGGCGCGTGTACTGCGCTTCACTGATCCCCGCCGACGATACGCCCAGGCAGAAGAAACAAGCATCGAAGCCTTCAAGGGCAACGTCCCGGTAGTCAAACAGGTCGGGAAGCACCACTTCGCGTAACTTGGCGTGCCCCAGGCCCGATGGGCTGCGACCAACAATCGTGACCTGGGCGACATCGTCGGCCAACAAACACTCGCGCAACACACCCTGGCCGACCATGCCGGTAGCGCCGAACAGCAATACCTTCATCATCAGGCTCCTTCAGACCAACGCACGCCCGTCAGTTGCTCGGACACCTGCCACAACCGCGCCGCCACCGCGAGATCCTTGGCGGGGCCCGCCACCGATGCTTCACCCGGCGCGCCCTTCAACCCCATCAAGCCCTGCGGGCCGTAATAGCCGCCCGGTTTGGCCAAGGGCGACGTCGCCGCCAGCAAGGTCGGTTGCGCACCTTCTGCAGCCGAGTGCGAGGCAAACTTCTCAAGTATTGACGACAGCTGCCAGAACAGCGACTTGCTCTGGCCCCGGCCCATTTGCGGCCCGGTGCTTTGCAACGCCGTGCGCGCAAACCCTGGGTGGCTGGCATTGCTCATCAGCCCCCAGCCGTTGGCATCACTGCGCCGCTGCAACTCGAAGGCAAACATCAGCATGGCCAGTTTGGACTGCGAATACGCGGGCCAGGCCTTGTAGCTGCGCTGCCATTGCAGGTCATCAAAATGGATGGCCGCGCCGTTGCGGTGGGCGATGCTGCTCAGGTTGACCACCCGTGGTTCATGGCCCTTGCGCAAGTGCGGCAGCAACTGGGCCGTGAGCGCGTAATGGCCCAGGTAGTTGCTGCCCATCTGCAGTTCAAAGCCATCGGCGGTGGCGTGGCGAGTCGGCGGCGCCATCACGCCGGCATTGTTGATCAGCAAGTCCAGCGCGTCATGCCCTGAGGCGTAGCGCGCGCTGAAGTCCGCCACGCTGGCCAGGCTGGACAAATCCAGATGGTCGTAGCGCACGTTCGCCTTGGGGTGTATCGCACGGATCCGCTTGAGCGCCTCTGCACCCTTGGCCGCGTTGCGCCCGGTGAGCAGCACATCGGCGCCCGCCCCTGCCAATACCAGGGCAGTCTCGTACCCCAACCCGCCCGTGGCGCCGGTGATCACTGCGCGCTTACCGATTTGCGATGCAACGGTGAAAGTACTCATGAAGCGACCCTCGGTTAATAATGAGCGATTAATCACTCATTTATAAGATAAAAATCACGCGGCAATGGCGTGCCAGAACGCCTCGAAACCTGCTTGTGCGTAACGCTCGGCACTCGCAGGCTCCTTGACCATGAAGTCCATGGTGGTTTCGGCCAACGACCCCAGTATGGCCGGGATAAACGCTGGCGGATGATCACGCAACGCACCACTGGCGACGCACAGGTCGATTTGTTGAGTCAACTCGGCCAAGGCTTGCATGCCCTGGGCGCGGGTGACCTCGGTGAGTCGGTCACACAACGTCAATTGGGTGCACACCTTGCGCTTGTGTGGGTAACGCACGCCCCACGCCACGTAACGGCTCCAGGCATGGTGCAACTGTGCCTTGAGGCTGTCATCGGCAGGCGTGCCACTGAGCAACACCTCACGCAACTCGCCCTTGATCACCAGGTAGAGCGCATTGAGCAGTTCGTCCTTGGTCGCAAAATAGTTGAACAACGTACCCTCGGCCACCCCTGCGCCCTTGGCGATCTTGGACGTAGGCGCAGCCAGGCCCTGCTCGGCGAACACCTGGGTGGCAGCATCGAGGATGGCGTTGCGCTTGTCTTCGCTTTTGGGGCGGGCCATGAAAAAGGTCTTTAAATGAGTGCGTACTCAATCATAGTACTAAAGTCAGCGTAATGGCAATGCCTCTAAAGCTGCAAGGCGCGCCCTGCACACTTGAACATCGGGTCGGTATTTCTGTGACCCCTTCGTCAATCTTGAGAGTAATCAACAAAATGTATCCACCATGTGACCATAAGATGCCCTCTGCCATCATTTGCCGCGCTTAGACTCGCCGACGTATCGAGTGGCCGCTCTCATTTCATGCTACAGGCCCGCCTTCGCCACTCGACCGTCAACGCGGGTGTGTGGCTCAAGACAAGGAAGGTCTTATGCGCCTGACTATTGCCCGTGACAGCCTGCTGCTGTCCCTCGCCATCATCGCTACCGCCCAGGCTGCCCCCACGGTAGAGCGCCATTGCGGCTGGTACCAGAACCCCGGCAATGCCACCGCCACCCTCAGCGACCACAGCGGGGTGTGGGCGCTGCCCGACGACAGTGCCAAACCGATCTTTCGCGCTGGCCAATGGGTGCCGAGCAGCGCCAACAACGCTTACGGCTACGGTTGCGCCTGTGTCTCCGGCAATACCGACGCAACGGCGCACAGCCTGACCCGCATCAAGCGCGTCAATGCCCAGACGTTGGCCACCTGCCGTGCAGACGCTGCACTGCACGAACCGACCAACAGGGTCGCCACACAGTAGGCTTGCTTACAGAAATTTCTCGCAAGGCTGGAGAAATTGAAGCGTCGCGATAGGAAGGGATGACAGGGCAAACAGAAACCTTAAAACAAAATGACCCACATCCATCAAATAACGACTCGGCGTATGGGTAGGAAGTGTCTGACCTGCTGAGGAATCCGCCATAGGCATGTTCGGAACCAGCTGATTTACCTGGCCAGTTCGGTTGAGCAAAATAGCGACTGTCTGAAGGGTTTGCTGACTTCAACGGCCAAGGATCGGCCGACCATCCGCTACAGGAGCCACATGCCATTTATCAACTGCAAACACCTGCTGAGCGCACTGGCCCTGGCGGCCATGCCTGGCCTCGCGAACGCGGCGCAGGGCACGCTCGATTTCAACGGCGCCATTACGGAAAACACGTGCATCATCGATCTCCAAAACGATGCTCACCCTAACTCAGCCTGTGACCACTGTGATGCCGTTGACGACCATGTGAGCATCGTTATCAAGCCCATTGACGAGCACAAGCAGCTGGTCACGCTGATCTATTCATGAGCCTGGCAACAACTTCTGCACGCCGTCGCGTACACGGGCATCGTCGCTGTAGGCCACGTTGAAACGCAGGTAACGCTGGCAGCCTTCGGCACTGCCGAACAGGGCGCCAGGGGCCAGTACCAACCCCTGTTCCAGGGCCGATCGGGCGATAACTTCGGCATCGGCGCCCATGGGCAATTTCGCCCAAACAAACAACCCGCCCTGGTACCCGTAGGGTAGTTCGCAGCCGGCTTGGCGAAGCCACTCGCATACTCGCCCGGCTGCCTCTTGCAGTTGCTGGGTGACACGCTTGCGGTGCTTGGCGTAGCCGCCGTCCACTAACAGGCGGCACAGCACCTGCTCGAACAGCTCCGAAGCAATGCCGCCACTCATGAGTTTCAGGTGCATCAGGTTGGCCGCCAATTGCGGCGCCGCGGCAATGTAGCTGACGCGCATATTGGCGCTCAGGGTTTTCGAAAACCCCGACAGGTAGGTGACCTGCTCCAACCCTGCCAACGCTGCCAGGCGTGGTGGCGGGCTGGGGTGCAGGTCGGCGTACAGGTCATCTTCGATCACGTGGCAGCCGTACTCACGCATCACGTGCAACAACTGGAATGCCTGGCTCGGCGTAAAAGCATGCCCCGTCGGGTTGTGCAGGATGCCAGTGGTGAGGTAAACGCGCGGCCGGCGGCTGGCCAGCGTACGGGTCAGTTCGACCAGGTCGTGACCCTCCGGGCCCCGCGCGATGCTGACGATGTTCACCCCATGCAATGCCAGGTTGGCGTGGAAGTTGAAATAGCAGGGCGCGTCCAGCAACACCGTGTCCCCAGGCCGCACCAGCAGGCGCATCAGCATGTCGATGGCTTGCAACGTGTTGGGCGCGGTGACGATCTGTTCTACCTGCACGCTCATGCCCTGCCCGTGCAATTTTTGTTGCAAGGCCTGGCGCAACGGCAGGTAGCCACCCGGCGTGCCGTAACCGGCCACGCGCAATGCCGGCGCACGCACGGCCGAGCGCAATGCCTGGCGGATGGCCGGCGAGTCCAGCCAGGCTTCCGGCATGTGGCCGCTGCCGGCGCGCAAGGCGCCGTTGTCGGTGATCAGCGAGCGGCGCAGCACGTTGATCAAGTCTTGGGGCAGCAGGTCGACCCATTGACCGACGGTGTTTTTCTGCACGCCGGTGGCTGCGACGAAGTGCCCACGGCCTTGGCTGGAGGTGATCAAGCCACGCCCACGCAGGCGATCCAGCGCTTCGATGACGGTGAATTTGCTCACGCCCCACTGCTCGGTCAGCTCGCGCACGGCAGGCAGCTTGCTGCCGATAGGCAATGCGCCTTGCTCGATGGCGCGCTGCAAAGCGTCGACAATTTGCTGCACCTTGGGGGTACCGGGCACGAAGACCAATGGCACGATGGGCATGTTCACATCCTTGAGGTTTACCGAAAAGTTTACCGGTAAAGTTTGGGCCGATACAGGCACACTTGCCCTGCCGCCGCCCCTGGGTCGCCCCTACACTGCAACGCCCCCCCCTGCGCAGCCCATGCCATGACCCTGACGTCCTACCTTTACTTCATTGTGTTTTGCGCCAGCATGACCTTCAGCCCCGGCCCCATGACCCTGTTGCTGCTGGGCCTGGGGCTGAACAACGGCTTGAAAAGCTCATTGCCCGCGCAACTGGGCGCCAGCCTCGCCTACCTGATCTCGATACTGATCTTTGCCGTGGGCCTGTCCGAACTGCTCCAGGATCACGCCGGCATCAACCGCAGCCTGCAACTGATCGGCGTGGCCTACATCCTCTACCTGGCCTGGCACCAATGGTCCCGCCCGGCACAGCCACTGGGCACCGGCGCGCCGGCTGAAACCACGTTCAAAGGCCTGTTCGGCAAAGGCCTGCTCACCGGTTTTTCCAACCCCAAGACCCTGATCCTATTCAGTGCCGTGTTCCCCCAATTTGTCAGCAGCACGCAGCACAAAACCCTGAACATCGCCCTGCTTGGCGCCACGTTTCTGGTGCTGCAACTGGCCAGCGGCTGCCTGTACGGCTACTTCGGGCAACGCATCAAGCACCTGCTGCAAGAGCCGAAACGGCAGGTGATGGTGCAACGTGGCAGTGCCGTGGTGTTGGTGGGGGTGGCGGCGATGCTGGGCTGTCAGTAACCCTGCTGCAATTTGCCTAACGCTCGCCTGGCAAGGCGGTATCCGCCTCCCCCAACCCCCGCTGCATCAATACCGTATCCACCCACCGCCCATGCTTGAACCCCACCGACTCCAATACCCCCACGGTACGGAACCCCTGACGCTGGTGCAGGCGCAGGGAGGCGATGTTTTCGCTATTGCCGATCACAGCCACCATCTGTCGCCAGCCGCCGTGGGTGCAGCGCTCGATGATCTTGGCTAGCAGGCATTGGCCAATGCCTTTGCCACCCAGGCCATCGCGGATGTACACCGAGTCTTCAACCGTGAAGCGATAGCCAGGGCGCGGGCGGTAGAGGGTGGCATAGCCGTAGCCGACCACTTCACCCGCGATTTCAGCCACCAGGTAAGGCAGGCCCTTGGCGACGATGTCGGCGCGACGCTGGAGCATTTCTTCGAGGGTGGGCGGCGTCAGTTCAAAGCTCGAGATACCGTGCAGCACGTGGTCGGCGTAAATGGCTTGCACGGTGGCCATGTCACTTTCCAGGGCGTCGCGCAGTTGGGGTTCTAGGCTCATCAATGGCTCTATCGCAAGGTTTATAGGTACATGATGCAGGTAGAGCAAGACCAAATAAAGCTAAGATGAGTGATGCCCAGCATAAGAAAAACTTTGCCATGCGCCACTTGAACCTGACCCACCTGCACACCTTCGCTCAGGTTATCAGCCTGGGCAGTTTCTCGGCAGCCGCCGAGCGCTTGAACCTGACGCAACCGGCGATCAGCCTACAGGTGCGACAATTGGAAGAACGCCTGCAACTACGGCTGATCGAGCGGGTGGGCAAGCGCCTGAAGCCGACCTCGGCCGGGAGCACCCTGCTGGAACACATCAGCCGCATTGACGCGGTGGTGGAAGATGCCCTGCTGGATCTGGCCAGCCATGCCCAAGGCGTGGCCGGGCAGGTTTCAATCGGCACCGGGGCGACGGCTTGCATTCACCTGCTGCCGCCCATGTTGCGAAAATTGCGCAGGGCTTACCCGGACCTGGATGTGCGGGTCAGTACCGGCAACACCGACGCCATGTTGCGGGCCGTGGAAGAGAACCGGCTGGACCTGGCGCTGGTCACCCTGCCCGCCGCGGGCCGCAGCCTGCAGGTGGAAGCCTTGCTGGAAGACGAGTTCGTGGCGATCTTCCCGCTCGACAGCAGCGCGCCCACCGCCACGCCACAGGCGTTGGCGACTTTGCCGTTGGTAGTGTTCGAGGCGGGCAGCAGCACCCGATTGTTGATCGATGAATGGTTTTTGCAGGCGGGTGTGCGGATCAAGCCGGTGATGGAGCTGGGCAGTATCGAAGCGATCAAGGAAATGGTCGCGGCAGGATTGGGCTACAGCATCGTGCCGCGCATGGCGGTCAATACCGTGCACTACCGGCGGGGGCTGCAAGTGCAGCCCCTTACACCTGGACTGAGCCGCCGGCTTGGCCTGGTGTTGCGCCAGGACAAGCCGTTGAACAAGGCGTTGCAGCAAGTGGTGAAGGGGCTGCGCGCTTTGTAGGATCAGCCTGTTACGCGTCGATTTTCTTGCTATCGGCGCGGAACATCTGTCGGATTCCGCGCACGGCCTGGCGAATGCGGTCCTGATTTTCGATCAGGGCGAAGCGCACGTGGTCATCGCCATATTCGCCAAAGCCGATACCCGGCGATACGCACACCTTGGCCTCCAGCAGCAGTTTCTTGGCGAACTCCAGCGAGCCCAGGTGGGCGTATTGCTCGGGGATTTTCGCCCACACGTACATCGAGGCCTTGGGGTTCTCGACCATCCAGCCCGTTTCGTGCAAGCCCTTCACCAACACGTTGCGGCGCTGGCGGTACTGCTCGGCGATGTCGCGCACGCATTGCTGGTCGCCTTCCAGGGCTGCGATGGCCGCTACTTGCAGCGGGGTAAAGGTACCGTAGTCGTGGTAGCTCTTGATACGCGCCAGGGCGTTGACCAATTCGCGGTTACCCACCATGAAACCGATGCGCCAGCCGGCCATGTTGTAGCTCTTGGACAGGGTGAAAAACTCCACGGCGATGTCCTTGGCGCCCGGTACCTGCATGATCGACGGCGCTTTCCAACCGTCATAGACGATATCGGCGTAGGCCAGGTCGTGCACCACCAGCACGTCGTACTGCTTGGCCAAGGCCACCACGCGCTCGAAGAAATCCAACTCCACGCACTGCGCGGTAGGGTTGGACGGGAAGCCCAGAATCATCATCTTCGGCTTGGGAATGGAGCCCCGAATGGCCCGCTCCAGCTCATCGAAGAAGTCCACGCCGGGCACCAGTGGCACTGAACGCACTTGGGCCCCGGCGATGACCGCACCGTAGATGTGGATCGGGTAGCTGGGGTTGGGTACCAGCACGGTGTCGCCCTGGTCCAAGGTCGCCAGCATCAGGTGCGCCAAGCCCTCTTTGGAGCCGATGGTGACGATGGCTTCGTCTTCCGGGTCGATGTCCACTTGGTAGCGGTCGGCGTACCAGCGCGAAATCGCCCGGCGCAGGCGCGGGATGCCACGCGAAGTCGAGTAGCCGTGAGTGTCTTCACGCTGGGCGACGCTCACCAGTTTTTCCACGATGTGCGGGGGTGTCGGGCCGTCGGGGTTGCCCATGCTCAAGTCGATGATGTCTTCGCCACGGCGGCGGGCGGCCATCTTCAACTCGGCAGTGATGTTGAACACGTAGGGGGGTAGACGATCAATACGCGAAAAGCGGCGTGGCGATGGGATGTCAGCCATGATTTCCTCGAAACGTAAGCGCCCGGAACCGTCCGAGCGACGCAGGCCAGTGCGCTGGCCTAGGGGGAAGATAAGCTGGATGGCTGGAGGCTGTAAACCCCCACACTCATGAAAAAACCATATTTACAGACCTTTATCCCGAAAGTAATTAGATTTTAAGTCGATACCCCTGCAATAGAAGATTTATCCGCGAAAACAACGCATCGACCCATCGGCAAATCACGCACGAACAAAAACGCCCCAAACCTTTCGGCCTGGGGCGTTCTCGTGTGTAGCAGGACAGCGATCGAATCAGCGTGCCTGGCTCATCAGCCTCAATGAGCGTAGGTCAGCAACAGCTCCGCCGGCACTTTGAAGTCCAAGGACATCGCTACGCTCAAGGCCGTGATGGTGAAGATCGAGAACACGAACAGCTTGCGTGCCCAGACCTTGTCATCCACCGCCTTGTACCCTGTCCAAGCCATGTACAGCCAGTACATGCCCATCGCCGCAGCGACGGTCAGGTAGCTCATGCCGGCATAGCCACCGATGGTCAACATCAGCGTGGCAGCCACGAAGGCCAGGATGTAGAGCAGGATGTGTTTCTTGGCGACAACGATGCCACGCTTGACCGGCAGTACCGGAATCGACGCTGCCAGATAGTCGTTGAAGCGAAAGATCGCGATGGCATAGGAGTGCGGCATCTGCCACAGGCTGAACATTACCAGCAGGGTCAGTGCAGCCAGATCGAAGTGACCGCTCACGGCAACATAGCCGATCACCGGAGGCATGGCGCCGGAAAGGCTGCCTACCAGGGTACCGTGCACCGATTTGCGCTTCAGATACAGGCTGTAGAAACCCACGTAGATAACGAAGCCGATCAAGCCGCACAGGGCTGCCAACGGGTTGGCCACCTTGTACAGCAGGACCAGGCCGGCCACGCCCAGGATCGTGGCGTAGGCCAGGGCGACCTTCATCGAGATCAGGCCCTGGACCAATACACGGTTCTTGGTGCGCTCCATCTTCAGGTCGATGTCGCGGTCGATGCAGTTGTTGAACGCACAGCCCGACGCCACCACCAACGAAGTGCCAATCACTGTAGCGAGGAACAGCAGGTAGTTCACTGTTCCTTGCGAGGCCAGGAAAAAGCCGCCTGCCACAGAAAGCACGTTACCGAAAATGATCCCCGGTTTGGTGATTTGGATAAAGTGCTTAACGGACATGCAGTTTTCCTCAGTGCGCCATCATGACGGTGTGGATGCTGAACATGATCCACAGCGACAGGCCAACCAACAGCAGAATAACCAGACCTGCGAACACGAACGCGGTGACGTTTTCACGCTGCGCGGCCGAACGGTCCAAGTGCAGGAAGTACACCAGGTGAACCAGTACCTGGATCACGGCAAATGCCAGCACGATCACCAGGGTCGCGGTCTTGGACAGCGAACCGTACATCACCAGGCCGAACGGAATGGCGGTCAGGATGATCGACAGGACGAAGCCGATGACATACGACTTCAGGCTGCCGTGGCTGTCGCCCGCGTCATGAGCATGTGAGTTGGCCATTTACAGGACTCCCATCAGATAAACAACGGTGAACACGCAGATCCAGACCACGTCCAGGAAGTGCCAGAACAAGCTCAGGCAGCTCAGACGGGTGTTGGTGGATGCAGTCAGGCCGTTCTTCTGAACCTGATACATCATCACCGCCATCCAGATCAGACCGCTGGTCACGTGCAGACCGTGGGTACCGACCAAGGCGAAGAAGCCCGACAGGAAGCCGCTGCGCGATGGGCCGAAGCCTTCGGAGATCAGCTTGTGGAACTCGTTCACTTCCATGCCGATGAAGCCCAGGCCGAACAGGAAGGTGATGAACAGCCAACCCAGCACGCCAGCCTTGTTACCTTTGTGCAGCGCCAGCATGGCGAAGCCGTAGGTGATCGAGCTGAGCAACAGGCAAGCGGTTTCGCCCAGTACATAAGGCAGTTCAAAGATATCGTGGCCCGATGGACCGCCGGCGAAGTTGTTCGCCAGCACTGCGTACGCGGCAAAGATCGACGCGAACAGGATGCAGTCCGTCATCAGGTAGATCCAGAACCCAAATACGGTCATCGGACCCGCATCATGGTGTTCGTGGTCGTCATGCCCATGGTCGTGACCATGGGCAGTTCCAGCGTTCAATACTATGTTCGACATTGTTTAAGCCTGCTCTAGCGCGTTGACCGGAGTTGCACCAACACCTGGCACCTTGGCTTTCGCCAGGGCCTTCTGATTTTCGCCTTCGATGCGAGCCACTTCTTCAGCCGGGACCATGTAGCCCTGGTCGTCACGAGCAGCGTGAACGATGAAGTAGATCACCGCGCCCGCCAGACCGACTGCTGCCATCCACCAGATGTGCCAGATCATCGCGAAGCCAAACACAGTGAGGAAGCCGGCGATTGCCATGCCGCTCGCGGTGTTGTTCGGCATGTGGATCGCCGAGTACTTCTGCGGAGCCTTGTAGGCGGTGCCGTCACGCTTGGAAGCGGTGAAAGCATCGATGTCGTTCACTTCAGGCAGAGCCGCGAAGTTGTAAAACGGAGGTGGCGACGAAGTCGACCATTCCAGGGTGTGGCCATTCCATGGGTCGCCAGTGACGTCCAGGTTCTGCTCACGATCGCGGATCGACACGTAGATCTGGATCAGTTGCGAAGCGATACCGAACAGGATCAGCACCGCACCGAACATGGCCACGTACAGGTACGGGGTCCAGTCAGGGTTGTCGGTGTGGTTCAGACGACGGGTCATGCCCATGAAGCCCAGCGCGTACAGCGGCATGAAGGCGACGTAGAAGCCCGAGATCCAGAACCAGAACGCAGTCTTGCCCCACTTCTCGTTCAGCTTGAAGCCGAACGCTTTCGGGAACCAGAAGGCGAAACCTGCGATGTAACCGAATACCGCACCACCGATGATCACGTTGTGGAAGTGCGCGATCACAAACAGGCTGTTGTGCAGGATGAAGTCAGCACCCGGGATGGCCAGCAGTACGCCGGTCATGCCGCCGATCGAGAAGGTCACCATGAAGCCCAGGGTCCAAAGCACTGGCGCGGTGAAACGCAGGCGGCCTTGGTAGATGGTGAACAACCAGTTGAACAGCTTCACACCCGTGGGGATCGCAATAAGCATCGTTGCCAACCCGAAGAAGGAGTTGACGCTGGCGCCGGAGCCCATCGTGAAGAAGTGGTGCAGCCAAACCATGAAGCCCAGTACGGTAATGCAACCGGACGCCAGAATCATCGACACGTGGCCGAACAGACGCTTGCCGGAGAACGTGGAGATAACTTCCGAGAACACACCGAACGCTGGCAGGATGAGGATGTACACCTCGGGGTGACCCCACGCCCAGAACAGGTTCACGTACATCATCGGGTTACCACCCAATTCGTTCGTGAAGATGTGGAAGTCCAGGTAACGGTCAACGGTCAGCAGTGCCAGGGTGGCGGTCAGGATCGGGAACGAAGCCACGATCAGGACGTTTGCCCAGGTGCAGGTCCAGGTGAAGATCGGCATTTGCATCAGCTTCATGCCTGGGGTGCGCATTTTCAGCACGGTCACCAGGAAGTTCACGCCTGTCAGGGTCGTACCCAGACCGGATAGCTGCAGTGCCCAGATGTAGTAGTCCACACCCACGCCCGGGCTGTAGCCCAGTTCCGACAGCGGCGGATAAGCAACCCAACCGGTCTTGGCGAATTCGCCGACGCCCAGGGACAGGTTGATCAGCACCACGCCAGACACCAGGAGCCACAGGCTCAGGGAGTTCAGGAACGGGAACGCAACGTCACGCGCGCCGATCTGCAGCGGCAGGACGATGTTCATCAGGCCGGTGAAGAATGGCATCGCCATGAAGATGATCATGATCACACCGTGAGCGGTGAAGATCTGGTCATAGTGTTCAGGCGGCAAGTAGCCTTCGCCGCCGTTGGCAGCCAGTGCCAACTGGGAACGCATCATCAATGCGTCGGCAAAACCACGGATCAGCATGACCATGGCGACGATGATGTACATCACGCCGATTTTCTTGTGGTCGACCGAAGTCAGCCATTCGGTCCACAGGTAGGACCACTTCTTGAAGTAAGTGATCGCCCCGACCAACGCAAGCCCGCCCAGGATGATCGCACTGATGGTGATCATCACTATCGGGACATGGAAGGGGATCGCTTCCAAAGTTAATTTACCAAACATCTTTTACTCCTCTGCCCCAGCAGCTGAATGCGAACCCATGTCCATACCTTCCATGCCGGCGACTTCTTTCTCTTCGTGATGCATGACCTTGCCGCGCCCCATGCCCTCGTACTTGTCGAGGATGGTCTGGAACAGGTTCGGTGCGTACGTGGAGTAAAGCTCGACTGGATTTTTCTCGCTCGGTTTGGCCAGTGCAGCGTATTCAGCCGAATCAAGCTGTTTAGGTGCCTTCTTGACTTCACTTACCCAGGCGTCGAAATCCTCTTGGGAGGTGGCGACTGCCTTGAATTTCATGCCGGTAAAACCTTCGCCGCTGTAGTTGGCGGAGATACCGTCGAATTCGTGGTTCTGGTTGGCCATCAGATGCAGTTGAGTCTGCATGCCGGCCATTGCGTAGATCTGACCACCCAGGCCCGGAATGAAGAACGAGTTCATCACCGAATCAGAGGTAATGCGGAAATTCACCGGGGTGTTGGCCGGGAAGACGATCTTGTTGACCGTCGCGATGCCTTGGTCCGGGTAGATGAACAGCCATTTCCAGTCCAGCGAAACAACCTGGATGGTGATCGGCTTGACATCCGACTCCAGCGGTTTGTACGGATCCAGCGCGTGGGTGGACTTGTAGGTGATCACGCCCAGCACGATGAGCAGGAGCAGAGGAATACCCCATACCGCGGCTTCGATCTTGGTGGAGTGCGACCAATCCGGGGTGTAGGTGGCAGCCTTGTTCGACGCGCGATACTTCCACGCGAAGGCAAAGGTCATGACGATAACCGGCACCACCACCAGCAGCATCAGCCCGGTAGCGATGTAGATCAGGTTTCTCTCGTCAATGCCGACCTGCCCTTTTGGGTCCAGGAGGGTCCACTTGCAACCACCGAGAAAAAGCATGCCGAAAAAGGGCAATATGCCAAACAGTCTGGGGTAACGCTTTTTGCTCATCTCACGACCTCTAAAGCAGCTTGCATCAATGCAATTGTGTTTTGGTCGCCAACACTTCGTCCTGCCAAGCGTCAGCATTTATCGAAATTGGATACGGGCATGCCTTGAGATCAGCAGCTGCTGTATTGGCAGACCTGTGTGGAACGGTACTTTCTTATTCTGACTACGTAGGCTAAAAAGGCCTGGTTGCAGACCAATTCCATTTGGTGCGGGAGTCACGAAAGGCTCTCAAACCGGCGCCTGGCGTGCTCTCGAACATCAGTTGCAAGAGGCCGATAGCCCCTCAAAACCTGCCCCTGGGTACGCGCCGCCGGTATGAAATTGCGGCGATTGTAGATAGGTCAGGTTTCATTGACTATGGCTTATTTAGCAACAATACCTTTCCAATTATGCAACAATTCCGCCTGCATTCAAGGCCTTGCGACACGATGTCGCACCCCCTGACGCACCCCTAAAGGCCTATTTTTACTACGGATAAGTCCGCTTGAAATACCCTGTAGCAAACCACCGTGACACAGGGCATTCCCATTTCAGGCACGATTTATAATTCCGCCCGACGGCGGTTCCGGTAGATACCGACCGGCACCAGCAACGCCGTCAGCACAAAAGCGGCCAGTGCCCACTGCGCCAGCGACAGGCCCAGGATCGGCGGATAGGGAGTGGAGCAGAAGCCGCCCACCTGGAACACCAACGGCAGGGCGTTGGCCAAGGGCAGCCCATCGACAATGGGTTGCAGCACGTCGACGCCACAGCTGACATCGGGGTGCGCAAGGATATAGGCGTGGTTGCCAGCAGCCACGATACCGCCGATGGCGCTGAGCACCACCAGGCCTTCGAACAAGGTGAGGCTGCGCTTGCCCGGCATGGCGGCACCGATGAAGGCAAAGATGGCGATGAACAGCAATGCGTAACGTTGCAGGATGCACAACGGGCACGGCATTTCCTCGAGCACGATCTGCATGTACAGCGCGCCGCCGATCAGCGCCAGGCAGATGATGCCCAGCAAGACCAGGAAGCGCTTTTCGCGAGCCAGGTGCAGATTCACGTCACTCATTGCATGTCCTTCAAGGGTGTGTGGTTGGCCGGGCAACGTCGGCATCGGGGCCGCGCTGGAAATTCCGACGGCAAGTCTACACGCAGACCCAGACCCGATAGAACGAGAAAGGTTCCGAATGTATGTAGGATCTGTCCCCTTCGCCCAGGGAGTTTTCTGAGGGCGAAGGGGGAATCACAGTACAGGCCGGCGCGATTAAACCAACATTAAGCCTTTCTCATTCCAGCGCGGAAGCCGGGCCGAAGAACTCGTAATGGCTTTGCTGCTCTGGCACGCCCAGCGCCTTGAGGTGGCGCTTGACCGCCGCCATGAACCCCTTGGGGCCCAGGAAGTAGGCGTCCAGGTCGCGCTGGGCCGGCAGCCACTCACCCAGCAGCGCCTGGTCGAGCAGGCCAATGGCATCGGCCGCCGCGCTGGCGCCGTCATCCTCGCCGTAGCAATAAAAGCGCTTGAGTTGGGGATGGCGCGCGGCCAGGTGGTCAATGACCTCGCGAAAGGCGTGCACCGCGCCATTGCGTGCGCAGTGGATGAAGTGGATCGGCCGGTCGGTGCGCAGCGCCGCCTCAAGCATCGCCAGGGTCGGGGTAATGCCCACCCCGCCGCTGATCAGTACCAGCGGCTTGTCACTGTCGCGCAGGGTGAACTCGCCCGACGGCGTGAACACCTCCAGGGTATCGCCCACCTGGAAGCGGTCGTGCAGAAAGGTGGACGCCCTGCCACCGGCCTCGCGTTTGACGCTGATGCGGTATTGCCCGGCGGTGGCCAATGCCGACAGCGAATAGTTGCGCCGATGCTCCTCGCCGTCGATGTTCAGCTTCAGGCCCAGGTACTGGCCGGGCGCCGCCTCAAGAATCGCCTGGCCGTCGACCGGCTCCAGGTAAAACGACACCACTTCGCTGCTCTCCTGCACCCGCGCCGCCAGGCGGAACGCCCGGCCGCCGCGCCAGCCACCCGGGGCCTGGGCCTTCTGGTCGTATACCTGGGCTTCGGCGCCAATCAGGATATCGGCCAGTTGCTGGTAGGCATTGCCCCAGGCCAGCAGCACCTGCGCGGTGGCGATGTCCTTGCCCAGCACTTCTTCGATCGCCTTCAGCAGGCAGCGCCCCACGATGGGGTAGTGCTCGGGCAGGATCTGCAAGGCCACGTGTTTGTTGATGATCGTCGCCAACAGGCCGCCCAGTTGATCGAGCTGGTCGATGTGGCGGGCATACATCAAAACGCCGTTGGCCAGCGCGCGCGGCTGGTCTCCGTTGGCCTGGTTGGCCTGGTTGAACAGCGGGCGCACCTCTGGGTATTCGTTGAGCATCATCGAATAGAAATGCGTCATCAGCGCTTCGCCGCCGCTTTCCAGCAGCGGTACGGTGGACTTGACGATGGCACGATCGTGGGCACTCAGCATGATGAAATTCCTCGTTGGGCAGGGTTAAGCGTCTACCTGGGTGTAATCAGCTTTCATGCCAACAATAAAAGCCTTAAAAATCAGTGTCTTATAATTTATGCAGTCATAATGACGTCGGGTAATCTATAGTCATAAGGACTACAAGGAGTCTTTATGACTGCAAAACCGCTGCTCACCGCCTTGCTGCCCCTGGTGTCGGACCTGTCTCGCGAGCTGCCGGAGCCGGAGCGCTACCGCCGCCTGCTGGAAGCCATGCGCGCGCTGCTGCCCTGCGACGCCACCGCCTTGCTGCGCCTGGACGGCGAGTGGCTGGTACCGCTGGCCGTGGATGGCTTGAGCACCGACACCCTGGGCCGACGCTTCAAGGTCAGCGAACACCCACGCTTTGCCGCGCTGATGAGCAGCAGCGGCCCGACGCGCTTCGACAGCGACAGTGAGTTGCCCGACCCCTACGACGGCCTGGTCGAAGGCCTGCACGAACACCTGCAAGTGCACGACTGCCTGGGTTGCCCGTTGTTTATCGACCAGCAACCCTGGGGCCTGCTGACCCTGGACGCCTTGGACCCGTCGCGCTTCGACCGCATTGACCTGGACGCCCTGCAAGCCTTTGCCAGCCTTGCGGCAGCCACGGTAACCGTGGCCGAGCGCATCGAGCGCCTGGCCGTGCGGGCCGAGGACGAACACCAGCGCGCCGAAATCTACCGCCAGGCCAGCGGCCAGCAGGCCAAGGAAATGATCGGCCAGAGTGCAGCGCTCAAGCACCTGGTGGAGGAGATTGCCCTGGTGGGCGGCAGCGACCTGACCGTGTTGATCACCGGGGAGACCGGCGTGGGCAAGGAACTGGTGGCCCAGGCCATCCACCAGGCCTCGAGCCGGGCAAGCAAGCCGATGATCAGCTTGAACTGCGCCGCCCTGCCCGACACCCTGGTGGAAAGCGAACTGTTTGGCCACGTGCGCGGCGCGTTCACTGGCGCAACCCACGAGCGCCGCGGCAAATTCGAGCTGGCCAACGGCGGCACGCTGTTCCTCGACGAGGTGGGCGAACTGTCCCTGGCCGTGCAGGCCAAGCTGCTGCGGGTGTTGCAAAGCGGCCAGTTGCAGCGCTTGGGCTCAGACCAGGAGCACCGCGTGGACGTGCGCCTGATCGCCGCGACCAACCGCGACCTGGCCGAGGAAGTGCGCGCCGGCCGCTACCGCGCCGACTTCTACCACCGCCTGAGCGTGTACCCATTGCCGGTGCCGCCGCTGCGCGATCGCGGCCGCGACGTCTTGCTGCTCAGCGGTTACTTCCTGGAGCAAAACCGCTCGCGCATGGGCTTGCACAGCTTGCGCCTGACTGACGACGCCCAGGCCGCCCTGCTCGCCTACACGTGGCCGGGCAACGTGCGCGAGCTTGAGCACCTGATCGGCCGCTCGGCACTCAAGGCCCAAGGCCTGCACCCGGAGCGCCCACGCATCCTCAGTTTGAGCGCCAGGGACCTGGACCTGCCAGCACCGGGCAGCCTGGCGCAGGCAACGCCTGAAAGCCGCGAGCCGGATGTGGCCGAGCCGGTGCTGGCCAGCGGCGACCTGCGCCAGGCGCTGGACGCCTACCAGCGGCAGTTGATCCAGGCCTGCCTGGCACGGCACAGTGACAACTGGGCTAGCGCCGCCCGCGAGCTGGGCCTGGACCGTGCCAACCTGAACCGCATGGCCCGGCGCCTGGGCCTGAAGTAAAAGCGCCGTGGCACTCAAGACTGGGTGCCACGGGTCGATAACCCAGCATCGAACTCGTTTTTCGCCTGACCCGGAAGGTTTATATGTCATCCAAGAATGCCCGCGCGGATTCACTCTCGCTGCTGCTGTTTACCCTGCGCAGCGGCAAGCTGATGGCGATCAACCTGCTGAAGGTCAGCGAAATCATCCCCTGCCCGGCGCTAACCCGCCTGCCCGAGTCGCACCCCCACGTCAAGGGCGTGGCCACACTGCGCGGGGCCACGCTGTCGGTCATCGACTTGAGCCGGGCCATCGGCGAAATGCCGCTGAACGACCCCAACGGCGGCTGCCTGATCGTGACCGACGTAAGCCGCTCCAAACAGGGCCTGCACGTGCAGGCGGTGAGCAAGATCGTGCACTGCCTGACCACCGACATCCGCCCGCCACCCTACGGCGCCGGGGTCAAATCGTTCATCACCGGCGTCACCCAGGTGGACGGCGCGCTGGTGCAGGTGCTGGACATCGAAAAGGTCATCCACGGCATTGCCCCGGCGCAGATCGAAGCGGCCCCGGCGCAACTGAGCGACGCCGATGCCCAACTGCTGGCCAAGGCCAATATCCTGGTGGTGGACGACAGCCAGGTGGCGCTACAGCAATCGTTGATTACCCTGCGCAACCTGGGCATCGACTGCCACACCGCGCGCAGCGCCAAGGAGGCCATCGACGTATTGCTGGAACTGCAGGGCACGCCCGAGCAGATCAACGTATTGGTGTCGGACATCGAAATGTCGGAAATGGACGGCTACGCGCTGACCCGCACCCTGCGCGAAACCCCGGACTTCAAGGACCTGTACGTGTTGCTGCACACCTCGCTGGACAGCGCCATGAACAGCGAGAAAGCCAAGGCTGCCGGGGCCAACGCGGTACTGACCAAGTTTTCTTCACCCGACCTTACCGAATGCCTGATCCGCGCGGCCCAGGCCGTGGCCGGTCACTGAGCCCGGGCCCGCCATGGCAACCTGTCACCTGCTGCGCAAAGACCTGACCCAAGGGCTGGCACCGGTGGCCCTGCCGACCGGCGTGCACCCGGTGGCCTTTGAACACGGCCTGCTTGAACCGATCCACGGCTTGCTGGAACTGGGTTACCAGCAAGGGGGCGGCGAGGTGCCGGCGCTGCAGGACTGGCTGACCCTGACCACCCGCGATGCCGAGTTCGACCCCGCCTTGTGCCTGTTGCTGGCCGACGAGCACGGGTTGGTGGCCGTGGCCCAGGGTTGGCGCAGCGCGTTTATCAAGGACTTGGTGGTGCACCCGCGCGCACGTAACCGGGGCATCGGCCTGGCCTTGCTGCAGCATTGCTTCGAGGTGTACCGCCAGCGCGGCGAGCCCAGCGTCGACCTCAAGGTACTGGACAGCAACCTGAATGCCCGCCGCCTGTACGAACGCGCCGGCATGCTCTGGATAGCTCGATACACACTGTAACAACGCCGCGAACAGCCCCTGGCTATGCTTGGGCATAATTAACGATCAGTTCTCGCGGATACCTTGATGAAAACCATTCTCCTGTTGCTGGGCCTGACCGCCCTGAGCGCCAACGCACTGGCTTCGAGCGAAGCCGCGTGGGCCGCCTACGACAAAAGCGTACTCGCCAGTTGCCTCAAGGCCAGCCAACTGAAAGGCACCCAGGCCATTGGCAGCCCTGCCCAATTCGATGACCAGGTCGGCTACACCGCCCTGCTGTTGCAAGGTCGCTACCCGCAACCGCACATGAAGAACCAGAGCGGCTTGGAATTGTGCCTGTACAACAAACAAACCAAGCGCGCCGCCGTCACCGAGTGGGACTCGGTGAAATCGCTCAAAGCCAGATAAAAACGTACAGCAAGCTTAACAAGGGCAGGAACACATCGGTGCTGGCGGCGAGCGCTACGCTGCTCAGCAGCAGGGTCACGGGCATCGAAAACACAAGCGCCTCGAGCCATTTATTTTTGTTGAGCCTGAACACAGGGGCCACCTTGGTTGATCGCCGATTCGCAGGCCGCCCAGTGTCGCGAGAACAAAAGGCCTCTACTATTGGCAAATTCTGTAGAACCTGTAGGAAATGCCCTCTCTGCACAGCACGGTGCGACCGCTGCCCTGGTGACCTTCAGGCTTTTCTGTCAAGGCTGACAGCTAGCGGTCATGCTCTTGACCCGATCGCCGCTATATAAGAACAACACACTGCCGTCCCTCCAGCCCTGGCGTCTCACCGCATGCGCAACCCGACAAAAAAAATCCTGGTTCTGATCATCATCGTGCTGTTAGCCGTAGGCATCTGGCTGTGGAAATTCCCGGCCGCGAAAAAAATCGCCGCGCCCCTCGCCGTCCCCGTGAAAGTGGCGACCGTGGTCCGTCAGGATGTGCCCCGCACGCTGACCGGGATCGGCTCGGTGCTGTCGCTGCACAGTGTTGCGGTGCGCCCGCAGGTGGACGGCGTGCTCACCAAGCTGTGGGTCAAGGAGGGCCAGCAGGTGAAGGAAGGTGACCTGCTGGCCAGCATCGACGACCGCTCCATCCGCGCCAGCCTCGACCAGGCGCGCGCAACACTGAGCCAGAGCCAGGCGCAATTACAGGTGGCCGCCGTCAACCTCAAGCGCTACAAGGACTTGAGTGTCGATAACGGTATCTCGCGGCAAACCCTGGACCAGCAACAGGCGCTGGTCGACCAACTCAAAGCAACCGTTCAAGGCAACCAGGCTTCGATCGCCTCGGCCCAGGTGCAATTGTCGTACACCCAGATCCGCTCACCGGTGACCGGGCGCGTGGGCATCCGCAACGTCGACGAAGGCAACTTTTTGCGCGTGACCGACACCCAGGGCCTGTTCAGCGTGACGCAGATCGACCCGATTTCCATCGAATTCTCACTGCCACAACAAGCATTGCCAACCTTGCAAGCGCTGGTGCACGGCAACCAGGCGGCCCCGGTGTTCGCCTATGTCGATGGCAATGCCGAAGACGGCACCCTGCTCGGCCAGGGCCAATTGAGCCTGATCGACAATCAGATCTCCGCGACCACCGGCACCCTGCGCGTCAAGGCCGTGTTCGACAACGGCGGGCAAAAGCTCTGGCCGGGGCAACTGGTCAACATCAAGGTGCAGACCGCGTTGCAGCACGACGCGCTGGTGGTGCCGCCGACCGTGGTGCAACGCGGGCTGGACGGCTATTACCTGTACCGCCTGAAGGGTGACAAGGTCGAATCGGTACCGGTCAAGATGCTGTTCCAGAACAGCGACCTGAACGTGATCGAAGGCGTCAGTGATGGCGACGTGGTGATCCGCGATGGGCAGTCGCGGCTCAAGCCTGGCAGCCAAGTCGAGATCCTCAAGGACACCCCGGCCGAGCCACTCGAGGTGGCCCAATGACCGGCCGCGGATCAGTATCGGCCTGGTGCATCGACCATCCGGTCGCCACCCTGCTGCTGACCTTCGCCCTGGTGCTGCTCGGCGGCATTGCCTTCCCACGGCTGCCCGTGGCGCCGTTGCCGGAGGCCGAGTTCCCGACCATCCAGGTGACCACCAACCTGCCCGGTGCCAGCCCCGAAACCATGGCTTCCTCGGTGGCCACGCCCCTGGAAGTGCAGTTCAGCGCCATCCCCGGCATGACCCAGATGACCTCGACCAGCGCGCTGGGCTCGACCATCCTGACCTTGCAGTTCACCCTGAACAAAAGCATCGACACCGCCGCCCAGGAAGTCCAGGCGGCGATCAATACCGCCGCCGGCAGCCTGCCCAAGGACCTGCCCACCCTGCCCACCTGGAAAAAGGTCAACCCTGCCGACAGCCCCGTGCTGATCCTCAGCGTCAGCTCGCAACTGATGCCGGGCACCGAACTGAGCGACTACACCGAAACCCTGCTGGCGCGGCAGATCAGCCAGATCGACGGCGTTGGCCAGGTGAACATCACCGGTCAACAACGCCCGGCCATCCGCGTGCAGGCCTCGGCCGATCGCCTGGCCGCCATCGGCCTGACCCTGGCCGACGTGCGCGTGGCCTTGCAGAACACCAGCCTGAACCTGGCCAAGGGCGCGCTGTACGGTGCCTCCAGCATTTCCACGCTGTCCTCCAACGACCAACTGTTCAAGGCTGCCGACTACTCGCAGTTGATCGTGTCATACAAGGACGGCGCGCCGGTACACCTGACCGACGTCGCACGGATCATCAACGGTTCGGAGAACGCCTACGTGCAGGCCTGGTCCGGCGAAAATCCTGGCCTGAACCTGGCCATCTCGCGCCAGCCGGGGGCCAACATCGTCGAGACCGTGGACCGCATCAAGGCCGCCCTGCCCGGGCTGCAAGCCTTGCTGCCGGCCTCGGTGCAGGTCACGGTACTCAACGACCGCACCCGCACCATCCGCGCCTCGCTGCATGAAGTGGAAATGACCCTGATGATCGCCGTGCTGCTGGTAATCGCGGTGATGGCGTTGTTCCTGCGCCAATGGTCGGCCACGCTGATCGTGTCGGCCGTGCTGGGGGTGTCGCTGATCGCCAGCTTCGCGCTGATGTACGCGCTGGGCTTCAGCCTGAACAACCTGACACTGGTGGCCATCGTGGTGGCCGTAGGCTTCGTGGTAGACGACGCCATCGTGGTGGTGGAAAACATCCACCGCCACCTGGAGGCCGGCGACGGCATGCGCGAAGCGGCGATCAAGGGCGCCGGCGAGATCGGCTTTACCGTGGTGTCGATCAGCTTCTCGCTGGTGGCCGCATTCATTCCGCTGCTGTTCATGGGCGGCGTGGTGGGCCGGCTGTTCAAGGAATTTGCCCTGACCGCCACCTCCACCATCCTGATTTCGGTGGTGGTGTCACTCACCCTGGCGCCCACCCTGGCGGCCAAGTTCATGCGCGCGCCCGTGCATAAACCCAACGCCAAGCCCGGTTTCAGCGAGCGTCTGCTGGCCGGTTACGATCACTACCTGCAAAAAGCCCTGAACCATCAGCGGCTGATGCTGGGCATATTCCTGACCTCGGTGGCCCTGGCCGTCGCGGGCTACGTGTTTATCCCCAAGGGCTTCTTCCCCATCCAGGACACCGGGTTCGTGCTCGGCACCACCGAAGCCGCTGCCGACATTTCCTACCCCGACATGGTCGCCAAGCATGAGGCATTGGCCAAGATCGTCGGTGAAGACCCGGCCGTGATGGCCTACTCCCATTCGGTCGGCGTCACCGGCAGCAACCAGACCATCGCCAACGGGCGTTTCTGGATCACGCTCAAAGACCGCGGCGACCGTGACGTTTCGGCCAGCCAGTTCATCGATCGCCTACGCCAGAAACTGGTCAAGGTGCCAGGCATCGTGCTGTACCTGCGTGCCGGCCAAGACATCAACCTGAGCTCCGGCCCCAGCCGCGCGCAGTACCAGTACGTGCTCAAAAGCAATGACGCACCCACCTTGAACCTCTGGACCCAGCGCTTGACCGAAAAGCTGCGCACCCTCCCGGCGTTTCGCGACCTGTCCAACGACCTGCAACTGGGCGGCAGCATTACCCACATCACCATCGACCGCACTGCCGCAGCGCGCTTCGGCCTGAGCGCGGCCGACGTCGACCAGGCGCTGTACGATGCCTTTGGCCAACGGCAGATCAATGAATTCCAGACCGACACCAACCAATACAAGGTGATTCTGGAGCTGGATCAGGCCCAGCGCGGCAAGGCCGAAAGCCTCAACTACTTCTACCTGCGCTCGCCCTTGAGCGGGGAAATGGTGCCACTCTCGGCCTTGGCCCGGGTAGACGCACCCACTATCGGCCCGCAGTCCATCGCCCACGACGGCATGTTCCCGGCGGCCAACCTGTCCTTCAACCTGGCACCCGGCGTGGCCCTGGGCGATGCGGTCAACCTGCTCAACCAGGCGAAAAACGAAATCGGCATGCCAGCCACCCTCACCGGCAATTTCCAAGGCGCGGCCCAGGCCTTCCAGAGCTCGCTGGCCAGCCAGCCGTGGTTGATCCTGGCCGCGCTGGTGGCGGTGTACATCATCCTGGGGGTGCTGTACGAGAGCTTCGTGCACCCGCTGACCATCATTTCCACCCTGCCCTCGGCCGGCCTGGGCGCGCTGATCATGCTGTGGCTGTGCGGCCAGGACTTCTCGATCATGGCGCTGATCGGCCTGGTGTTGCTGATCGGCATCGTCAAGAAAAACGGCATCCTGATGGTCGACTTCGCCCTGGAAGCCCAGCGCCACCACGGGATGTCGCCGCGCGACGCGATCTACCAAGCCTGCCTGACGCGCTTTCGGCCCATCATCATGACCACCCTGGCCGCGCTGCTGGGCGCCCTGCCACTGATGCTCGGCTACGGCACCGGCGCCGAACTGCGCCAGCCGCTGGGCATGGCGGTGGTCGGCGGGCTGCTGGTGAGCCAGGCCCTGACACTGTTCACCACCCCGGTCATATACTTGCAACTGGAGCGGCTGTTCCATCGGCCACCGGCACAGGCCAACCAGGCCCTGCCGGCCGAACATTGAGAGCGGATCATGCGCGTCCTGATTATCGAAGACGAAGAAAAAACCGCTGACTACCTGCACCGCGGCCTGACCGAACAGGGCTATACGGTGGATGTGGCGGTCGAAGGCATCCAGGGCCTGCACCTGGCGCTGGAGGGCGACTACGACGTGATCGTGCTCGACGTCATGCTGCCAGGCCTGGATGGCTTCGGCGTGCTGCGGGCCCTGCGCGCGCGCAAGCAGACGCCGGTGATCATGCTGACCGCCCGCGAACGGGTCGAAGACCGTATCCATGGCCTGCGCGAAGGCGCCGACGACTACCTGGGCAAACCTTTCTCCTTCCTCGAACTGGTGGCCCGGCTGCAAGCCTTGACCCGCCGCAGTGGCGGCCACGAGCCGGTGCAGATCAGCGTGGCGGACCTGTGGATCGACCTGATCAGCCGCAAGGCCAGCCGCAACGGGCAACGCCTGGACCTGACCGCCAAGGAGTTCTCGCTGCTCAGCGTACTGGCCCGCCGCCAAGGTGAAATCCTGTCCAAGACGGCCATTGCCGAAATGGTCTGGGACATCAATTTCGACAGCGACGCCAATGTGGTCGAGGTCGCCATCAAGCGTTTGCGGGCCAAGCTGGACGGGCCGTTCGACGCCAAACTGCTGCACACCATCCGAGGCATGGGCTATGTCCTGGAAAGCCGCACTGTCGACTGATTCGATCGCCGTACGCCTGAGCGCCTTGTTCACCGTCGTCGCGTTGCTGATCTTCTTGCTCAGCGGCTGGGCACTGTACCGCCAGGTCGACGAGAGCCTGAACCTGTTGCCGGAAGCCGAACTGGAAGCCCGCTATAGCGTGCTCGAATCGGCCTTGAACCGCTACGGCACCCCCGAGCACTGGGCCAAGATCACCGCCAAGCTCAACCTGTTGGGCGAAGAAGACAAGCGCATCCGCTTCTGGGTGGTGAGCACCGACCCCAGTTACGAATTTGGCCAACCGGATGCGGCCATCCGCGCCTTCACCGCGGGCCCTACCGGCATGCGCGACTTGCCCCTGAACGGCTCGACTGCCCCCTTCAAGGCCCTGCTCACGCAATTACCGGCCAAGGAACAACGCCCGCCGCTGCGCTTTCTGATCGCCATCGACACCGAGCCGTTTTCCGAAACCCAGCACACCCTGCTGCTGGCGCTGATCAGCTTCGGCCTGATTGGCGTGTTGCTGGCCTGCGCGCTGGGTTATTGGGTGGCGCGCATCGGCTTGCGCCCACTGGTCACACTGTCGGCGGAGGCGCAAAAACTCGCGCCGCCCAGGTTGTCAGGCCGCCTGCAATTGTCGCCATTGCCGCCGGAGTTACGGCAATTCGTGCATGCTTTCAACTCAAGCCTTGCACGGGTTGACCAAGCGTACTCACAGTTGGAAGCGTTTAACGCTGACGTGGCCCACGAACTGCGCTCACCGCTCACCAACCTGATTGGCCAGACCCAGGTCGCACTGACCCGCGGGCGCTCGGCCGAACACTACTTCGAGGTACTGCAATCAAACCTCGAAGAGTTGGAACGCCTGCGCAGCATCATCAATGACATGCTGTTCCTGGCCAGCGCCGACCAGGGCAGCAAGGCCACGCAACTGACCGCCAGCTCCCTGGCCGAGGAAGTGGCCACCACCCTTGAATACCTGGACTTCATCCTGGAAGACGCGCAAATCCGCGTCCAGGTCAGTGGCGACGCCTTGGTGCATATCGAACGCGCCCACCTGCGCCGCGCGTTGATCAACCTGATCAACAATGCCGTGCAGCACACGGCGGCCGGCGAAGTGATCGTCGTGCAGATCCATAGCCAGGCGCACCAGGTAGACATCGCCGTGAGCAACCCCGGCCCGCAAATCGCCGCCGAACACCTGCCCCGGCTGTTCGAGCGTTTCTACCGGGTGGACGCCTCGCGCAGCAACAGTGGCGCCAACCACGGCCTGGGCCTGGCTATCGTCAAGGCCATCGCGCTGATGCATGGCGGCACGGTATTCGTGCGCAGCCAGGCGGGCGCCAACACCTTTGGCATCAGCCTGCCAGCCTGACCTCTCAATATTATTACAAAATCAGCAACAACCCTTTTCGTTATTGGCTCTTTTAAAAAGAGCCATTACGCATTAACTTTGCCTCACCTAATCGAACTTGCACCGCAAGAAGGCTGTTTTAGATGTCTAACTCCATGGGTATTGCTAGCGCTTTTATCCTGTCTTCCTTATTCCTTTCCCCGCTTGCCATGGCTGAAGAATCGCCGGCATTCGTGGCGCAAAACGAAGCCCGCCACGCGGCCTTTGAACAGCACCAGGTGGAACTGGCAAACAAGGCTCAGGAAAGCGAAAAGACCCAGCAAACATCGGCCGTTCAAGACCAAAACGCTTCCGCGAAGGACAGCTGATCTTGGGCCACCGTGCATTTCCCTCGACGTCGTCTAGATGCTAGCCATCAGACTGAACGTTTTTGAAGCCGCTGAGTTCAGCGGCTTTTTTTTGCCTGTAAAAAAGTCGCAACACCGCAACACACTATCAAATAAAAAACAAAAGCCGCATGAAAATAATAACTGCCAAAACTTAAAGATTATTTACCAAGGAGTTAACTAAAATATGAAAAAAACATTAAGATTGAGCCCCCTCTTCATTGCACTGGCTGCAACGATGGCTACCGGCGCACGCGCTGATGACAGCAGCGACAGCGGATTTATCGGGGGTTCCAGCCTTAAGCTCGACCTGAAGAACTACTACTTCAACCACGACCGCCATGATGAAAAAAACGATAGCAAGGAGTGGGGTCAAGGCTTCATTGGCGTGTTCGAGTCGGGGTTCACCGAAGGCACCGTCGGTTTCGGCATCGACGCCAACGCCATGCTCGGGCTCAAGCTCGATGGCGGCGACGGCACTGGCGGCACCAGTATCTTCCCGCAGAATGCGGACGGCGGCGCGCCTCGCGACTTCTCCAGTGCCGGCGGCGCCATCAAGATGCGCGCGTTCGACACCGTGCTGAAGGCCGGTGACATGTTCCTCAACAACCCAGTGATCGCCGGCGGCCAGACTCGTATGCTGGCGCAGACCTACCGCGGTGTGAGCCTGACCAACACCAGCTTCAAGGACCTCACCCTGGAGGCCGGCCAGGTCAGCTTCAACAAGACCTTCGACTCCAGCAACAACGACCGCATCAGCACTTACTACGGCAAGCTGCCTGCCGGCGAGGACAGCCAGCACATGACTTGGGCGGGCGCCAGCTACAAGGGCATCCCGGGGGTTACAAGCAACCTGTACTACGGCCAGCTCAAGGACGTGTGGGACCAGTACTACTACGACCTGGACTACACCTGGGCGCTCAACGATGCGATCAGCTTCAACCCGGGCCTGCACTACTACCACACCGAAGACTCGGGCCAGGCACTGCTGGGCAAGATCGACACCAACACCTACAGCCTGCACCTGGGCGTGACCATGGGCCACCACACGGTCACCGGCTCCTTCCAGAAGGTCAACGGCAACACGCCCTTCGACTACGTGCTCGATGGCGACAGCATCTACCTGGACAACTCCCAGCAGTACTCGGACTTCAACGGCCCGGGCGAAAAGTCCTGGAAGCTGCAATACGCCTATGACTTCATTGGCTGGGGCCTGCCCGGCCTGACCTCTACCGTGTCCTACACCAAAGGCACGCTGGACCTGACCAAGGCCGCCACTACCCAAGGCTATACCGGCTACTACAACGCCGATGGCAAGGATGCCCAGCATTGGGAACGCGACCTGGACCTTAAGTACGTGGTGCAGGGCGGGCCGGCCAAGGATCTGTCGGTACGCTTGCGCTGGGCAAGTAACCGCGGCGGTGAGGGCTACCAGGCAGTGGACGACAACATGGATGAATACCGTGTGATCGTTGATTACCCGATCAACATTTTCTAACAATCGTTTCATTCAATCGTTTGATCCGCCGGCTATAAACGCCGGCGGGTTTTGATGATTTAACCTAAGCCTCGGAAATATCAGTGTATTTAATTAACCGCTGGCGTTATTTACTTGACGCTTGATCAGTTTGTATCGTGTTTACTGCATTAAGCGCTTGTCCTCGATTGCCCTCACCCCTAGAATACCGCCGCCTCGCGCCTGCCCCCGGCGTTAATCGAGCGCTCGCCGCGCGCTTGAAAACTCTACCGTTCAACACCCGAGCCACGACATTGCTGACTTCTTCTCGAGGCGCAACCCGCCTGAGTTCCAGACCTGAACACGTGCTTTATATAGGCAGTGGGCTGGCGGTATTGGCGATCGTCACCATTGTCAGTTTCCTGTTGATACGCGAACGGGCCAATGTCGCGCAATCGGCTTCACGCTCGGCCGATAACATCCTGCAATTGATAGACACCGATGTTCAGCGCAATGCCGACTTGTACGACTTGTCACTCAAAGGCTTGATCGAGGCATCGCAACACCCCGACTTCGTGCAAATTCCGCAAAGCTTGCGCCGCCGGGTATTGTTTGACCGTGCCATCACCGGGCCTTTTCGCGGCGATATTCTATGGGTAGACCGCCAGGGCAATATTGTCGGCGACTCCTTGGCATCGCCGCCGCGCCAGGCCAACTTCGCCGATGATCATGACTTTCAAAAACACCGCGACGACCCCTCCAGCGCGTTGTTGATCAGCCAGCCGTTCAAGGACCGCATTGGCAGCCTAGGCTGGTGCATCGCCTTTAGCCGACGCATCAGTTCGCCCGACGGCAAGTTCCTTGGCGTGGCCTCCGGTGCACTGCGCCTGGCGTACTTCGAAGACCTGTTCAAGGGGCTGAACATCGGCCGCGACAGCACGCTGAACCTGTTGAATACCGCAGGCATCGTGCTTGCCCGCCAGCCCATGCTGGGCAACGTAGACCTGATTGGTCAGGACTTCAGCCAAAAAGCCAACTTCATTCGGATCCTCAAGCAAGGCAGCGGCAGCTTCACCAGTGTCTCCAGCATGGACCACAAGGAGCGCCTGTACACGTTCTCCAGGGTGGGCGAGTTGCCGCTGATCGTGATCATCGCCATGTCCACCGACGTGGTGTACGCCTCATGGCAGCGCACCGCGATGATCGTCAGTATTGCCACTGGGCTGTTGTGCATCGGCATCCTGTGGCTGTCATTGATGCTGGGGCGCGAGTTGCGTTTGCGCCAGAGTGCCGAACGCAACCTGGCTGCGCTGGCCGCCACCGATAGCCTGACGGGCCTGGCCAACCGCCGCTCGCTGGACCTGACCTTGCGTCGCGAATGGTCGCGTGCCCTGCGCGGCGGCAAGGTGCTGTCGGTGTTGATGATCGATGTCGACCACTTCAAGGCTTTCAACGAACGCCACGGCCACCAAGGCGGCGACGAGGCATTGCGCGAGGTGGCCAAGGCCATCCGCCAGAGCATCCACCGCCCAGCCGACCTGGCCGCGCGCTATGGCGGCGAAGAGTTTTTGGTGATGCTGGCAGAGACCGACCTCAATGGTGCGCTGATCATCGCCGAAAGCATCCGCCACGCCGTGCAGATGCAACCGCCGTATGCGGGCGACGAGCAACCGGTCACGGTGAGCATCGGCGTTGCCAGCCAAACACCTGGCGCAGGCGCGGTGCTGGGGGATTTGCTGGGGGCGGCCGACACTGCGCTTTACCAGGCCAAGGCCGGCGGGCGCAACCAGGTGGGTTTCAACGAAAGCTGACAGGCAGGCACAAAAAAACGCCGCAACCTTTGGGGCTGCGGCGCCTTTGATCACTCGCTCGGCTTAACTGGCACGCGCGATGTTACGCAGCGCCTTGACTTGGTCATGGTTGCGTTGAACGCCGTGGTACTGGCGTTCGATAATGGCGTGCACGTTGGCCGGCAGTGGCTTGGCCAGTGCTTCCTTATAGGCTTTCAGCGCATGGTCTTCACCACGCTCGGCCTCGTTGAGGACCGCTTCTTCATCTTTGCCGGTAAATACCGACTTCACGTCGACCCAGCGGCGGTGCAGGTCACCGGCAACACTGGTGGAGTCTTCCGGATCGCCGCCCAGGGCGCGCACTTCCTGCTGCAGCTCACCTGCGGCTTGAGCACACTCTTGCGAGCGTTTGACGAACAGGGCTTTGAGTTCAGGATTCTTGATGTCTTCGGCACACGTCTTGAAGCCTTCCTGACCGTCCTTGGTAGTTTCGATCAGATCGTTCAGAACCTTGATGACATCTTTGGTTGGATTAGACATTTTTCGATTCCTTCTGGTTTAAGAGGCTACGTAGGTATTGAGCAGCCTTCGTGCCAGCTTTTATAAACAAAAATAATCGTTATATTTCAATGTGTTATATATTAAATGAACTAACCGACTCCAGCGTTCTGCATGATCTGTCATTTGGCCTGCATGCAGAATGCATGTATTTTGAAAAACGGTTTTCAAAGGCTCCCCTGCATGAACCCAGAAATGCTCGAACTGCTGATCACTCAGCAAATGCCGTTTGGCAAATATAAAGGGCGCATCCTTGCAGATTTGCCCGGGCCCTATCTCAATTGGTTTGCGCGCGAAGGGTTTCCCAACGGGCAATTGGGCGGGTTGCTGGCGTTGATGCAAGAGATCGACAGCAATGGCTTGGCCGATTTGTTGGAGCCGCTGCGCAAGAAGCACAATCGACCGGCGCCCAGGCATTAGGTCGGCGGCTCTTTTCGCGGATAAATCCGCCCTTACAGGGCTATGCGATCAACCGCGAAAAGTTCAGGCAAAAAAAAGGGGCGCGCCGACCAAGCGCACCCCAAAAGCCATGAAAAACGGTTTGAATCAATTCAGCAGGGCCAAGGCCTCTGCAGTGCATTCCTGAATACGCGCCCAGTCACGGTTTTTGATCCAGCTGCTGTCGAGCATCCACGAGCCGCCCACGCACATGACGTTCGGCTGGGACATGTAGTTGACCAGATTGTTAGGCCCCACACCGCCAGTAGGGCAGAAGCGAACGTCACCGAACGGCCCGCCAAAGGCCTTGATCGCTGCCACGCCACCGCTCACTTCGGCCGGGAACAGCTTGAAGCGACGATAGCCCAGCGCATAACCCATCATCAGTTCCGACGGGCTGCTGATGCCTGGCAGCAGCGGCAACGGGCTTTCCACGCCAGCCTCGAGCATGTCCTGGGTCACGCCCGGGGTCACGGTGAATTGCGAACCTGCGTCCTCGGTTGCCTTAAGCATGTGGCGATCGAGCACGGTGCCCGCGCCCACCAGCAGCTCGGGGCGCTCTTGGCGCAACAGCTTGATGGCCTTGAGGCCCAACGACGAGCGCAGGGTCACTTCCAGTGCAGTCAGGCCGCCAGCGGCCAGGGCATCGGCCAACGGCAGAATGTCTTCTTCACGGGCGATGGTGATCACCGGAAGGATTTTCGCCTTGGCGGCCAGCGCATCGATTAGGGCAATCTTGTCCGCCATGCGGTTTTGCACCAGCTGTTGTTTTTCGAGGGTCGTCATCGCGGCTGATCCTTGGCTCAGGGGCACCAGTAAATATCCAGGGGGGAGTGTAAAAAGGCACGGATCGGCATCGCCGCGACATCGTCGCCGGCAAGCGCATCGCGCAGGGTGTTCAATTTGCCCGAGCCCTGCACCGACAACACCGTGTGGCGGGCAGTGGCCAGCAGCGCACGGGTCATGGTCAGGCGTTGATGCGGCACGGTCGGCGCCATCATCGGCAGGCAGCGACGCTCGCCGGTCTCGGCCAAGGCTTCGGTCAGGTTCGGGCTGCCCGGGAACAGCGATGCGGTATGACCGTCATCACCCATGCCCAGCACCAGCACGTCAATGGGTGGCAACTCTGCCAGCAGCGAGTCTGCCTCGTCGGCGGCCTGCTCCTGGGTCTTGGTGGTGGTGTACAGGCTGACAAAACGCGCCTTGGCCACCGCGCCCACCAGCAGGTAGCGCTTTAGCAGGCCGGCGTTGCTGTCGGCATGTTCCACCGGCACCCAGCGCTCATCGGCCAGGCTGATTACCACCTTGGACCAGTCCAGCGCCTGGCGCGCCAGGCACTGGAAGAACATGACCGGGCTACGGCCACCGGACACCACCAGGGTAGCGACACCCTGCTGGTCGACCGCGCCGCGCAGTTGTTCGGCCACCTTGCTGGCCAAGGCATCGGCGAGCAGCGGTGGGCTGGCAAAGTCGTGCGCCACGACGTTGCCGGGCAGTTGCAGATTAGATGTCGCCATACCAAGACCTCCCATCGCGGGTAATCAGTGCAATCGAGCTCATCGGCCCCCAGGACCCCGCCGCGTACGGCTTGGGCGCATCGCCAGACTTCTTCCAGCCGGCGATCAACTGGTCGCACCACTTCCACGCATATTCGATTTCATCTTTACGGACAAACAGGTTCTGATTGCCCTGCATCACTTCCAGCAGCAAACGCTCGTAGGCATCCGGGATGCGCGCACTGCGGTAGGTGTCGGAAAAATTCAATTGCAGCGGGCCACTGCGCAGTTGCATGCCCTTGTCCAGGCCTTGCTCCTTGGTCATCACGCGCAAGGAAATACCTTCGTCCGGCTGCAGGCGGATAATCAGCTTGTTGCTGATTTGCAGGCGCTGCTCGGGGGCGAAGATGTAGTGCTGCGGTTCCTTGAAGTGGATGACGATCTGCGACAGCTTTTGCGGCATGCGCTTGCCGGTACGCAGGTAGAACGGCACGCCGGCCCAACGCCAGTTGCGGATGTCGGCACGCAGGGCAACGAAGGTCTCGGTGTCGCTCTGGGTGTTGGAGTTCTCTTCTTCCAGGTAACCCGGCACGGCCTTGCCTTCGCTGTAGCCGGCGATGTACTGGCCGCGCACCACCTGGGTGGTCAGGCCTTCGGCGCTGATCGGCGCCAGGGCCTTGAGCACTTTCACTTTCTCGTCACGGATACTGTCGGCCGACAGTTCGGCCGGCGGGTCCATGGCGATCAGGCAAAGCAACTGCAGCAAGTGGTTCTGGATCATGTCGCGCAGTTGGCCGGCCTGGTCGAAGTAACCCCAACGGCCCTCGATGCCAACCTTCTCGGCCACGGTGATTTCCACGTGGGAGATGTAATTCTGGTTCCACTGGGTTTCGAACAGGCTGTTGGCGAAACGCAGCGCAATCAGGTTCTGTACGGTTTCTTTGCCCAGGTAGTGGTCGATGCGGTAGACGCGGTTTTCCGGGAAATACTGCGCCACGGCGTCGTTCACCCGGCGCGAGGACGCCAGGTCATGGCCAATGGGTTTTTCCAGTACCGCACGGGTGCGCTCGGTGAGGCCGGCCTTGGCCAGGTTTTCGCAGATGGCGCCGTATACGGCCGCTGGCGTGGCGAAATAGGCGATCAGTTGCTCGGACTTGCCCACGCGCTCGGCCAAGGTGACGTAGTCGGCGGCGTTGAGGAAGTCGACGTGCACGTACTCAAGGCGCGCCAGAAAGCGCTGCAGCGGTGCGTCCTCGATTTGTTCGGCCGTGACAAAAACCCGTAGATGCTCTTCGATGGAGGCCAGGTGTTCCTGCTCGCTGCCCGGCTCGCGAGCCAGGGCGAGGATGCGCGTATCATCGTGCAGAAGGCCTGCGCGGTCGAGCTGGTACAGGGCCGGGAACAGCTTGCGCAGTGCCAGGTCGCCCAGCGCGCCAAACAAGGCAAAGGTGCAGGGTTCTACGGAAGTCGAAGGCATGATGTTTGTTCTTTTATCAAGTTAGACTACAAATACCTTTTTTCAAGGCGTCATTCAAGGGAAAATGTAGTAATAACCACAACATTTAGCCCGTAAAACAGATTCGGGTGGAGATCGCACCAAGCCCTCAGTACGATAGGCCACCCGTGAAAATCGTCGCGCCGCCGCTCAAGCGGGCAGTATCTCGACCCAAGGACATAACATGGACCGCGTGCGAAACCTCCTGGAGCAGATCCAGGGCCGCCTCGAAGACTTGAACAAGGCCGAACGCAAGGTCGCCGAAGTCATCCTGCTCAACCCGCAACAAGCCACCCGCTTCAGTATCGCGGCGCTGGCCCAGGCAGCGTCGGTCAGCGAGCCGACCGTCAACCGATTCTGCCGCTCGTTTGGTGTCAGCGGCTACCCCGAGCTCAAATTGCAACTGGCGCAAAGCCTGGCCAGCGGCGCGGCCTATGTCAGCCGTGCGGTGGAAGCCGACGATGACCCGGCGGCCTACACCCAGAAAATCTTCGGCAGCGCCATCGCCTCGCTCGACAGCGCCTGCCAGGCGTTGGACCCGCAACTGGTCAGCCGCGCGGTCGACATGCTGATCCAGGCCCGGCAGATCCATTTCTTCGGCCTGGGTGCCTCGGCCCCCGTGGCCCTGGATGCCCAGCACAAGTTTTTTCGCTTCAACCTGGCGGTGTCTGCCCATGCCGACGTGCTGATGCAACGCATGCTGGCGTCGGTGGCGCACACCGGTGAACTGTTCGTGATTATCTCCTACACCGGCCGCACCCGTGAACTGGTCGAAGTGGCGCGCCTGGCGCGGGAGAACGGCGCCTCGGTACTGGGCCTGACGGCGGCTGGCTCGCCGTTGGCCAAGGCGTGCAGCATGAGCGTGCACATCCCGCTGCCCGAAGACACCGACATCTACATGCCGATGACCTCGCGCATCATTCAGTTAACCGTACTCGATGTTTTGGCAACCGGCATGACCCTTCGTCGCGGAGTGGACTTCCAGCCGCACCTGCGCAAGATCAAGGAAAGCCTGAACGCCAGCCGCTATCCGGCCGACGACGAACTCAACTGAGCAAACGTGCCTGAAGGCTCAAGTGGGCCTTCTCGCCGGGCGCAAGTGTCAGGTACTCGTCGCCGCCGCTGACGGTTTCAACGCAGACAAAGCCTTGGCTTTCGTTGTTTTTGACACCCAGCAACGGCCGAGCGCCCGGGTGCCACACACAGGTTTCATCATTGTGATCGGTGTCGATGGCCAGCCGCCGCGCCCAGGCACGGTCTTCCAGTTGCAACGCCCCAACCCCGCTGAACACCCGCTGGCAGGCACCGCTCACGTGCAGGTCGCCGTCCTGCCGGCAGGGCTGGCGGCTGAGCTTGTCGTAGCCGTCCAGGCCATCGAAGCCTGCAAGCGACACTTCGCTGATATCCCCGATGCGCCAGTAAGCCAGCAACGCGTGGCTCAACTGGCACGGCTCGATGTCCTGGTGCTCAGTGCTCAGGCGCAACTCCATGGCATCGCCCAGGCGCGCGTGCAAGTCGACCTGCCAGTCGCACAACGACAGCCGCCAATGCAGGCTCACGCCGGCCTCATCTTCTTGGCTATCTTGCAGCTTCCAATCCACCAGGCGGCCCCAACCGTGCGCCGGCCACATGCCCTCGCTAGGGTGGCGGCCGTGCCACGGCCAGCACACCGGCACCCCGCCACGGATGGCCCCGGTTTGCGGCCAGGTGGCCGAACACCACAACCAAGGCTTTTGCCCGGCCGGCTGGAAGTGCAGCAATTGCGCGCCCTGGCGGCTGAACACCGCCTGGCACCGCGGGTGGTCGATAACGAGCACGTCGCGATGCTGAAACCGTTCCCATTCGAACGTCGGGCGCTGTCGCTGCGATTTGAAGAAGCGCTGAAGCGGGTGCATTTGAGTTCCTGAAACAAAAAATGCGGGGCCAACTGCCCCTCTGTAGGGGCGGATTGATCCGCGAAAAGATCGCCGCGTTTTTTCAGATGAACAGCGGTGATCTCTTCGCGGATGAATCCGCTCTTACACAGGATATACGGTTTCCCAAAAAAAACGGGCGGCCAAGCCGCCCGCAAAGCGCACACATCAAACCTTGATCAGAACTTGGACTGGATCTTCAGGCCGGCCACGATCGCGTCATCCACCTGGTCAACACCACCTGGGTGCTTGATGTACTGCAGGTTGGGACGCACGGTCAGCCAGTTGGTCACGTGGAAGCCGTAGTAAATCTCGGCGTCGTACTCGGTTTGCTGCACGGGCAGGTAACCTGGGTTGTCGTAGTCGTCGATACCGCTGAGCTGGTTGACCAGGCGCGCGCGGTCTTGTGCATCATCGTTGACGTGGATACGGCCGATACCAACGCCGATGTCATCCTTGGGCCGCGAATCGAAGGCGCCCTTGTACACGATGCCCACCTGTTGGTAGTTGTCGATGTAGTTGGTGGCCTTGTCATGCACGGTGAAGTTGGCGAACACGCTGAGGCCGCGGCTGGCATCGCCGTTGTGGGTGGTCAGCTGTTGCTGCGCCACGATCCACCAGCCGTGCTTGCTGCCGTGTTCCTTGTAGGTGCCCGACACCGGCTGCGGCTGGCCATCGGCGCCGTCGTAGACGTCGTCGGCCTTGGCGGTGCTGTAGTAGTAGCCCAGGCGGTACTCGCCCGGCAGGCCATTGACGTTCGGCGACCACACGCCTTCAACGGGGAAAATCGTACCCTTGGTGCCGCTGCCATTGAGCTTGAAGCCGTTGCCGGTTTCCAGGTTGGACGGGTTCTGGTTGTACGCACCCACCTGCATGTAGAACTCAGGCGTGATGTTGTATTTGACACGGCCGGCCCACTGGCTGACTGGCCAGTTGTACCAGATGCCGCCGACCCAGTTACCCACTTGCGAGCCGCAAAAGGTCAAGTTCTGGAAGTCGCACGGGAAGCTGTTGAAGTCTTCGCCCGGGCCGAAGCGGCCGACCTTGATGTCCAGCGCGCCGTCGAAGTACTTCTGCTTGATCCACATCTGGGTCAGGCGCCAGGTCTGGCCACGGCCCCAGACTTCCTGGGAGGAGCTGAGGGTGCCGGCACGCGGGTCGCCGATGCGGTCGTTGGAGATGTTGCGGCCACTACGCTCGGTGATCGTCAGCTTGGCGTCGGTGTCCTTCCAGCCCATGATCTTGTTCAGGTCGAAGGCCACGCCCAAGGCGAACTGGTCGCTGTAGCGCGCGGTGGTGTCGTCGTTGTAGCCGCCCTTGAGGTTACTGCCGACTTCGCCCACGTATTCCAGGGAAAAATCATACCCCTTGTTCAACAGGTCGGTGCGCGCGCCACCCCAGTCGCCGAGCATCCACGGCGACTCCGGGTCGAATGCGTCGTAGGCGTGCGCAGTGCCTGCCAGGCTGAGGGCGCTGAGCACCGACAGTTGCACCAGGCGGTTACGTGCCGACTTTTTGTTTGTACGCTTGTCCATCCCTTGCTTCCTCGTCTTTATTCTTATTGGTTGTGTGTTTAACGCGGTTTACATCAATGGCACCGGCTGACAGGCCAGCCGGCGCGGATTCTCAACGGCCCTTGAACTGCGCCACGTTGTCGGCTTGAACCTTGGCCTGCGGGCGCCCCACCACCCCCAGGCGCTCGCCGGTCTGGGCATCGAACAGCAAGACCTTGGCCGGGTCGAACTGCAGGTTCAGGGTTTCACCCACCTGCGGCGCCACGTCGGGTGCCAGGCGGCAGCAGACCTTGGTGCCGTTCAGGTTGACGAACACCAGGGTGTCCGGGCCGGTGGGCTCGGTAACCTGTACTTCGGCGCGAATACTCGGCAAGCCCGTCGCCTCGGTGGGTGCCAAGGTGATCTGCTCCGGGCGCATGCCCAGGATCACTTCACGGTCTTCAAGGCCGGCGTCGTTGATGTCCATCGGCAGCTCGCAGCGCGCCTGGCCGCTGTCCAGCAGCGCCTGCAGGCGGCCATCCTTGCGTTGCAGGCGCAGAGGGATGAAGTTCATCGGCGGCGAACCGATGAAGCTGGCCACGAACAGGTTGGCCGGGTCGTTGTAGATCTGTTTGGGCGTGCCGAACTGCTGGATGATGCCGTCCTTCATCACCGCCACCTTGTCACCCAGGGTCATGGCCTCGATCTGGTCGTGGGTCACGTACACCGTGGTGGTCTTCAAGCGCTGGTGCATCAACTTGATCTCGGTACGCATCTCTACGCGCAATTTGGCGTCAAGGTTGGACAGCGGCTCGTCGAACAGGTAGATCTTGGGCCGGCGCGCCAGGGCCCGGCCCATGGCCACGCGCTGTTGCTGGCCACCGGACAATTGGCCAGGCTTGCGGGTGAGCAGGTGCTCGATTTGCAGCAGCTTGGCCACGCGGGCCACTTCCTCGTCGATGGCGGCTTGCGGCATCTTGCGAATCTTCAGGCCAAAGGAAATGTTTTCACGCACGGTCATGGTCGGGTACAGCGCGTAGCTCTGGAACACCATGGCGATGTCCCGGTCCTTGGGGCTCATGCCGCTGATGTCGGCGCCATCCACCACGATGGCGCCGCCGCTGATGTTTTCCAGGCCCGCGATGCAGTTCATCAGGGTGGATTTACCGCAGCCCGACGGGCCGACCAAGATCAGGAATTCACCCGAGTCGATCGACAGCTGGATGTTTTTCAAGGTGTCGGGCAGGCCGGCACCGTAGGTCTTGTTTACGTTACGCAGTTCGAGCGTTGCCATGTTCTACCCCTTGACCGCGCCGGCAGTGAGCCCACGCAGGAAATACTTGCCGGCCATGATGTACACCAGCAGTGTTGGAAGGCCGGCGATCATCGCGGCAGCCATGTCTACGTTGTATTCCTTGGCGCCGGTGCTGGTGTTGACCAGGTTGTTCAGCGCCACCGTGATCGGCTGGGCATCGCCGCTGGCGAACACCACGCCGAACAGGAAGTCGTTCCAGATCTGGGTGAACTGCCAGATCAGGCAGACCATGATGATCGGGATCGACATCGGCAACAGGATCTTGTTGAAGATGGTGAAGAAGCCCGCGCCGTCGAGCCGCGCAGCCTTGACCAACGCATCCGGCACGCTCACGTAGTAGTTGCGGAAAAACAGCGTGGTGAAGGCCAGGCCGTACACCACGTGCACCAGCACCAACCCTTGGGTGGTGTTGGCCAGGCCGAACTGGCCCAGGGTGAAGGACGCCGGCAACAGCACGGTCTGGAACGGCAGGAAGCAGCCGAACAGCAGCAGGCCGAAGAACAGTTGCGAGCCGCGAAAGCGCCACATCGACAGCACGTAGCCGTTCATGGCACCGATGAAGGTGGAGATCAACACGGCGGGCACGGTGATTTTCACCGAGTTCCAGAAGAACCCGCCCACGTCGTCCCAGGCCTTGACCCAGCCGATGCCGGTGATCACGTCGGGCCAACTCAGCAGGTTGCCGGTGCGGATGTCGTCGGGGGTCTTGAAGCTGGTGAGCAGCATCACCACCAACGGGATCAGGTACACCGCGGCCGCCAGGATCAGGGTGGCGTAGATCGCCACGCGGCTGAAGGTGAGCGACGATTTGCGGTAGGCACTAGTCATTGCGCTTGCTCCTCAGCTCCGAGTACAGGTACGGCACCAGGATGGCCAGGATCGCGCCCAGCATCAGCATGGCGCTGGCCGACCCCACGCCCATCTGGCCGCGGCTGAAGGTAAAGGAATACATGAACATGGCAGGCAAGTCCGAGGAGTAGCCCGGGCCGCCGGCGGTCATGGCTGCCACCAGGTCGAAGCTCTTGATGGCGATGTGCGCCAGGATCATGAACGCACTGAAAAACACCGGGCGCAGGCTCGGCAGCACGATCTTCAGGTAGATGGCCGGTAGGCTCGCGCCATCGACTTGGGCGGCGCGGATGATCGACTGGTCAACGCCCCGAAGGCCAGCCAGGAACAGCGCCATGACAAAACCGGAGGCCTGCCACACGGCGGCGATCACCAGGCAGTACACCACGCGGTCCTGATCGATCAGCCAGTCCAGGCGAAAGCCTTCCCAGCCCCAGTCGCGCAGCATCTTGTCCAGGCCCAGGCCTGGGTTGAGCAGCCATTTCCAGGCGGTACCGGTGACGATCATCGACAGTGCCATCGGGTACAGGTAGATGGTGCGCAGAAAGCCTTCGCGGCGGATGCGCTGGTCCAGCAGCACGGCCAAAAACACCCCCAGCACCAGGCTGATGCCGATGAACATACCGCCGAACAGCGCCAGGTTCTTGCTCGCCACCCACCAGCGGTCGTTGTCCATCAAGCGGGCGTACTGCTCCAGGCCGACCCACTTGTAGCTCGGCATGAAGCTGGAATTGGTGAACGAAAGAATGAACGTCCAGAAGATATAACCATAAAAACCGACCAGCACGATCAGCATGCTTGGCGCCAGCACCAACTTGGGAAGCCAGCGTTGCAGCGCATCGAACGGCGAGGCCTTGCTGAACACAGCCACAGAGCTCATCGGGAACATCCAGAATGAAAAAGTGAATCGGCACCCATCGCCTGCACCGGAGGACGGGGATCACCCCGGCGCAGGCTTTGGAAAGCGGGTCGAACCTTACTTGGCAGCCTTGATCGACGAGTACATCTGCTTGGCGGCCTTGGCCGGGTCAGCGTTCTTGTCGCTCATGAAGTTGGTCACCACGTCGAAGATCGCGCCCTGCACGGCCAGCGAGGTAGCCATGTTGTGCGCCATGCTCGGCTCCAGCTTGCCGGCCTTGTCGGCGGCGGCGAAGTCTTTGGCCGAGGCCTGGCCACAGCTGTCGAACTTGGTCATGTCCAGGTCGTTGCGAACCGGGATGGAGCCTTTGTTCTGGTTGAAGACGTACTGGAATTCCGGCTCCAGTGCGACCTTGGCCAGGTCGTCACGTGCAGCATTGTTGCCGGGGGTATCGTTCTTCTTGGCCAGCTTGAACATCGCCAGGGAGTCGATGTTGTAGGTGTAGCTGCCTTGGGTGCCAGGGAACGGCACGCACTCGTAGTCGGTACCGGCTTTCTTGCCGGCCGCGCTCCACTCGCTCTTGGCCCAGTCGCCCATGATCTGCATGCCGGCCTTGCCGTCAATGACCTTGGCCGCTTCCAGGTTCCAGTCCTGGCCGGTGCCGTTGGGGTCCATGTAGCCTTGCAGTTTTTTCAGCGCGGTGAAGACCTGGGTCATCTGCTCGCCGGTGAGGGTTTTCTCATCCAGGTCGATGAAGGCTTTCTTGTAGCCGTCGGCACCCATGATGCTCAGCACCATGTCTTCGAACACGGTGCTGTCCTGCCATGGCTGGCCACCGTGGGCGATCGGGATCAGGCCGGCGGCCTTGAGCTTGTCACCGGCGGCATAGAGTTCTTCGAGGGTGGTCGGGGCCTTGGCGATGCCAGCTTTCTTGAACGCTTCGGGGTTGATCCACAGCCAGTTGACGCGGTGGATGTTCACCGGCACGGCCACGTAGTGGCCTTCGAACTTCATGGTGTCGGAAACGGTCTTGGACAGCAGCTTGTCCCAGTTGTTGGCCTTGGCCACGTCGTCGACGTTGGTCAGCAGGCCCAAGGCGCCCCACTCTTGAAGGTCCGGGCCTTTGATCTGCGCGGCAGAAGGCGGGTTGCCAGACACGGCGCGGGTTTTCAGCACGGTCATGGCGGCGGCGCCACCACCCCCGGCAACGGCACTGTCCTGCCAGGTGTAGCCGTCCTTTTCGACCAGCTGTTTCAGTACACCCACAGCCTTGGCTTCACCACCGGAGGTCCACCAGTGCACGACCTCGACATTACCTTTGCTGTCAGCAGCATGGGCAACGAGGGGGAACAGAGTGGCAAGGGAAATGACAGCGGCGAGGCGATTGATCGCATTCATCGGAGTACCTTTTCTTGTTGTTATGCATGCAAGTCTGGTGCTTGCGCTGCACAGGAGTTTAAACAGGGTGATCCAACTTGCAGGTAACGAAGCGACGGGCAAATGTCACCAACCCGTGACATTGCCGCTCAGGCTTGTGCCAGAGCGGTTGCAAGGCTAGGCGCAAGTGGTAGGCAGGGTAGCAAAACGGCTTGCAGGGCGTGGTAAAGGTCGGCTTTGCCAGACCACACCAGGCTGCTGGGGCGGTTTTTTTCATCCAGCTCATGGTGCCAACTGCCCTGCTCGCGATCGATCAGAAAAGTCTCGCTGAAGTCCCAGAATTGTCGGTACCAGGCTTCATACTGGGGTTGGCCGGTTCGCTTGAGCAGCGACGCCGCCGCCGCACTGGCTTCGCAATGCACCCAGTGCATGCGTTGGCGTACTACCGGGTGGTTGTCCCAGTCCAGGGTGTAGACCACGCCCGGCGCGCCATCCACGCTCCAGCCATGGCGGCAGGCACTGTCGAACAATTTGGCCGCGTCGCCCACCAGCCACTGCGGCACCAGCAGGGCCGCCTGATTGCGCGACGCCTCGAGGTGCAGCAACAGCCGCGCCCATTCAAAGCCGTGGCCGGGCGTGGTGCCATAGGGGCGAAAGCCGTCGCCTGGGTTGTCGTGGTTGTACTCGAGCTGCGGCTGCCAGTGGCGATCGAAATGTTCGATCACCATAAAGTCGTTGCCAGCGGCATGGGTATGGATGACTCGCTCGACGATGCTCAATGCCCGGTCCAGCCAACGGCGCTTGCCCGTCACGTCGGCCAGCGCCAGGAAGGCCTCCACCGAGTGCATGTTGCTGTTGGCGCCGCGGTAGGCCTCTTCGTAGCTCCAGTCGCGGCGGAAGGACTCGCGCATGGCGCCCTCCTCTTCGCACCAGAACTGTTGCTCGATGACCTTGATCGCTTCCTCCAGCAACGCCTTGGCGCCGGGGCGGTCGGCCACCACGGCGGAGCTTGCGGCCAGGGCGACGAAGGCATGCAGGTAGGCGGCCTTGCCGGTGTTGCCGTCCTGATGGTACGCGGCGGCAAACCAGCCGCCATGCTTGGCATCGCGCAACGGCCCGAGCAGCGACTTGACCCCATGGTCCACTAGCGCGGCGCAACCGGGCACGCCCATGACATGGGCCATGGCGAAGCTGTGGGTCATGCGCGCGGTGTTCATGGTTTCGGCGTAGGCACCCACCTTGAGCACCCCGCGATCATCAAGGTTGCCAAAGCCATCGACGAGCTTGGCCGCCTTGGCAAACTGCAACAGGCGTTGGCCTTCGGCCGTGAGCCAGGCGCGGTGAGCGGGCGCGTTCAGCCAACTGGCGAACGGCAGATCGAACGTTTCCATGGAGGACCTTTTCTTGTTATTTGACCCCGCCAGGCAGAGAGCCTGGAATGCGCTGAGTCTAAACAAGGGTGGGGATCGTGCAGGTAACGAAGGTGCAGGGTAATGTCACCAGCCTGTGACATAAGCAGATATCGTGTAGGAGCGGATTCATCCGCGAAAAGGCCGCCGCAGTTTTTCTGCAAGATCACCTGTGCGTTCTTCGCGGATAAATCCTACAGCGGGCGTGCATTCATTCAGGTGCGGGGCAGGTAGAGCGTGACGCGCAGGCCCCCTTCTCGCAGGTTTTGCAGGCTCACCTCGCCGCCATGGCTATGGGCAATGTTGCGGGCGATGCCCAGCCCCAGGCCATACCCCTGCTGCTGCCCGGCCAGGCGAAAGTGCGGTTCGAATACTTGCTCCAAACGCTGCTGTGGCACGCCCGGCCCTTCGTCGTCCACGTGCAGCACAAAGGCGTCGCCGTCATCTTCGACGAACAGGTGCGCACGCTGGCCGTATTTCAAGGCATTGTCGATCAGGTTGCCCATGCAGCGCTTCAAGGCCAGCGGCTTGCCCGAGTAGCTGAAGTGCGCCGCGCCCTCCAGGGTCACGCGGCCGTTGCCACCGGGCGCCAAAAACGGCTCTACCAGGCAATCGAGCACCTGGTTGAGGTCGACCTTCTCGATGTTCTCGTGGATGTCCGTGTCTTTCACACATTGCAGCGCACCCTTGACCAGCAGTTCCAACTCGTCCAGGTCGCGGCCGAACTTGGCTTCCAACGCTTCATCCTCCAGCAGTTCCACGCGCAGGCGCAGGCGGGTGATGGGCGTGCGCAGGTCGTGGGAAATGGCGCTGAACAACTGGCTGCGCTCGGTGAGGTATCGGCTGATGCGTTCGCGCATGGCATTGAACGCCCGGCCCACGTCTTCCACCTCGCTGCCACCGCCCTCAAGCTTGGCCTCGTCCACCTGGGTGGCCCCCAGGGACATGTCTCGCGCGGCGCGGGCCAGGCGTTTGAGCGGGCGGCTTTGCCAGTGCACCAACAGGCCGATGAACAGCAGCAGGAACGAGCTGGTGAGCACGATGAACCACACCTGCTGCGACGGCAGGCCCTCTTCCTCGAGGCTGGTGTAGGGCTCGGGCAGCAAGGAGGCGATGTACAGCCACTCGCCTTCGGCCAGGCGGATTTGCGTGACCAGCACCGGCGGGTTGACCGGCTCCAGGGTCAGCGCGTAGTGGGCCCAGGAACGCGGCAACTCACTCAGGCTCAGGCCGCTGTTGAAGATGCGCAGGTCATCGGGGCTGACAAACTGCACCGAGATATTCACCTGGTCGCCCAATTGCCCGTGCAGCACTTCATCCACCGCTTCCAGCACCGCGGTCTTGCGTGGGGTGGGCGGTAGCACGCGCATGTCCAGCGGCTTGTCATTGAGCGACACCACGAACCGCGTGCCGCCCATGCTGCGCAACTGGTCGAGCACCAGTGGCCGATACGCCAGGGGCAACGAACGGAAATAACTGACGCTGGCCGACATCGAATGGGCCAGGCTGCGCGCGGCCGTGACCAGGCCCTCAAGCTGGGTGGCACGCAGTTGCGACAGCCAGATGGCGCTGGCCAGGCTTTGCGCCAGCAGCACCACCAACAGGGTCAGCAGCAGCATGCGCCCCAACAGCGAGCGCGGCAGCGGCAGGCGCTTAAGCAGAGACAACGTTGGCCGCCAGCAGGTAGCCACTGCCGCGCACGGTGCGGATCAGCCGGGGCGGTTTTTCGGTGTCGCGCAGGCGTTGGCGCAAGCGCGACACGGCCATGTCGACAATGCGGTCCAGAGGCATCAGGTCACGGCCACGGGTGGCGTTGCCGATGGTGTCGCGGTCCAGGATCTGCTGCGGGTTATCGAGAAACAGCTTGAGCAGGGCAAAGTCGGCACCAGACAGGAACACCTCCTCGCCATCGGTGTGAAACAGCCGATGGCTGACCGTGTCCAGGCGCCACTCCTCAAAGGCCAACACTTCACCGCCACGCTCCTGGCCAAACTGCGCCCGGCGCAGCAGTGCCTTGATCCGTGCCTGCAGTTCGCGCGGGCTGAAGGGTTTGCCCAGATAGTCGTCGGCGCCCAACTCCAGGCCAATCACCCGGTCGGCTTCATCGGAGCTGGCGGTGAGCATGATGATCGGCACCTGGGCCTGGCGCGGGTGCTGGCGCACCCAGCGGCACAGGCTGAAACCGTCTTCGTCGGGCAGCATGACGTCGAGGATCACCAGGTCCGCTGGCTCCTCGTTCAGGGCTTGGCGAAAGCCCTGGCCGTCGCCGGTGGTGCGGACCGCGAAGCCCGCACGGCTGAGATAGGTGTGCAACAGTTCGCGAATTTCCTGGTCGTCGTCGACCAGCAGAATCGATTTGCCGGCAGTGCTCACGTGCTGCGTCCTTGTCTCTGGTACCGGGTCGAGGCGCCCGATTACTTCAAACGCAGATTAAACGCTCAGGCGTGGGCTTGCTGCAAGGCCACACCGGCACCAATCAGCCCCGAGAACTCGGCAGTCACGATCCACACGGGGATGCCCTTGAAGTAATCGCTCATGCAGCCCTTGTCAGCAAAGCTTTCGGTAAAGCCGCTGGCCAGGAACAGATCAAGGAAACGCGGGATCACCCCACCCACGATAAACACCCCGCCACGCCCGCCCACCGTCAGCACGTTATTGCCGGCCACGCGGCCGAGAAAACGGCAGAACTGGTCGATCACACCCATCGCGACCGGATCGCCGGCCAGGGCTGCCGAGGTAATGGCGGCCGGGGTTACCAACGTCGCCTCGTGGCCGTCCACCGCGCATACGGCTTGGTACAGGCGCAACAGGCCGCCGCCGCTGAGGATGGTTTCGGCGCTCACGTGGCCAATCTCGTTCTGGATCTGCTGGCGCAGTTGCGCCTCGCGGGCGGTGCCCACCGGCAGGTCGACATGGCCACCCTCGCCGGGCAAGGCCATGAAATGCTCGCCATTGCGTATTAGCGTGCCCACCCCCAGGCCAGTGCCCGGGCCAATGACCACGGCCGGGCGCAGCGGGTCGGCGATGCCCTGGCAAACCACCTGGGTTTCGCCGTCTTCCAGGCGCGTCATGCCAAGGGCCATGGCGGTGAAATCATTGACCAGTTGCAGGTGCTCGACCTGCAACGTGTCGCAAAAGGCCTTGCGGCTCAGGCGCCAGTGGCTGTTGGTGAAACGGAATTCGTCGCCACTGACCGGGCCCGCCACGGCCAGGCACACGGCGCCGATGGACCCGGGCGCCAGGCCCAGGTCCTTCAGGTAAACGCCAATGGCCTGCTCGGGGCTGGTGTAGTCCGCCGTCGGAAATACCCGCACCGAGTGCAGGTTGTTGTCTTCCCACAACGCAAAGCGTGCGTTGGTACCGCCAATGTCACCGACGAGCGCCAGTTTCATTTAAGCCCCTCCAGGCCCGAAGTGAAGGCGCTGGCGCCTTGCTCTGCGGAGCTGAACGCCATGCGCATGAAACCAAACAGTTCGCGCCCGCAGCCCACGCCGTTGTCCAGCAGGCCAATGGCGTTTTCCCGGGCCGCAAGCTCGGCAGGCTCCACCAGCACCGCCAGGGTGCCTTGCACGCCGTCGACACGGATGATGTCGCCGTCGCGAACCTTGGCCAGCGGGCCGCCATCGAAGGCTTCCGGGCAAACGTGAATGGCAGCAGGGATCTTACCCGAAGCACCGGACATCCGGCCATCGGTGACCAGCGCCACCTTGAAGCCACGATCTTGCAGCACGCCCAGGAACGGGGTCATCTTGTGCAGCTCGGGCATGCCGTTGGAGCGCGGGCCCTGGAAGCGCATCACCGCGATAAAATCACGTTCCAGCTCGCCGGCCTTGAAGGCGTCGGCCAGGTCTTGCTGGTCGTTGAATACCCGTGCTGGCGCTTCGACCACTTGGTGCTCGGGGGCTACGGCCGAGACTTTCATCACGCCACGGCCCAGGTTGCCTTCCATCACCCGCAGGCCGCCCTCTGCCGAAAACGCGCGCGCCACCGGGCGCAGGATGTTTTCGTCCAGGCTCTCGATCGGGCCTTCGCGCCAGACCAGCTTGCCGTCGTCCAGGAACGGTTCCTGGGTGTAGCGGCTCAGGCCACGACCGGCCACGGTGTTGACGTCGTCGTGCAGCAGGCCGGCTTCCAGCAGTTCGCGGATCAGGAATGACATGCCGCCCGCTGCCTGGAAGTGGTTGATGTCGGCCTTGCCGTTCGGGTACACGTGGGACAGGGTCGGCACCACCTCGGAGAGGTCGGCCATGTCCTGCCAGGTGAGGATGATGCCCGCGGCCATGGCGATGGCCGGCATGTGCAGGGTGTGGTTGGTGGAGCCGCCGGTGGCATGCAGGGCCACGATGGAGTTGACCAGCGATTTTTCGTCGACAATCTCGCCAATGGGCATGAAATTGCCGCTGGCCTTGGTCATGCGCGTGACCTGGTGCGCCGCTTCCACGGTCAGGGCATCGCGCAACGGGGTGTTGGGGTTGACGAACGAGGCGCCTGGCAAGTGCAGGCCCATCACTTCCATCAGCAACTGATTGGTGTTGGCGGTGCCGTAGAAGGTGCAGGTGCCCGGGCTGTGATAGGACTTCATCTCCGACTCCAGCAGCTCTTCGCGGCTGGCCTTGCCTTCGGCGTAGCGCTGGCGAACGTCGGCTTTTTCCTTGTTGGAAATACCCGATGGCATCGGCCCGCCCGGCACGAAGATGGTCGGCAGGTGGCCGAAACGCAGCGAGCCCATCATCAGGCCCGGCACGATCTTGTCGCAAATGCCCAGCATCAGCGCGGCGTCGAACATGTTGTGCGACAACGCCACGGCGGTAGACATGGCGATCACTTCGCGGCTGGCAATGCCCAGCTCCATGCCCGGCTCACCCTGGGTGACGCCGTCGCACATGGCCGGCACGCCACCGGCGAACTGGCCCACCGAACCGATCTCGCGCAGGGCCTGCTTGAGCTGTTCGGGGTAGGTTTCGTAGGGCTGGTGCGCCGAGAGCATGTCGTTATAGGAAGAAACAATGGCCACGTTGGCGGAATTCATCATCCGCAGCGCGTTCTTATCTTCAGTACCACAGCCGGCCACGCCGTGGGCGAAGTTGGCACATTGCAGTTTCGCCCGCATCGGGCCATCGCTGGCGGCGCCGCGGATCAGTTGCAGGTAACGCTCGCGCGTTGCGCGGCTGCGGTTTACCAGACGTTCGGTGACCTCTAGGACGCGGGGATGCATGAGACTAACTCCAGGCTATGGGGGTGACCGCTGCACCTTGTTTCCCATTATCCCATCGGCCGCCCAGGCTCGGTAGCCAGGATTGCGTTTGATCAACAGGAACAGCTGTGCCGGTCACTCGTTGTAGATAAAACAAAATATTGCCATTAAAAAGGCTTGTTTTCTATTTTTTTGCGAATAATCTTGTAATTCCAATAACAAAACAGATTTCGTGACCGTCATTCCTTGCCAGGAGGCCCACACAATCTGCCAGAGGTACCTACATGACCCTTCGTATCGCTATCAACGGTTTTGGCCGCATCGGCCGCAACGTACTGCGTGCACTGTACTCCCAAGGCTACCGTCAGGACCTGCAGGTCGTCGCCATCAACGACCTGGGCGACAGCGCGATGAATGCCCACCTGCTCAAATATGACAGCGTGCACGGTATTTTCGATGCCACCGTCGACTTCGACCAGGAAGGCCTGATCGTCAACGGTGACCGCATCGCAGTAAGTGCCATCCGCAACCCCGCCGAATTGCCGTGGAAGGCCGAGGCCATCGACGTGGTGTTCGAGTGCACCGGTTTGTTCACCGACCGTGCCAAGGCCGCCGCGCACATCACCGCCGGCGCACGCAAAGTCATTATTTCGGCCCCCGCCAAGGGCGCCGACGCCACCGTGGTGTATGGCGTTAACCACGACATTTTGCGCCAGAGCCACCAGATCATTTCCAACGCCTCGTGCACCACCAACTGCCTGGCCCCGGTGGCCCAGGTGCTGCACCGCGAGCTGGGCATCGAACAAGGCCTGATGACCACGATCCATGCCTACACCAATGACCAGGTGTTGACCGACATGTATCACAGCGACCCGTTCCGCGCCCGCTCCGCCACCCAGTCGATGATCCCGAGCAAGACCGGTGCCGCCGAAGCCGTGGGCCTGGTGCTGCCGGAACTGGCCGGCAAGCTGACCGGCATGGCCGTGCGGGTACCGGTGATCAACGTGTCGCTGGTCGACCTGACCTTGAACCTGAAACGCCAAGCCAGTGCCGACGAAGTCAACGCGCTGATGAAAGAAGCCAGCCAGCACTCGCGGATTTTGGGCTACAACACTCTGCCGCTGGTATCGTGCGACTTCAATCACAACCCACTGTCGTCGATCTTCGATGCCAACCACACCAAGGCCAACGGCAAGCTGCTGAAAGTCATGGCCTGGTATGACAACGAATGGGGCTTCTCCAACCGCATGCTCGATAACTGCCTGGCGCTGTGCAACGCCCAGTAACACAAAAGGAACGCAGTATGATCGGTATCGAATTCATCGAGTCACACCTGCCGGCGCGCAAGCGCATTGCGTTGGTGGCTCACGATCACTGCAAGGGCTTTTTGCTGGACTGGGCCGAACGCCAGAAGCACCGCCTGGCCGACCATCACCTGTTGGCCACCGGCACCACTGGCATGCTCCTGGAAAAGCGCCTGGGCTTGCCCATCGAGAGCATGCTCAGCGGCCCGTTGGGCGGTGACCAGCAATTGGGCGCGCGGATCGCCGAGCGCCGGGTCGACCTGCTGGTGTTTTTCTGGGACCCCTTCGAGCCGCAGCCCCATGACCCGGACGTCAAGGCATTGCTGCGGGTCGCGGCCGTGTGGAACATCCCCATGGCCACCAACGAGGCCACTGCGGACTACCTGCTGGGCAGCCCGCTGATGAACCAGGCGCACGCCTACCGGATTCCGGATTACGACGGTTACCTGAAAGCTCGCAGTTGATCGATACAAAGAACCGCTTGACCAAAGGCATAGATGATAAGCATTATCATTAACTGCCTTTTGGTCCGGTACCGCTGTGAGCCAGTCACACTTCAACTCTGTTTTTATCGCCCAGCGCCTGAGCCTGTTGCGCACGCTGCAACGCATGGTCAACAACCCAAGCACCGCCGAAGACCTGTTGCAGGAAACCTACCTGCGGGTGACCCGCGCCTTGGGCGAGCGCCCTATCGATCACCTGGAGCCCTTTGTGTTCCAGACCGCCCGCAACCTGGCGCTGGACCACCTGCGGGCGCGCAAGGTGCATGAACGGACCATGCTTGAGGACGTGCCGCTGGCGGTGTTGCAAAGTGTCGCCGCGCCACAGAGTTCGCCTGAAGAAGCCGCCCACGCCGAGCAATTGCTGATGCGCCTCAATACCAGCCTGAGCCAACTGTCCGCGCGCCAGCAGCGGATTTTTATCCTCAACCGGCTGCACGGCTGCAGCTACCTGGACATCGCCGAGCAGTTGTCGGTGTCGGCCAGCACCGTGCAAAAAGAGCTGAAACTGATCATGGCGATCTGCGTCGGTGTTGCGCAACGGATGGATCAATAACGAGTCTGGTAGGAATATTCCGAGTTTTTAATCGAAGGCCGCTGCTTGCCCACGCACTTTGTTAAGCTCAGCCGCCGACGACCCTGCTGGTGCGATGCCGAGGAACACCCGTGACAGAACACAACAGATCGCGCGCCGATAAGCCTGCCGGCAGCGCGATGGATCAAGCCCTCGACTGGTTGATCCGCCTGGACTGCGCCAGCGAAGCCGATCACCAGGCGTTCGACGCCTGGCTGGCCGCCGCTCCCGCGCACGCCGAGGCCTTCGCCCAAGCCAACGCCGTCTGGAACGGCCTGGCAGTCAGCCAGGCTGCCCATGCCCTGGATAAAAAGCGCCGCCCGGCGTGGTTGCGCACACTGCGCCCGCACTGGAAACCTCTGGCCAGCGCCGCCGTGCTGCTGATCGGCCTGTTCAGCTTCAGCAACCTGCCCCTGCGCTTGCAGGCCGACCACCTGACCGTGGTGGGCGAGCGTCAACGCCTGCAACTGGAGGACGGCTCCCAGGTGTTGTTGAACACCAACTCGGCGTTCTCCAGCCACATCGATGACCAACAGCGCTCGGCCAGGCTGTACCAGGGCGAGGCGTTTTTCGAGGTCGCCGGTAGCCGCCAACTGCCCTTGGAAGTACAGGCCGGGCCAGTGCGCGCCAGCGTGCGCGACACCGCTTTTGCCGTCAGCTACCTGGACGGCGAGGCGCAGGTACGCGTGCAGCGCGGCAATGTCGACCTGCAAGCCAGCCACGACGAACGCGTACGCCTGAGCGCCGGCGACAGTATCCGCATCGGCCCCCACGGCTTTGGCCAGCGTGAACGGCTGGACCCACAAAAGGACCTGGCCTGGGTGCAAGGCCGGCTGGTGTTCGAGAATTGCCCCTTGAGCCAAGTACTGGCCGAACTGCGCCGCTACTACCCGGGCTGGATCATCAACAATAACGAGCGGCTGGCCAACGTCTCGGTCACGGGCAACTACCGCCTGGACAACCCCCTGGACGTGGTGCGCTCCCTGGCGCACATCACCTCGGCCAGGCTGCACGAGTTTCCGGCGTTGGTGATTCTGGACTGATAACGCGCGCCTCAGAATGCGGCACGATGCAACCAATGTGGGAGCAAGCGTTGCTTGCGATAGGCCGCGCGGGCGGCCGGTCTCAGCAACACTTGAATCGCCCGGCAGGCTTATCGCAGGGCTGCCCACGCGGCTTGGTTCAAGACTCAAGTGAGGCAAATACCGGCCGCCCGCGCACCTATTCGCAAGCGAGCTTGCTCCCACATTGGTTGCACCGTGCCTATGCCTGTGAGAGCGGCGCTGTTGGTTTTTAGAAGCACCTGGCAACGCCCCTCCATCGTGCCACTGTCTTTCCGAATTTATTTTTACGCGATCAAGCTCCCTGCTTCGTCTCGTTATAGCCAATGCAAGTGATTCGCATTATGAATCATTTAGCAACTATAAATGCCGCGCGACAGGGAGCGCTTTTCGATGTCTTCAGGTTTCAATCGTTCTTGCACCGCCAACCCGGCGCCACGCCGCCTTTCGCTGCTCGCCGTGGCGCTGCTAATGGCTGCCACCCCCGCCGCTCCGCTGCTGGCCGCAGAAGCTGCGCCGGCTGCCACGCGGTCGGCGGGCGACTACCGCTTTGCCATCGAACAGCAACCGCTGGTGTCGGCGCTTAATGCGTTCACCCAGGTCACGGGCTGGCAGGTGGGGCTCTCGGCGCAGCTGGCGCAGGATGTCGCCTCCCCCGGTGTGCGCGGGTCGCTGAGCGCCGATCGCGCCCTGGACACCCTGCTGGCCGGCACCAACCTCAGCTATCGCAAGCTGGGCAGCAACAACGTGGTCATCGAGCGCCGCACCTCCGGCGCCATGGCCCTGCAACAGGTCACCATCAGTGCCACCCGCAGCGCCCAAGAGGTCAACAGCGTGCCCAGCACCGTGACCGTGCAAGACCGTGCGCAACTGGACCGCGACAACGTCAACAGCATCAAGGACCTGGTGCGCTACGAGCCGGGCGTGTCGGTGGGCGGCAGTGGCCAGCGCGCCGGCATCACCGGCTACAACATCCGCGGCATCGATGGCGACCGCGTACTGACCCAGATCGACGGCGTGCAAGTGCCCGACAGTTTCTTCAACGGCCCCTACGCGCAAACCAACCGCAACTACGTCGACCCGGAAATCGTCAAGCGCGTGGAAATTCTGCGTGGCCCGGCCTCGGTGCTGTACGGCAGCAACGCCATCGGCGGCGCGGTGAGCTACTACACCCTGGACCCGGATGACATCATCAAGCCAGGCAAGGATGTGGGCGCGCGCCTGAAGACCGGCTACAGCTCGGCCGACGACAGTTGGCTGACCTCGGGCACCGTGGCCGGGCGCACCGGTGACTTCGACGGCCTGCTGCACTTGAGCCAGCGCAATGGCCACGAAACCGAGTCCTATGGCGAAACCGGCGGTACCGGCCTGTCCCGCACCGAGGCCAACCCTGAAGACGTGCGCACCACCAACGTGCTGGCCAAGCTCGGTTGGAACTACGCCGACGATGCGCGCTTTGGCCTGACCTACGAGCACTACAAGGACGACCGCGATACCAACCAGTTAAGCGCGGTGGGCGGGCCGTTCGTCTCGGGTCGTGGCTTTGGTTACTACAAATCGCGCACCGGCAATGACACCGTGACCCGCGAGCGCTTTGGCCTGGACCACAGTTTTGGCCTGGACAGCGCCCTGGCCGACCACATCAAGTGGACCCTGAACTACCAGATCGCCAAGACCGACCAGACCACCCAGGAAATCTACGCGCCATCGCGCACGGTGCTGCGCAACCGCGAAACCACCTACAAAGACCGCCAGTGGGTATTCGACGCCCAGGCCGACAAATCGTTTGCCATTGCCGACACCGACCACCGCGTCACCTACGGCACCACTATCAAGCAGGACAAGGTCACGGGCTTGCGCACCGGCACGGGCACTTGCCTGACCGTGGCGGGCAGTTGCACGGCGGTTGGAGCCGTCAGCGCCGCCGATTCCCTGACCCCGGCCAGCGACTTTCCGGACCCGACCATCAACAACTACAGCCTGTTCGCCCAGGACCAGATCAGCTGGAACGACTGGACCTTCCTGCCTGGCGCGCGCTATGACTACACCCAGCTCAAGCCGCACATCACCCAGGAGTTCCTGAACACCGCCGACCAGAGCGGCGATGGCGAGGTCAGCGACAGCACCAAGACCTGGCACCGCCTGTCGCCCAAGTTCGGCACTACCTACAGCTTCAACGACAACTACACGTGGTACGGCCAATACGCCGAAGGCTTCCGCACGCCTACGGCCAAGGCCTTGTATGGTCGTTTCGAGAACCTGACCAGTGGTTATCAGGTAGCGCCCAACCCTAACCTCAAGCCTGAAAAAAGCAAAAGCTACGAGACCGGCCTGCGCGGCCAGTTCGAGGCAGGCACCTTTGACGTGGCGCTGTTCTACAACAAATACCGCGACTTCATTGACGAAAACGCCATCACCCCCGGCTACACCGAGACCACGTTCCAGAGCAACAACATCAAGCACGCCACCATCAAGGGCATGGAGTTCAAGGGCCGCCTGAACCTGGACAGCTTCGGCGCGCCGAACGGCCTGTACACCCAAGGTTCGGTGGCTTACTTGTATGGTCGTAACGACGACACCGGCGAGCCGCTCAACAGCATCAACCCGTTGACCGGCGTGTTTGGCCTGGGCTACGAGCAAGACAATTACGGCGGCCTGTTGAGCTGGACCCTGGTCAAGCGCAAAAACCGCGTGGACAGCACCAGTTTCAACACCCCGGACGGCACCAGTACCCAGTTCAAGACCCCGGGTTACGGCGTGCTCGACCTGGCCGGTTTCTACAAGGTGACGGACGATGTGACCATCAACGCCGGCCTGTACAACCTGACCAACAAGAAGTACTGGCAGTGGGATGACGTGCGCGGCTACGACAGCGTGGGCGAGGCGTCGGTCACGCAGCCAGCCAACCTTGACCGCCTGACGCAACCGGGGCGCAATTTCTCGGTCAATGTGGTTTGGGACATCTGATTGTGGCACTGTGCCGCTGGCCACAGGTCGGCGGCACCACCAAGTTTTTTTACTGAGTTTCGTCAGTTGATTCGTCTAGTCAATCAAGACCGCTGACCACAAGGACACTGCACATGACTGCAATCGAAGCACCGGCCGACACGGCCACCCTGGAACCGACCCTGCGTTCGGCGCGCCTGCGTCAACTCAGCGCCAGCCTGCACGACAGCCTGGAAACCGCTGTGGGCGCCCACGCGCCGTTCGACAGCCGCGAAAGCTATGGCCACTTCCTGCAAATGCAGTACCTGTTCCAGTCCGAACTCAAGGGCCTGTACAACGACCCCGAGCTGGTCAAACTGTTCCCCGACCTGCCCGAGCGCTGCCGCGCCGATGCTGCCCTGGCAGATCTGGCCGACCTGGGCCTGGCAGTACCAGCGGCCGTGCCGGGTGCCTTGCACAACCCAAGTGTGGCCACCGCCCTGACCTGGATCCGGGTGTCGGAAGGCTCCAAGCTGGGCGCAGCCATCCTGATCAAACGTGCCCAGGCCATGGGTTTGAGCGAAACCTTCGGTGCCCGCCACCTGGCCGAACCCGAGGGTGGGCGCATGCGTGGCTGGAAGGCCTTCAACGTGATTTTCGACAGCCTGCCGTTCAGCCCGTCCGAAGAAGCGGACGCTGATCAGGCGGCGATTGACGCCTTTTCCCGCTTGCAAATACTCTTGCAGCATACTTACGCTGCCCGCGCTTAAGCTCGACCCGGCCTGCGCCTGCGCACGGGCCGGATGTGCTGCCCTCGAAAAATGACCCCATGACCCGCCCAGCCCCGTCCAAAACCGCCCGCCTCCTGTTCGGCCTGCTTGCCTATGTAAGCCTGGGCATTGGCCTGGTGGCCATCGTGATTCCCGGCCTGCCCACCACCGAGTTCATCCTGCTGGCCGCCTGGGCCGCCACCCGCAGCTCGCCGCGCCTGAGCGCGTGGCTGGAAAACCACCGGCTGTTCGGGCCCATGTTGAGCAACTGGCGCAACGGCAAGGTCATCACCCGCCGCGCCAAACTCAGCGCCACGCTGAGCATGCTGGTGTGCGCCTTCGTCATGTACTTCACCCTGCCCCACGCCTGGCCTGTGTACGCCTCGATCGGCGGCATGGTGCTGGTCAACCTGTGGATCTGGTCACGCCCGGAATCGACAGTCGTCGCCTCCTGACGACCGCCTGTCGTCGTTTTCTCAAGACAAACGGCGCAGCGCCGATGTGCTTCCATCGCTAGAAGGAATTGGCGGGCAGGGCCTGATGGGGCTCTCGCTGTCCCGTTCCCGGTCATTTAGCGAGCTCTCACCTATGTTCGACAGTCTTTCGATCCGTCTGAAAATCGTTCTGTTATCTGGCCTGTGCCTGTTTGGCGTGGTCGGCCTGATCGTGACGATCAACCTGTGGCAAACCAGCCAGAACGATGCCCTTGTCGGCGCCTCCAGCAAGAAAATGCTCACCGACAGCGTGCAGGACCTGCTACAGGCCAAGGCCGCGGAAAAAGCCTTGCTGCTACAGAAAACCTTTGGCGACGCGTTGCTGGTGGTTAGCGCGCTGGACGACCAGATCGGTGAGCTGCGCAACCAGGCCAACCATCGCGCCATCCCGCCTGCGGCGCTGCGCGAAGACCTCAGCCACGTGCTCAACACGGTGATCGAGCGCAACCCCGGCCTGCTGGGTACCTGGGCCGTTTTCGAGCCCAATGCACTGGACGGCCATGACGCCGAATTCGTCGGCGACACCGCGCATAGTTCCAACGAAAACGGGCGCTTTGGCAGCTACTGGAACCGCTCCGCCGGCAAGACCCTCAACAGCCTCATCCTGGAAACGGACCTGAGCAAGACCGACCTCAGCGTCAGCGGCGTGCCCTACAACAGCTGGTACACCTGCCCGCAGAAGTCCAACAAGACCTGCCTGCTGGAACCCTATGCCGATGCCGTGGATGGCCAGCAGGTATTGATGACCACCGTCTCCATGCCGATACGTGCCGATGGCAAGGTGATTGGCGTGGTAGGCGTGGACATCGCCCTGGACTCGCTGCAAGCTGCCGCAGTCAAGGCACAGGGCGAGCTGTTCCAAGGCGCAGGCCACATGCTCATTGTCTCTGGCAAAGGTGTACTGGCGGCCAACAGCCTGGATGCCAGCACTGTGGGCAAAGGCGTCGAGCAGGCCCTGAGCAGTGACGGCAAGGAGTTGCTGCAGGCGATTGCAACCCACAACATCAAGGTCTTCAAACAGGGCGAACTGATCCGCGCCGTGTACCCGGTTGCGCCCATCCCCGATGCCGCGCCGTGGGGCGTGGTGATCGACCTGCCAGAGCAGGTGCTGCTGGCCGACTCGGTAAAACTGCAGGGCGTGCTCGACAAGGCCCAGACCACCGGCACCCTGATTGCACTGTCGGTAGCCCTGGTGGCCGGCCTGGTTGGCCTGCTGCTGATCTGGCTGACCGCCTCGGGCGTAACCCGGCCGATCAACAGCGTTGCCAACATGCTCAAGGACATCGCCAGCGGTGAAGGTGACCTGACCCAGCGCCTCAAATATACCAAGCGCGACGAACTGGGCGAACTGGTGAGCTGGTTCAACCGCTTCCTCGACAAACTGCAGCCGACCATCGCGCAAATCAAGCAAAGCGTCACCGAGGCGCGTGCCACCGCCGACCAGTCTTCGGAAATTTCGCGGCGCACCAGCGAAGGCATGCAGGTGCAGTTCCGCGAGATCGACCAGGTGGCCACCGCCTCCAATGAAATGAGCGCCACCGCCCACGACGTCGCCAACAGTGCTTCAAGCGCTGCCAGTGCCGCCCGCGGTGCCGACCAATCGGCCAAGGACGGTATGCAGATCATCGAGCGCAGCACCCGCGACATCACCCTGCTGGCTGAGGAAGTGAGCAAGGCGGTCAGCGAAGTGGAAGCCCTGGCGGTGAACAGCGAGCAGATCGGCTCGGTGCTGGAAGTGATCCGCAGCATCGCCGAGCAAACCAACCTGCTCGCGCTGAACGCGGCCATCGAAGCGGCCCGTGCCGGCGAAAGCGGGCGCGGTTTCGCGGTGGTGGCCGACGAGGTGCGCAACCTGGCCAAACGCACCCAGGACTCGGTGGAAGAGATCCGCCACGTGATCGAACGCATCCAAAGCGGCACCCGCGGCGTGGTGCTGACCATGCACTCCAGCCATACCAAGGCGCAAGACAACGCCGGGCAGATCCAGCAGGCCGTGCAGGCGCTGGGCAAGATCAGCGACGCGGTAACGGTGATCAGCGACATGAACCTGCAGATCGCCAGCGCCGCCGAGCAACAAAGCGCGGTGGCCGAAGAGGTGAACCGCAACGTCTCGGCAATCCGCAGCGTGACCGAAACCCTGACTGGCCAGGCCACCGAGTCTGCGCAGGTGAGCAGCCAACTCAACGCGTTGTCCAGCCAGCAAATGAAACTGATGGATCAATTCCGCGTTTGACGGTCCAACCTTGTGTGCCGAAAATGATCGGCACACAAGGAGGCTTGACCATGCCTGAATTGCTCTCGTCCTTTTGCGCGGCGCTGGACCTGCCGGATCATTTGCTCGCCGCCACCACCTTCCAAGCCGTGGGCGCCCTGCCCTCTGCCTACGCCGTCACTGACTTTGCCAGCGCCAGCATCGCCGCTGCCGGGCTCGCCGTGGCGCACCTGCTGCAGCAACAGGGGCAACCTTTGCCCGCAGTCATCGTCGACCGCCGCCTGGCCTCATTCTGGTTTGCCGGCAGCCTGCGCCCCTTGGGTTGGAGACTGGCACCGGCCTGGGACGCGTTGGCCGCAGACTACCAGGCAGCCGACGGCTGGATTCGCCTGCACACCAATGCCCGCCACCACCGCGCCAGCGCCGAACAGGTGCTGGGCGCGTGCAGCGACCGGGCAGCCATGGCCCAAAAAGTCGCGCAGTGGCAGGCCGGCGACCTGGAGTCGGCGATTGTCGCGGCCGGTGGTTGCGCCGCACAGATGCGCAGTTGGGCACAATGGCAAACGCACCCGCAGGGGCAGGCGGTGAACGCCGAACCGCTTGTACAGCGCAGCCATGCCGATACCCAGGTACGCCAGCCCTGGCTGGGCAGCGCCGCGCAACCGCTGGCCGGAATCAAGGTGCTGGACCTCACGCGCATCCTCGCTGGCCCCGTGGCCACCCGTCTGCTGGCAGGGCTGGGCGCCGATGTACTGCGCCTGGACCCACCCGGATGGGAAGAACCATCGCTGGTGCCCGAAATCACCCTGGGCAAGCACTGTGCGCGCCTGGATCTGCACGATGCCCTCGACCGACTGACCTTCGAGCGCTTGCTCGGCCAGGCCGACGTGCTGGTGCATGGTTACCGTGGCGATGCACTGGAGCGGTTGGGTTATGGCGCCGAGGAGCGTCGTCGGCTGGCGCCCGGCCTGATCGATGTGAGCCTCAATGCCTACGGCTGCAGCGGGCCCTGGCGCCACCGCCGGGGTTTCGACAGCCTGGTGCAAATGAGCACCGGCATCGCTGCGGCGGGCATGCAGTGGCAATCGGCGGACAAACCCGTGCCACTGCCGGTGCAGGCGCTGGACCACGCCACCGGTTACCTGATCGCAGCCTCGGTGATACGTGGCCTGACCGAGCGCCTGCACAGCGGTCGCGGGGGTTCGGCACGGTTGTCGCTGGCGCGCACGGCCAAAGCCTTGGTGGAGCACGGCCAGGTCACAGTCGACCTGCCGTTGGCGGCCGAAACCGGCGCCGACTTGGCCTCGGCGGTGGAACACACACCTTGGGGCCCGGCCCACCGGCTGAGCCCGCCACTGTGCATCCGCGGGACGCCTTTGCAATGGGCGCTGCCGGCCAATGAACTGGGCAGTGCGATTGCCGCGTTCGGGGCGTGAATCAGGCACCGTCGCCGCCCACCCTCACAAACTCAACACCCCACTGAACAACCCGTAAGCCGCCAACCCCGCCCCCACCAGCACGGCGGCAAAAATCAGCTTTTCCCAGCGGGTAAACAACGGCTGGCCCTGCTCGCGCTTGGCCTTGGCGTACAAGATCACCCCCGGCGCATACAACAGTGCCGACAGCAGCAGGTACTTCACCCCCCCGGCGTACAACAACCATATCGCATAGGCCAGCGCCACCAGGCCAATCAGCAGGTCCTTGCGGCGCTGGCCGGGGGCCTGCTCGTAGGTTTCGCCGCGCCAGGCCAGCAACACGGCATAGGCCGCCGACCACAGGTAGGGCACCAGAATCATCGATGAGGCCAGGTAGATCAAGCTGGTGTAGGTACCGGCGGAAAATAGCGTGATCAGCAAAAACAACTGGATCATGCCATTGGTCAGCCACATCGCGTTCACCGGCACGCCGTTGGCGTTTTCCTTCTTGAGGAAGGCCGGCATGGTGTCGTCGCGGGCCGTGGCAAAGAGGATTTCGGCGCACAGCAACGCCCACGACAGCAGCGCCCCCAGCAACGACACCGCCAACCCCAGGCTGATCAGCAGTGCGCCCCAAGGCCCGACGATGTGTTCCAGCACCGCAGCCAGGGAAGGGTTTTGCAAGGTGGCAAGCTCAGGCTGGCTCATGATCCCCAGGCTCAACACATTCACCAGCACCAGCAGCGCCAGCACGCCCAGAAAACCGATGACGGTGGCCTTGCCGACGTCCGAGCGCTTCTGCGCCCGACCCGAATACACGCTGGCGCCCTCGATGCCGATGAACACGAACACCGTCACCAGCATCATGTGCCGCACTTGCTCCATTACCCCGCCCAGGCTGGGGTTGCTGCTACCCCAGATGTCCAGGGTGAAGACGTCGGCCTTGAACGCCACGGCCGCGATTACGATAAACATCACCAGCGGCACGATCTTGGCCACCGTGGTGACCTGGTTGATGAACGCCGCCTCCTTGATGCCGCGCATCACCAGGAAATGCACCGACCACAACAGCACCGACGCACAGGCAATGGCGATGGGCGTGTTGCCCTGGCCGAAAATCGGAAAGTAGTAACCCAAGGTACTGAACAGCAGCACGAAGTAGCCGACGTTGCCCAACCAGGCACTGATCCAATAGCCCCAGGCCGAGGAAAAACCCATGTATTCGCCAAACCCGGCCTTGGCATAGGCATACACGCCCGAGTCGAGGGTGGGCTTGCGATTAGCCAGGGTCTGGAACACGAATGCCAGCATCAACATGCCCACGGCAGTGATGCCCCAACCGATCAGGATGGCGCCCGCTTCGGCCCGTTCGGCCATGTTTTGCGGCAGCGAGAAGATTCCGCCGCCGATCATCGAGCCAACTACCAAGGCGATCAACGCGCCAAGCCGTAACTTCCCGCCGGGTTCTGTCATTTGAGCCTCGTCAATCCGTGATATCAAGCTGCCAGCCTTGCCAGGTACAGTTCTTAAATATAGTTACTTACTGACCGGTTATGATTTTTAGCGCAAAAAAAGATGCCCGTGATAGCGATGCAACATAAAGAAAGTTAGCCAGCTAAGAGTATTTTAAAGCTTGCCTTATAAATCAGATGAATGGGAAAAATTCTCAGCAAAAATTTGCGAATTCGAAAAACCATACTAATTTCTAAGGTCTCGGCAGGGCGAGCGCAAGTCTCTCCCACACATGGAAGGTCCGCAGTGCAGGGGAGTTCCAGCACGACCGAGCTGTCACGCCTGTGCAACGACCGAGGTTCATAAATCAACAATGGAATGTGCCCATGAACTGACCCAGATCATCTTTTTTCGCAGCGACTAGTTCTAGTCTAAAGCCTCGATTCTCCTGGATGGAGTCATACAATGTCAGAAGCTCCCGGCAAACTACGACTTGGCGCATTGGTCGCGCTGGTGGTGGGTTCGATGATCGGCGGCGGTATCTTTTCATTGCCGCAAAACATGGCTGCAAGTGCCGATGTAGGTGCAGTACTCATTGGCTGGGCAATTACCGCAGTCGGCATGCTGACCCTCGCGTTCGTCTTTCAAACCCTGGCCAATCGCAAGCCAGACCTGGACGGTGGGGTGTACGCCTACGCCAAGGCCGGCTTCGGCGATTACATGGGCTTTTCCTCGGCCTGGGGCTACTGGATCAGTGCCTGGCTGGGCAACGTCGGCTACTTCGTGTTGCTGTTCAGCACCCTGGGCTATTTCTTCCCGATCTTCGGCGAAGGCAACACGCCGGCCGCGATCATCGGCGCCTCTGTACTGCTGTGGGGCGTGCACTTTTTGGTGCTGCGCGGCATCAAGGAGGCCGCCTTCATCAACCTGGTCACCACGGTTGCCAAGGTGGTGCCACTGCTGCTGTTCGTCGCCATCGCCTTCTTCGCCTTCAGGCTGGACATTTTCACCGCCGATATCTGGGGCTCGATGAACCCGGACCTTGGCAGCGTGATGAACCAGGTGCGCAACATGATGCTGGTCACCGTGTGGGTGTTCATCGGCATCGAGGGCGCCAGCATCTTCTCGGCCCGGGCCGAAAAGCGCTCGGACGTGGGCAAGGCCACCGTCATCGGTTTCATCACCGTGCTGCTGTTCCTGGTGCTGGTGAACGTGCTGAGCCTGGGCATCATGACCCAGCCGGAACTGGCCAAACTGCAGAACCCATCCATGGCCGCGGTGCTGGAACACGTGGTCGGGCATTGGGGTGCGGTGCTGATCAGTGTCGGCCTGATCATCTCGCTGCTGGGGGCACTGCTGTCGTGGGTACTGCTGTGCGCCGAGATCATGTTCGCCGCCGCCAAGGACCACACCATGCCGGCGTTCCTCAAAAAGGAGAACGCTAATCAGGTCCCGGTCAACGCCCTGTGGCTGACCAATGCCATGGTGCAGATCTTCTTGATCATCACCCTGTTCTCGGCCAGCACTTACCTGTCCCTGATCTACCTCGCCACCTCGATGATCCTGGTGCCCTACCTGTGGTCCGCGGCCTACGCCTTCCTGCTGGCGGTGCGTTCGGAAACCTACGAGCAGGCCCTCAAGGAGCGCCAGAAAGACCTGGTCATCGGCGGCATCGCACTGATCTACGCGATCTGGCTGCTGTATGCCGGCGGGGTCAAATACCTGCTGCTGTCGGCGCTGCTTTATGCCCCTGGCGCGATCCTGTTTGCCAAGGCCAAGCGCGAGGTGGGCCAACCGATTTTTACCAACGTGGAGAAGTTGATATTTGCCTTGGTCGTACTCGGCGCCATCGTGGCTGCCTACGGACTGTACGACGGTTTCCTAACGCTCTGAACCCTGTTTCTGAAATTGTGGAGGAACATTGCAATGTCTACGGAAAAAGTTAAATACGGCGTCCATTCCGAAGCCGGCAAATTGCGCAAGGTCATGGTCTGCTCCCCGGGCCTGGCCCACCAGCGCCTGACCCCGAACAACTGCGACGAACTGCTGTTTGATGACGTGCTGTGGGTGAACCAGGCCAAGCGCGACCATTTCGACTTCGTGACCAAGATGCGCGAACGCGGCATCGAAGTGCTGGAGATGCACAACCTGCTGACCGACATCGTGGCGCAGCCCGAAGCGCTGGACTGGATTCTGTCGCGCAAGATCACCCCCAATCAGGTCGGCGTGGGCCTGGTGAACGAAGTCAATTCGTGGATTCGCAGCCTGGAGCCGCGCAAGGCCGCCGAGTACCTGATCGGCGGTGTGTCTGGCGATGACTTGCCCGACACGTTCGGTGGCCAGACCATTCAGATGTTCCGCGACTTCCTTGGCCATTCCAGCTTCATTCTGCCGCCGCTGCCCAATACCCAGTTCACCCGCGACACCACCTGCTGGATCTACGGTGGCGTCACCCTGAACCCCATGTACTGGCCGGCGCGTCGCCAGGAAACCTTGCTGGCCAGCGCCATTTACAAGTTCCACCCGGACTTCACCAGCGCCGACTTCCAGGTCTGGTATGGCAACCCCGACGAGGACCACGGCAACGCCACGCTGGAGGGCGGCGACGTGATGCCCATCGGCAATGGCGTGGTGTTGATCGGCATGGGCGAACGCAGCTCACGCCAAGCCATTGGCCAGCTGGCGCAGAACCTGTTCAAGAATAAGGCGGTGGAGCGGGTCATCGTCGCCGGCCTGCCCAAGTCCCGCGCGGCCATGCACCTGGACACCGTGTTCAGCTTCTGCGACCGCGACCTGGTCACCGTCTTCCCGGAAGTGGTGAACCAGATCGTCGCCTTTACCCTGCGCCCCGATGACAGCAAACCGGGCGGCATCGACATCCGCCGCGAAGAAAAAAGCTTTATCGACACCGTGGCCGCGGCGCTCAACCTGAAAACCCTGCGCGTGGTGGAAACCGGTGGCAACAGTTTTGCCGCCGAGCGCGAGCAGTGGGACGACGGCAACAACGTGGTGGCCGTGGAGCCCGGCGTGGTCATCGGCTACGACCGCAACACCTACACCAATACCCTGCTGCGCAAGGCCGGTATTGAAGTGATCACCATCAGCGCCGGCGAACTGGGCCGTGGGCGTGGCGGCGGCCACTGCATGACCTGCCCGATCATCCGCGATCCGATCGACTATTGAGAGGAGACCCATCATGGCTTTCAACATTCGTAACCGTAATTTGCTCAGCCTGGAGCACCACACCACGCGCGAATTGCGTTACCTGCTGGACCTGTCCCGCGACCTGAAACGTGCCAAGTACACCGGCACCGAACAGCAGCACCTCAAAGGCAAGAACATTGCGCTGATCTTTGAGAAAACCTCGACCCGTACCCGCTGCGCCTTTGAAGTGGCGGCGTACGACCAAGGGGCGAATGTCACCTACATCGACCCCAACTCTTCGCAAATCGGCCACAAAGAGAGCATGAAAGACACCGCCCGCGTGCTGGGGCGCATGTACAACGCCATCGAGTACCGCGGCTTCAAGCAGGAAATCGTCGAAGAACTGGCCAAATTTGCCGGCGTGCCGGTGTTCAACGGCCTGACCGATGAGTACCACCCCACCCAGATGATCGCCGACGTGCTGACCATGCGCGAGCACAGCGACAAGCCGCTGCACGACATCAGCTACGCCTACCTGGGCGATGCCCGCAACAACATGGGCAATTCGCTGCTGTTGATCGGCGCCAAGCTGGGCATGGACGTGCGCATCGCAGCCCCCAAGGCGCTGTGGCCACACGACGACCTGGTGGCGCGTTGCAAAGCGTACGCCGAGGAAAGCGGTGCACGTATCACCCTCACCGAAGACCCGAAAGCGGCGGTCAAGGGCGTGGACTTCGTGCACACCGACGTGTGGGTGTCCATGGGCGAGCCCGTCGAAGCCTGGGGCGAGCGCATCAACCAACTGCTGGCCTACCAGGTAAACGCCGACCTGATGAAGTCCACCGGCAACCCGCGGACCAAGTTCATGCACTGCCTGCCGGCCTTCCATAACTCGGAAACCAAGGTCGGCAAACAGATTGCCGAGCAGTATCCGCACCTGAAAAACGGCATCGAAGTGACCGATGACGTGTTCGAAAGCCCGGCTTGCATCGCCTTCGAGCAAGCGGAAAACCGCATGCACACCATCAAGGCCATCCTGGTGTCGACCCTGGCCGATCTGTAACCCCACCCCGGATAGGGGCGCGGCGACCCGCCGCGCCCCACCTGCGCAACACAGGGAGAACACCATGCGTATCGTCGTTGCACTGGGCGGGAACGCCCTTTTGCGTCGTGGCGAACCCATGACCGCCGACAACCAGCGCGCCAACATCCGTATCGCCACCGAACAAATTGCCAAGATTGCCCCCGGCAATGAACTGGTGGTGGCCCACGGCAATGGCCCGCAAGTAGGCCTGCTGTCGCTGCAAGCGGCGGCCTACACCTCGGTCACGCCTTACCCGCTCGATGTATTGGGCGCCGAAACCGAAGGCATGATCGGCTACATGATCGAACAGGAACTGGGCAATCTGCTGGACTTCGAGGTGCCGTTCGCCACCCTGCTGACCCAAGTAGAAGTGGACGGCAATGACCCGGCCTTCAAAAACCCGACCAAACCCATCGGCCCGGTCTACGGCAAGGATGAAGCCGAACGCCTGGCCAAGGAGAAAGGCTGGAGCATCGCCCCCGACGGCGACAAGTTCCGCCGCGTGGTCGCCAGCCCCAGGCCCAAGCGCATTTTCGAGATCCGCCCGATCAAGTGGTTGCTGGAAAAAGGCAGCATCGTGATCTGCGCCGGCGGCGGTGGTATCCCCACGCTGTACGATGAGAACCGCAAACTCAAAGGCGTGGAGGCAGTGATTGACAAAGACCTGTGCTCTTCATTGCTGGCCGAGCAGTTGGACGCCGACTTGCTGGTGATCGCCACCGACGTCAACGCCGCCTTCATCGACTGGGGCAAGCCCAGCCAGAAGGGCATCGCCCACGCCCACCCCGACGAGATGGAAAAACTCGGCTTTGCCGCCGGCTCCATGGGGCCTAAAGTACAGGCAGCCTGCGAGTTCGCGCGCAACACCGGCAAGGTCGCGGTGATTGGTTCGCTGGCCGACATCGACGCCATCGTCCAAGGCACCGCTGGCACGCGTATCAGCACCGCCAAAGCGGGCATCACCTATCTTTAGTCGAACCGCAGGGTAGGCCCAAGGGTCTACCCTGCATATTCCACTTCGAGGAGTACCCCCATGGCCTTGTTCGAACCCGGTCGCTTGCACATCCAGCGTGTAGCCCTGCAACCCGACGATTTTGGCTACGAAATCGAACTCAAGTACGAAGTGCTCCACGATGCCAGCCGGGGCAAATACGTGCACTTCAAGATGGACGGGCACGTCAACGACCAAACCTTCCAGGACGAATTCGAACTGGGCAAGGACGAGTGGTACAACTTCGCCAGCAGCGCCGACCACATCGCGCGCAAGCATGGCCTGCCCACCACTGGCGTGCTGTCCTTGTCGATGCACAAGCAATATGACGCCATGTTCGAGCACATTCGCGAGCAGATCGGCGCCAAGAGCGGTGACTGCGTGGCGCCTGAACATCTCGAGTAGCCCAGCACTTAAGGAGCGGATTGATCCGCGAATATCAAGACACGGTTTAGCTGAAACAGCACGGCGCCTTTTTCGCGGATCAATCCGCTCCTACAGGCGCCTTGGCAAGGCATACTAGCCGCCCCTGTCCAGCAGAACTTGTCACGGCCCCATGCGCATCCACGTCAGTTTCATCGACCGAGTCGGCATTACCCAGGAAGTGCTGGCCCTGCTCGGCGCTCGCAATCTCAACCTGGATGCGGTGGAGATGGTGCCGCCCAACGTGTACATCGATGCGCCCACCTTGAGCCCGCAGGTGCTGGAGGAACTGAGCGACGCGTTGCTGAGCGTGCGCGGGGTACAGGCGGTGAACGTGGTGGACATCCTGCCCGGCCAGCGCCGGCACTTGCAACTGGATGCCCTGTTGGCGGCGATGACCGACCCGGTGTTGGCCCTGGACAGCGCCGGCCATGTGTTGCTGGCCAACCCGGCGCTGATCAGCTTGTTCGGCCGCGAACCCACGGGCGAGTCGGTAGCCGAGGTGTTCGGTGACGAAGCCTTGTTGGCTGCACTGTTGGAGCATGGCTTTCGCCTGCCGCTGCGCGAGGTCACCCTCAATGGCGAGACGCTGTTGCTCGATGCCACCCCCATCACCGATGCTGGCGCACTGCTGACGCTGTACCCACCCAACCGCATCGGTGAGCGGCTGGCGGCGCTGCACCACGACCATGCCGAGGGCTTTGACTCGCTGCTGGGCGATTCCCCCCCCATCCGCACCCTCAAGGCCCGCGCCCAACGGGTGGCGGCACTCGACGCACCGTTGCTGATTCAGGGTGAAACCGGCACCGGCAAAGAATTGGTGGCCCGTGCCTGCCACGCCATCAGCGCGCGGCACAGCTCGCCTTTCCTGGCGCTGAACTGCGCGGCCCTGCCGGAAAACCTCGCTGAGAGCGAACTGTTCGGCTACGCGCCGGGGGCATTTACCGGTGCCCAGCGCGGCGGCAAGCCCGGGCTCATGGAGCTGGCGCACCAAGGCACGGTATTCCTCGACGAAATCGGCGAGATGTCGCCGTACTTGCAGGCCAAGCTGCTGCGCTTTCTCAACGACGGCAGCTTCCGCCGGGTGGGGGGCGACCGCGAGGTCAAGGTCAACGTGCGTATCCTCAGCGCCACCCACCGTAACCTCGAGAAGATGGTCAACGAGGGTACCTTCCGCGAAGACCTGTTTTACCGCCTCAACGTGCTGAACCTGGAAGTACCGCCGCTGCGCGAGCGTGGCCAGGACATCCTGCTGCTGGCCCGGGCGTTCATGCAGCACGCCTGCGCGCAGATCCAGCGGCCCATCTGCCGCCTGGCACCGGGCACCTACCCCGCCCTGCTGGGCAACCGCTGGCCTGGCAACGTCCGGCAATTGCAAAACGTGATTTTCCGCGCGGCGGCGATCTGTGAAAGCACGTTGGTGGACATTGGTGACCTGGATATCGCCGGCACCTCCGTGGCGCGCCAAAGCGACGGCGAAGTCGCCAGCCTGGAACAGGCCGTGGATGATTTCGAGAAAGGCCTGCTGGAAAAACTCTACGTGAATTACCCCTCCAGTCGTCAATTGGCCAGCCGTTTGCAAACGTCCCACACGGCCATCGCCAATCGCCTGCGCAAGTACGGCATTCCCGGGAAACCTTGAGCCGTACTGAAAACAGTACAGCGTAATGATTTCAGTACGAAGCAAGCACAAGCCCGCAGTACAAGGCTCTGATCCCCGTAGGCTTTTTTACCCGCCCCAGGCTGTAGCGATTTCGCTACAGCCAATCGACCCAAAAACACGCCAATCCCCTGATTTTAAAGGCTAAAAGCAGGTTGGCAGTAAACTTGCTATGTACTCCCTCAGACTCGCTCGGTATGCCCCGAGCACCTGTATTGATGTGCCAGCCGTAATCTGGCCGACCTGAGGAGTTTCCATGAGCGAATTGCGTTTTACCGTCGAACACGAATGGCTGCGCGTTGAGGCTGACGGCAGCGTCACGGTTGGCATCACCCCGTTCGCTCAGAACGCCCTGGGTGACGTGGTATTCGTACAGCTACCTGACCTGGCCACCTACGCCAAGGACGCCGAAGTCTCGGTCCTGGAATCGGTGAAGGCCGCCAGCAGCATCACCATGCCAATAGACGGCGAAGTGGTCGAAGTGAACAGCGCGCTCGACGGTGAGCCGGAATTGGTCAACGAAGATGCCTTGGGCGCCGGCTGGTTCTTCCGCTTCGTCCCGGCCGACGCCAGCCAGATCGATGCCCTGCTTGACCAGCAGGCTTACGACAACCTGATCAGCGCCGAAGGTTGAGACCCGCCATGACTACTTCCCTGAACACCCAGAACGAATTCATCGCCCGCCACATTGGCCCGCGCCAGGCAGACGAAGCCGCCATGTTGCAGGCCCTGGGCTTCGACAGCCTGGAGGCGCTGAGCGCCAGCGTGATCCCGGAAAGCATCAAGGGCACCAGCGTGCTCGACATGGGCGAAGGCCAGGGTGAAGCCGAAGCGTTGGCGGCCATCAAAGCCATCGCCGGCAAAAACCAGTTGTTCAAGACCTACATCGGCCAGGGCTACTACAACTGCCACACCCCGGCACCGATCCTGCGCAACCTGCTGGAAAACCCAGCCTGGTACACCGCCTACACGCCGTACCAGCCAGAAATCTCCCAGGGCCGCCTGGAGTCGCTGCTCAACTACCAGACCCTGATCAGCGACCTGACCGGCTTGCCGATCTCCAACTCCTCCTTGCTGGACGAAGCCACCGCGGCTGCCGAGGCCATGACCTTCTGCAAGCGCCTGAGCAAGAACAAGGGCAGCCACCGCTTTTTCGCCTCCAGCCACTGCCACCCGCAAACCCTGGACGTGCTGCGTACCCGTGCCGAGCCGCTGGGCATCACCGTAGTCGTGGAAGACGAGCGCGAGTTGGGCGACGTCAGCGACTACTTCGGCGCGCTGCTGCAATACCCGGCCACCAACGGCGACCTGTTCGATTACCGTGAGCTGGTCGAGCGCTTCCACGGCGTGAACGCCCTGGTGGCCGTGGCCGCTGACCTGCTGGCCCTGACACTGTTGGCGGCCCCGGGCGAATTCGGGGCCGACGTGGCCATCGGCAGCGCCCAGCGCTTTGGCGTGCCACTGGGTTTCGGTGGCCCGCACGCTGCCTACTTTGCCACCCGTGATGCGTACAAACGCGACATGCCGGGCCGCCTGGTCGGCATGTCCGTCGATCGCTTCGGCAAACCGGCCCTGCGCCTGGCCATGCAAACCCGCGAGCAGCATATCCGCCGCGAGAAGGCCACCAGCAACATCTGCACCGCGCAGGTGCTGCTGGCCAACATCGCCAGCATGTACGCCGTTTACCATGGCCCGGTGGGCCTGAAACAAATCGCCCAGCGTACCCACCAGTTGACCGCCATCCTGGCCCAGGGCCTGGTCGCCCAGGGCGTCGCGGTAGAGCAGGAATACTTTTTCGACACCCTGACCCTTGCCACCGGCAGCGCCACCGCCGAGTTGCACGCCAAGGCCCACGCCGCCGGGATCAACCTGCGGGTGGTGGATGACCTGCGCCTGGGCCTGTCCCTGGACGAAACCAGCCGCCAGGCTGACGTCGAAGCCTTGTGGGCCCTGTTCGGCGGCGTGCAGCCCTCGTTCGCAAGCCTTGCCGCTACCGTCCAAAGCCGCCTGCCGGCCGCCCTGCTGCGCCAATCGGCGCTCCTGACGCACCCGGTGTTCAACCGCTACCACTCCGAAACCGAGCTGATGCGCTACCTGCGCAAACTGGCCGACAAGGACCTGGCGCTGGACCGCACCATGATCCCGCTGGGCTCGTGCACCATGAAGCTCAACGCCGCCAGCGAGATGATCCCGATCACGTGGCCGGAGTTCGGCAGCCTGCACCCCTTCGCACCAGCCGAGCAAAGCCAGGGCTACAAACAACTGACCGACGAACTGGAAGCCATGCTCTGCGCCGCCACCGGCTACGATGCCGTGTCGCTGCAACCAAACGCCGGCTCCCAGGGTGAATACGCGGGCCTGCTGGCCATTCGCGCCTACCACCAGAGCCGTGGCGATGAGCGCCGCGACATCTGCCTGATCCCCTCGTCGGCCCACGGCACCAACCCGGCTACCGCGCACATGGCTGGCATGCGCGTGGTCGTCACGGCCTGCGATACCCGCGGCAACGTCGACATCGACGACCTGCGCGCCAAGGCTCTGGAGCACCGCGAGCATTTGGCCGCGCTGATGATCACCTACCCGTCCACCCACGGCGTGTTCGAGGAAGGCATTCGCGAGATCTGCGCGATCGTGCACGACAACGGCGGCCAGGTGTACATCGACGGCGCCAACATGAACGCCATGGTCGGCCTGTGCGCACCGGGCAAGTTCGGCGGCGACGTCTCGCACCTCAACCTGCACAAGACCTTTTGCATCCCCCACGGCGGTGGTGGCCCGGGCGTCGGCCCGATCGGGGTTAAATCGCACCTGGCACCGTTCCTGCCAGGCCACGGCCAGATGGACCGCAAGCAAGGCGCGGTGTGCGCCGCCCCGTACGGCAGTGCCAGCATCCTGCCGATCACCTGGATGTATATCCGCATGATGGGTGGCGCCGGCCTCAAGCGCGCGTCGCAATTGGCCATTTTGAACGCCAACTACATCTCGCGCCGCCTGGAAGAGCACTATCCTGTGCTGTACTCCGGCAGCAATGGCCTGGTGGCCCACGAATGCATCCTGGACCTGCGCCCGTTGAAAGAAACCAGCGGCATCAGCGTCGATGACGTGGCCAAGCGCCTGATCGATTTCGGTTTCCATGCCCCGACCATGTCGTTCCCGGTGGCGGGCACGCTGATGATCGAGCCGACCGAAAGCGAATCCAAGGAAGAACTGGACCGCTTCATCAATGCCATGATCCAGATTCGCGAAGAGATCCGTGCAGTGGAAGCGGGCACCTTGGACAAGGACGATAACCCGCTGAAAAATGCACCCCATACGGCGGCCGAGCTGGTCGGTGAATGGGCCCACGCCTACAGCCGCGAACAGGCGGTGTACCCGCTGGCCTCGCTGGTGGAAAGCAAGTACTGGCCGCCGGTCGGGCGTGTGGACAACGTGTTCGGCGACCGCAACCTGGTGTGCGCCTGCCCGTCGATCGAGGCTTACCAGGAAAGCTAAGCCTCGCGGCTTGGCCGGATATGTGCGGTGTTTGCTGGGCGGATGCTCCTATGGGACTTGTATACCCGTGTAGGAGCATCCGCGAACACCGCACCGTGGTTTTGGCTGAAATTATGTCTCCATAGGGAGCCGCTTCATGTCCCTCAGCGTTTTCGACCTGTTCAAGATCGGTATCGGCCCCTCCAGCTCCCACACGGTAGGGCCGATGCGCGCAGCTGCACGCTTTGTCGAAGGGCTCAAGCGCGATGGGCTGTTAACCAGCACCGCCAGCGTCAAGGTGGAGCTTTACGGCTCGCTGGGTGCCACCGGCAAAGGCCACGGCAGCGACAAGGCCGTGTTGCTGGGCCTGGAAGGCGAACACCCGGACACCGTCGACACGGCCTCGGTCAACGAGCGCCTGCAGGCGATTCGCGGCAGCGGGCAGATCAACCTGCTGGGCGAGCACGCCATCGCCTTCATCGAAAAGCAGCATTTGGCGATGATCCGCAAACCGCTGGCCTACCACCCCAACGGCATGATTTTTCGCGCCCTGGACGCCGCCGGCCTGCAAATCCGCAGCCGCGAGTATTACTCGGTGGGTGGCGGCTTCGTGGTGGATGAAGATGCCGCCGGCGCCGACCGCATTGTCGAGGACAGCACGGTGCTGCCCTTCCCGTTCAAAAGCGCCAAGGCGTTGCTGGCCCACTGCACCGAGCAGCACTTGTCGATCAGCCAGGTGATGCTGGCCAACGAAGGCGCCTGGCGCCCCGAAGCCGAAACCCGCAGTGGCCTGCTGAAAATCTGGCAGGTGATGCAGGACTGCGTCGAAGCCGGTTGCCGCAACGAAGGCATCCTGCCCGGCGGCCTGAAGGTCAAGCGCCGTGCGGCCGCCCTGCATCGGCAACTGTGCCAGCACCCGGAGGCCGCCTTGCGCGATGCGCTGTCGGTGCTCGATTGGGTCAACCTGTACGCCCTGGCCGTGAACGAGGAAAACGCCTCGGGCGGGCGGGTGGTCACGGCGCCCACCAACGGTGCCGCTGGCATCGTGCCGGCGGTGCTTCACTACTACATGCGCTTTATACCCGGCGCCAGTGAAGACGGCGTGGTGCGGTTCATGCTGACGGCCGCTGCCATCGGCATTCTGTACAAGGAAAACGCCTCCATCTCGGGTGCCGAGGTCGGCTGCCAGGGTGAAGTCGGCGTGGCCTGTTCCATGGCGGCCGGCGCCTTGTGCGAGGTGTTGGGCGGCAGCGTGCAACAGGTCGAGAACGCCGCCGAGATCGGCATGGAGCACAACCTGGGGCTGACCTGCGACCCCATCGGCGGCCTGGTGCAGGTGCCCTGCATCGAACGCAACGCCATGGGTTCGGTAAAAGCCATCAACGCGGTGCGCATGGCCCTGCGTGGCGACGGCCAGCACTTCGTCTCGCTGGACAAGGTGATCCGCACCATGCGCCAGACCGGCGCCGACATGAAAAGCAAATACAAGGAGACCGCCCGCGGCGGTCTGGCCGTCAACATCATCGAATGTTGACCCATCCAATTTTAGGAGCCACCAATGTCCACTGAAACCCTGCAACACACCCCGCTGCACGCCCTGCACCTGGAACTGGGCGCGCGCATGGTGCCCTTCGCCGGCTTCGACATGCCCGTGCAATACCCGCTGGGCGTGATGAAGGAACACCTGCACACTCGCGAACTGGCAGGCCTGTTCGACGTGTCGCACATGGGTCAGATTCGCCTGGTGGGCAGCGATGCCGCCGCAGCCCTGGAAACCCTGGTGCCGGTCGACATCATCGACCTGCCGGTGGGCATGCAGCGCTACGCCATGTTCACTAACGCGCACGGCGGCATCCTCGACGACTTGATGGTTGCCAACCTGGGCAACGACGAACTGTTCCTGGTGGTCAACGCCGCCTGCAAGGACCAGGACCTGGCGCACCTCAAGGCGCACCTGGGCGAGCGTTGCCGCGTCGAGCCGCTGTTCGAGGAGCGCGCCCTGCTGGCCCTGCAAGGCCCGGCCGCCGTCACGGTACTGGCGCGCCTGGCACCGCACGTTGCCCAGATGACCTTCATGCAGTTCGCCCCCGTGCAGTTGCTGGGCGTGGACTGCTACGTGAGCCGCTCGGGCTACACCGGCGAAGATGGTTTTGAAATCTCGGTGCCTGCGGCCCACGCCGAGGCCTTGGCCCGCGCACTGCTGGCCGAGCCTGAAGTCGCGGCCATCGGCCTCGGCGCACGGGACTCCCTGCGCCTGGAAGCGGGCCTGTGCCTGTACGGCCACGACATGAACGAACACACCACGCCAATCGAGGCCAGCCTGCTGTGGGCGGTCTCCAAGGCACGCCGCGCCGATGGTGCGCGTGCCGGCGGCTTCCCGGGTGCCGCCCAGGTCTTTGCCCAACAACAGCAGGGCGTGGCGCGCAAGCGGGTTGGTTTGTTGCCTCAAGAACGTACGCCAGTGCGCGAAGGCGCCGAAATCGTCGACGAGGCCGGCACCGTCATCGGCACCGTCTGCAGCGGCGGCTTCGGCCCGACACTCGCAGCCCCGGTGGCCATGGGTTATGTCGATGCGGCGCATATCGCGATCGATACGCCAGTGTGGGCCATCGTTCGCGGCAAGAAAGTTGCCATGAAAGTCAGCAAGATGCCGTTCGTAGCACAGCGCTACTATCGCGGCTGATCCGATTCACCCAGCGGTTTTTGTCGATTGAATTGATACAGTATTTCATATCAATCGGTCGACGAAATCAGCGCTGCTCTATTCGAAATCGAACAGGCTTTATAACATTCCGAAATACCTTGAGTGCAGGGCTGTAAGCCTTGGCTGGCCTGACTTACAGGGCAAGTGGAAAAAGGTAACCAATGGGCGCTTCGCAGGGCTTGTTTTTGCGGGCGAAGTTAGCGTAGAGTTTCTTCACTGTGTTTGCATGGGTCGCTTTGGATCGTGACCTGGGCAGTAGCGCCGAGATTTGCTACAACCCGTTCTGCGTCTCTTACTTTCCTGCAATCCAGCCCAGTACTCTTTCATGTGAAAGAAGCTGTCATTAATTCAAGTTCCAAGGAAATAAGAAAATGGCTGAACGTCAGAGCGGTACCGTCAAGTGGTTTAACGACGAGAAAGGTTTTGGTTTTATCACTCCAGAAAGCGGTCCGGATCTGTTCGTACATTTCCGCGCTATCCAGGGTAACGGCTTCAAGAGCCTGAAAGAAGGCCAGAAAGTGACCTTCGTTTCCGTGCAAGGCCAGAAGGGCCTGCAGGCTGACGAAGTTCAAGCCGAAGGCTGATTCGTCTCCGTATGAAAGAGCCTCTGCTGGCAACAGCAGGGGCTTTTTTGTACCCGCCTGTTACCCGTGAGCAAGGAGCACCACGCCATGCCCAAGCAAATGCTGCGCCCCCAGGGCGACTTCCCCGCTGCCGGGCTCGGTCGCCGGTTGGCGGCCATGTTCTATGACTTTTGGCTGTGCCTGGCGCTGCTCATGGTGACCACGCTGGTGTACAAGCTGATCATGATGGCGTTTATCGGCGAAGCACGCCTGCGCGCCCTGTCCGAGGCTGGCAAGCTGGACGGCGATCCCTTCCTGTCCACGTTGCTGCTATTTGTGCTGTTCGGCTTTTTCGCCAAGTTCTGGACCCATGCCGGGCAGACCCTGGGTATGCAGGTATGGGGCATACGCGTGCAAAATGCCGATGGCAGCGCGATCAACCTGTGGCAGGCCTTGTTGCGCTTCGTGGTATCGATCGGCTCGTGGCTGTGCGTTGGCGCAGGCTTTTGGTGGGTGCTGGTGGACGAGCGCAAACGCAGTTGGCACGACCGCTACTCCGAGACCCAGGTGGTGCGCCTGCCGAAGAAGAAAACCTGATACGCCGCCCATAAAAAAACCGACCCTGAGGTCGGTTTTTTTCAGCGTGTGGCCATCAACCCGCTCGGCGCAGCAGCCATACCCCGGCCAGGGCGCAGATGCCCGCCGGGATCACCACCGCCAACAGCGGTGGGAAGCCGAACACTTGGCTGGAAGGCCCCAGCAGGTCCTGGATGATGCGGAAGGTAAAGCCCACCAGTACACCCGTGAACACCCGCTGGCCCAGCGTTACTGAACGCAGCGGGCCGAAGATGAAGGAAATCGCCATCAGTACCAGCGCCGCCGTCACCAGCGGTTGCATCACCTTGGTCCAGAACGCCAGCCAGTAACGCGCGTTGTTCAGGCCCTGGTCCGCCAGGTAATGGATGTAGCTCCAAAGGCCGGTGATCGACAGCGACTCGGGCTCCATCACCACCGTGCTGAGCAGTTGCGGCGTCAGGCTGACGTCCCAGCGCACCTGCGGCTCGTTGACCACTTCGGTGCTGTCGCCATGGAACAGCGTGGTGGTGACCTCGGTAAGGTTCCAGTGGCCACTGTCGTATTGGGCGTTCTTGGCGAAACTGGCGCTTTGCATATGGCGCTGGTCGTCGAAGTGGTAGCGCGTCACACCGTATAGCAAGCCATTGGGCTGCACGGCGTTGATGTGAATGTACTCCTGACCTTCGCGATGCCACAGGCCGTGGCGCGAGCTTTGCGCATCGCCACTGCCTTGGGCCAGCGCACGCTCGGCCTGGGCGGTGCTTTCGGTAACCGGGGCCACGTACTCGCCCACCAGCACGCCGGCGATCATCAGCACCAGCATGGGCTTCATCACCGCCCAGACGATCCGGGCGATGGACACGCCGGCGGCACGCATGATGGTCAGTTCGCTGCTGCTGGCCAGGCTGCCCAGGCCAATCAGGCAACCGATCAGCGCGGCCATCGGCAGCATGTCATAGACACGCCGCGGGGCCGTGAGCAGGACGAAGCGCCCGGCGTCGAGCAAGGTGTAGGTGTCACTGATATCGCCCATCTCGTCGATGAACGCGAACAGCGAGGCCAGCCCGAGGATAATCCCCAGTACCGCCAGGATCGCCACGAAGACACTGCGGCCGATGTACCGGTCGAGCTTAACCACGGGTCACCTCCTGGGCACGGCGGCTGGCCATGTTCAGGCGCAGCGGCTCCCAGTACATCAAGCCAAGGCCGATCACCAGGAAGATTACATGCACCCACCACAAGCCCAGGCTTGCCGGGATCTTGCCTTTTTCCAGAGCGCCGCGGGCGGCCACCAGGATCGTCAGATACGCCATATACAGAAGAATCGCCGGTAGCAACTTGAGGAAACGGCCCTGGCGCGGGTTGACCCGCGAAAGCGGCACCGCCATCAGGGTGACGATGAACACCAGCAGCGGCAGGGACAGGCGCCACTGCAACTCGGCGGCGTCCTTGACCTCACCGTCGATCAGCTTCAGGGTCGGGATCGCATCGCGATCGCTGACCTCCTGGCTGACTTCGGGTTTGGGCAGCATCACGCCGTAGGTGTCGTACTTGATGGCACGGTAATCGGCCATGCCCGGGTTACCGTCATAACGGTAGCCGTTGTCCAGGATCAGGTAGCGGCTGCCATCGGGGCGCACTTCCTGACGGCCTTTGTCGGCCACCAGTACGGAAATGCCGCGGTCCTTCTGGTCGCTCGACAGGCGCTTCTCGGAAATGAACACACCGCCCAGATTGACCCGGTCGTCAGACAGGGTTTCGGTGTAGGTCACGCGGGTGCCGTCACGCAGCGCCTGGAAGCGCCCTGGTACCAGGGTGTCGAACTCGGTCATGGCGTCTTGCTGGTTGATCAGCAGGGAAAACTGCGCGGCGCCCAGCGGGGCCAGGCTCAAGCTAAGCCAGGTGACCAGCAACGCCACCACGGCGGCCGGGAACATCGTCATGGCCAGCAGGCGTTGCTGGCTCATGCCGGTGGCGGCGAGCACGGTCATTTCGCTTTCCAGGTACAACCGGCCATAGGCCAGCAGGATGCCCAGAAACAGCCCCAGGGGCAGGATCAGTTGCAGGAAGCCTGGCAGACGGTAGCCCATGATCAGGAACAGCACGCCAGGGTCCAGGGCGCCGGAAGCGGCCTGTGCCAGGTATTTGATGAAGCGCCCGCTCATGATAATCACCAGCAGCACGGCACTCACCGCGCTGAGGGTGAGCATGACCTCACGGGACAGATAACGGAAGACGATCAAACCAGACACTCCAGGGTTGTCAGGCTCGGGGGCCGAACAAGGAAAACACAAGTTGCCACGACAGTGACCGGCACGCACAGGGCGAACCACCGAAAAAGTCGGCGCATTATCCTGTGATTGGCCCGCCCTGTCACTTCGTGTACGCATGCGAGCGCGCAAAGCTGCGCTCAAGGGTTGTCAGCGCCGGCCGGCTGGGCTCAAACTGGGGACTTTGGCATGACCGGCATGCACGCCTCGCACAGCATAGACTCTGCGAAAACTGACAGTTCACTCGGGGATCCGATAAATGGAATTGGTTGTAAAAAGCGTAACCGCTGAAAGCCTGAAAACCGCCACCCTGGTGATCGCGGTCGGCGAAGGGCGCAAACTGGGCACCGTGGCGCAGAAAATCGACGACGTCAGCGGCGGCGCCCTGACCGCCGTGCTCAAGCGCGGCGACCTGTCCGGCAAGGCTGGCCAGACGTTGCTGCTGCACAGCGTGCCCAACCTCAAGGCCGAACGCGTACTGCTGGTAGGCACCGGCAAAGACACCGAGCTTGGCGACCGCCCGTGGCGCAAACTGGCCGCCGGCGTGCTCAACGTGCTCAAGGGCCTGGGCGGCAGTGATGCGGTGCTGGCGTTGGAAGAACTGACGGTGAAAAACCGCGCCGCCTACGGCAAGGCTCGCCTGCTGGCCGAAACCCTGCTGGACGGCGAGTACGTGTTCGATCAGTTCAAGAGCACCAAGGCCGAACCGCGCGCCCTGAAAAAAATCACCCTGTTGACCGACAAGCTCAACTCCGCTGACGTCGAGCGCGCCGTGGCCCACGCCAAGGCCATCGCCAACGGCATGCGCTTTACCCGCGACCTGGGCAACATGCCGCCCAACCTGTGCCACCCAAGCTATCTGGCTGAAGAAGCCAAGGCGCTGGGCAAGGCCAACAAGAACCTCAAGGTTGAAATCCACGACGAGAAGAAGCTCAAGGAACTGGGCATGGGTGCCTTCCTGGCCGTTGCCCAAGGCAGCGAGCAGCCACCGCGCCTGATCGTCATGAATTACCAGGGCGGCAAGAAATCCGAGAAGCCGTTCGTGCTGGTCGGCAAGGGCATTACCTTCGATACCGGCGGCATCAGCATCAAGCCTGCGGCCGGCATGGACGAGATGAAGTACGACATGTGCGGCGCCGCCAGCGTGTTCGGCACCCTGCGTGCCGTGCTCGACCTGCAACTGCCGATCAACCTGGTGTGCATCCTGGCTTGCGCCGAGAACATGCCAAGCGGCAACGCCACGCGCCCGGGCGACATCGTCAGCACCATGAGCGGCCAGACCGTGGAAATCCTCAATACCGACGCCGAAGGCCGCCTGGTACTGTGCGACGCCCTCACCTACGCCGAACGCTTCAAGCCGCAAGCGGTGATCGACATCGCCACCCTGACCGGCGCCTGCGTCGTCGCCCTGGGCGGCCACACCTCGGGTTTGATGGGCAACAACGACGCACTGATCGAGCAACTGCTCAGTGCTGGCAAGCTGGCCGACGACCGCGCCTGGCAACTGCCGTTGTTCGACGAATACCAGGAACAACTGGACAGCCCGTTTGCCGACATCGCCAACATTGGCGGCCCCAAAGGCGGCTCGATCACCGCTGGCTGCTTCCTGTCGCGCTTTGCCAAGCAATATGACTGGGCCCACCTGGACATCGCCGGCACCGCATGGCTGAGCGGCGGCAAAGACAAGGGCGCCACGGGCCGCCCCGTGCCGCTGCTGACCCAGTACTTGCTGGACCGCGCCAACGCTTGAACCTGAACGCCCCTCGGTGCGCCGGCTTGCCGGCGCATCGGGAGACGTGGAAAAGTCATGACCAAAGTCGATTTCTACATTTTACCCAGCGCCGACCCTTCGGCTCGGCTGGACTTTGCCTGCAAGCTGACCGAAAAGGCCTGGCGCATGGGCCACCGCATCTACCTGCATTGCAGCGATGCCGCCCAACGCGACGACCTGGACGCACGCCTGTGGCAGTTCAAGGGTGAAAGCTTCATCCCCCACAGCGCCGTCGAAGACGACGCCGACGGCCCGATTGCCTTGGGCCACGGCAGCGCCGAGCCGGGTTCGCACCAAGACCTTTTGGTCAACCTGGACCTGAAGATTCCCGCCTTTGTGCAGCGTTTTGCCCGCGTGGCCGAAGTGGTGGTCGAAGACCCCGCTATTCGTCAGGCCGCACGGGAGAGTTTCCGTTTCTACCGTGAACAGGGCTATGCTCTGCAAGATCACCGCTTACAGCGACTCTGAGTTCAAGATGGACAATCCCAATTCCCTGCCAAAATCCGCGCACCTGCTGGACGACCTCGAATCGATCCGCAAGCTGCTCGGCGATGACACACTGCAACCACCCCTGCTGACCGACACCGTCGGTGGCGAGGAGCAAATACCGCTGCTGTTCGATCAGTTGCAAGAACCCAAGGCGCAAACGCCGGCACCTACCCCGCCGCCAGCACCCAAGCCTGCGGTCGCTGCCACGCCGGCTGAAAACCGCCAGGACACTTTGTTGCACCTGGACCGCGAACTGCGTGCCGCCGCACAACTGATCATGCAGGACGTGATCGACGATTTTGCCCCGCACATCGAAACCGAGATCAAGCGCCGGCTTGAGGCGCGGATGGAGCGGCTGCTTAACCAGCAATAAATAACAGCAGCCCCTGACTGCCGCCCCGTAACCGCTGCCGATGGCTACGATGCGGCCCCAAGGGGCACCGACTTCGATCAGAAACCCTGTGCCTGCAAGATCTGACCGACTGACTGGCTCGACGCCCGCCCATAGAACTTCAACAGTTCACTGGCGCGATTGGTAAAGATCCCGTCCACGCCCGCCGCCATCACTTTCTGGTAATCCACCGGGTCATCCACCGTGTACACATGCACGAACAGCCCCTTGTCGTGGGTCATGCTGTTCATCCACGGCTGCACCAGGTCCATGTAGCTCTGGTCCCCTCCTTCGGTCAACGCAGCCGAGGGCCCGGTACCGGCAGCACCATTGGCCTTGGCAAAGTCCAGCCAGCGCTCGAACTCAGCCCGGTCCTTGGGCGCTTGGCTGGCGTAGTAGGCAGCCCTGCTGGTAGCGCCAGACTGGGCGAAAGTCTGAGGGTTTTTGGGTTCGATGCTGCCCGCCCCCACCCACAGCAGCAGCACCTTGGGTACGGCTGGCATTTCCTTGTCGAGCAGTTGCAGGCTGTTTTTCTCGAACGTTTGCAGAATCAGTCGGTGCCCGGCCGCGACGCCATTGGCACTCGTCACCCAGCCACGGGCCTGAAGCTTGGCCTTGAGGTCGTGCTCGATGCCAGGAAACAGCAAGGGCGCCTTGGTCTCGATATACAACCCAGGCTTGTGCGCGGGGTTCGCCTCGGCGATGTCGATGATCTCGTCGAGGGTCAGAATCTGTAGGCCGGCAAAGGTGGGGCGGGCGCGCGGCGCATTGGCGCTGTTGTACCAGCTGCCAGCATCCAGGGTCTTGAGTTCAGCCAAGGTGAACTCGCTTACCGGCTGGTCCTGGCGCTGCGGGAATTTATTGGCCACGTCGGTGGTGCGCAACAGGCTGACGTCGTGCAGGGCGACCAGGGCGCCATCACGGGTACGCTGCAAGTCCATCTCCAGGTAATCGGCACCCAACTCGCGCGCCAGCACATAGGCTGCCCGGGTCGACTCCGGCGCATCATACGAGGCGCCACGGTGGGCGATGACCGCCGGCCAGGTCACCCCGGCCACCTTGGCCAAGGCCTCGCCAGGGTGGCTGTCGGCCTGTGCGTCCAACGCTACAGCGCCCATCAACAGGGCGCCCAGGTAAAGGGTCTTGCTCCAGGTGGCGAACATGCTTGCTCCTTGAAAGGTGACGCCTCGCGGCGTTTTACCGAAACCAGCATAGTCGCCCCTGCACATGACAACGCGGTTTCCCGTGGTAAAGTCGCGCCCTGAAACCGAACCAGGCAAACCTTACACCATGGAACTTGACGCCCTCGACGCCAGCCTCGCGGCCTGGCCGGACCTGCCCCTGGCCACCGCCTGCAGCGGCCTGCTGCTGGGCAACGGCGCCAGCCGCGCCGTGTGGCGCAGCTTTGCCTACGACTCACTGTTCGAGCAGGCGCAAACCGTGCGCAACAAGCCCCTGGGGCAAACGGACCTGGCCTTGTTCAAGTCCATGGCCACGCAAAACTTCGAACAGGTACTTGGCTCGCTGAACACCACAGTGCGGGTCAACGCCGCGTTGGCAATCAGCTCATCCTCGCCGCTCAATCGCTATTACGCGATCAAGGAAGCGTTGATCCACGCCATGCGCAGCGTGCACATCCCCTGGAAGCTGCTGCCAGCCGCGTCGATGCTGCAGATCAACGCAGCCTTGCGTGCCTACACCACGGTGTATTCGACCAACTACGACCTGCTCGCCCACTGGGCCGTGCAACAGGCGCCCGAGGGCTTCGCCGAACTGTTCGACGTGGACACCGGTTTCGATGCCTGCCATACCCGCGCCCCTGGCACCCGGCTGTTGCATTTGCATGGTGGCCTGCACCTGATCAAACAAGCTGACGGCACCACGTTCCAGCGCGCAGCCAGCGCCAGTGCACTGCTGGATGGTTTCGCCATCAACCAGCCGGGCGAGGTACCCTTGTTTGTCAATGAAGGCCAGCTCGCCGACAAGCTGCGTGCCATTCGAAACTCCGACTACCTGAGTTGGTGCCACGCCCAACTGGCCAACCACCAAGGGCCGCTGTGCCTGTTTGGCCACAGCCTGGGCAAACAAGACCGGCACCTACTGGAAGCCATCGTGCAAGCCGGCATACAACAACTGGCGATCTCGATCTTCCCGCTCAGCGACGCGTGGGTCATCAGCCAGAAGCATTACTTCAGCCAGTTGTTCGCGGCCCACGGCACGCAGCTGTCGTTCTTCAATGCCACCACCCACCCGCTGGGCAGCCCATCGTTGAACGTGCCGGTGGTCAAGCCAGCGGCTGCCAAGCGTCGGCGCTAACCCAGGTCGACCTTGCCCGCCAGTAAGTCCAGCGTCACCGCGCCTTCACGCCAGGCCCAATCGTCTGCAGACAGCGTGTCGGCGGCGACGCCCCTGAGCAGTAGGAACTGCTCGCCGGGCAGCTTGACCAGTGTGTCTTGCCCACGGTCCAGCCATTCGATTGGGGAATGCGCGGCAAAACCTGTGAACAGCAATCGGTCTTCACCCGGGGTGAAGTCCAGCAGCGTGTCACCCTGCTGCGCGGCTGCCGCAATCACAAAGGTGTCACGGCCCCGGCCGCCGCTCAAACGGTCGTTGCCAGTGCCTCCGAGCAGGGTGTCGTCACCATCGCCGCCTTGCAGAAGGTCATCGGCCTTGCCGCCGACCAGCACATTGTCTGCGGCGTTACCGATCAGCACATCGGCATAATCACCGCCAATCAGGTGTTCAATCTGCTCCGGGCTCACCACCGTCAAATCCGCACCCGCCAGCCGCGCCTGCCCGGTGCTCAAGTCGACCAGGCTCGCGCTGCTGATGGCTGCTGCGTTCAAGGTGTCGATACCACCGTTGCGATCCTCGAGCCGTTGGCGCCCCACCTCGCGGGACTGCTCGGCGAATTCGTTGGTGTACACGTAGTGATCGTTAGTGTTTTCCACCCGACCAAACGCATTCAGGCTCCAGCCCCGCAGTTGGCCGATCTTGCCGGCGGCCCGGTCACTGACGTGCAACTCCCACTGCCCGGCCGCAGGTTCGCCGCGTAGCAACGCCGTGCTGAAGGTGAAGTCCAGGCGCTGTTTTCGAGCGAAATGCAGGTCGCCCAGGTCGTCGGGTTTGGCGGGCGGCCTGCCTGGCCGGTCGATCAATACCGAACGGGTACCCTTGGGTGAAACCAGGGTCACGACCAGATCACCGGCGCGCTCATGCTCAAGCTCGACACGCACCTGCACGTGTTCGACGCGCAGGCGGGCATTGAGCAATGTCATGCGGTACGCAATGCCTTGGGGATCATTGTCAGGGATCGCGAGGTTTTGCCGGCGGCTGGCCAGGGCCTCTTGCAACAGGGCCTCGTCGCCAAAACGTTGAGTCGTCGGCCAGTGTTGCGCCAGCCGCACAGCCGCCAGGGCATCGACCTCACCGTAGCCGTAGTCGTGGCTGACGTGCATGCCGCCGCCATTCCACTCATGGCTACCATTGATTTGCCAGGTGCTGGAGGGGTCGCTGACCCGTCGGGCGGTCATTGCCAGGATGTCCTGCACGTCGCGGTAGCCCAGGGCCGGGTTTGCTTGCAGCATCAATGCCGCCACACCACTGACCATGGGTGCGGCGAGGCTGGTGCCGCTGTGCTCACGATAGTGCTCCGCCGCCTGGCTGGTGGTCATGATGCCCACGCCCGGCGCACTGACCAGCAGGTTGGCACCGGGGTTGGAGAACCCGCTGCTGGCACATCGGGCCGCCAGGGCGCTCGAGCAACTGGCCGCCACCATGATGTTGCCGCGCATGTTGCTCAGGTTCGAATAGTTGGCGTTGCCGCCTTGCTGGCGCTCGTTGCCAGCGGACATGACGATGACGGTACCCAAACCGCCACGGCCCTCGCTCAGGGCCTGGCTGTATTCGCGAGGCACTGCCCCGACCATGGGCATCTTCAACCAAAGACCGAAGCGTTTTTCGCTGCCCCAACTGAGATTGGCCACGTCGTAGCGTTGCAGGTAGCGCAGTGAGGACAGGTCACGCTTGAGCCAGTGCCCGCCCAACGTCGCATCGTAGGCAACCCCCACCACACCCTGGCCATTGCGCGCCGCCGCCATGACCCCGGCCACCGCAGTGGCATGCTCGACGTGCCGGTCGCTGTTGAAACGGCTGGGGAAAAGCCAGGGGCTGCTGCTGGCCTGCCATGCGGGATCGATGTTGGCCGCAAGGTCTGGATGACGATAATCAAACACCGCCTTGATATCGGTGCTATGCGCTTCGAACTGGCCGATGCGCACGCCCCGGCCGGTGAAGTGTTGCCAGACCATCGGAATATTGAGCGCGTGCAGGTAGCCCTGGCGATCGAACAGGGGATCGCCAGGCCAATCGCTCGTCGCGCCGCTGGCCGGCATCAGGCTGATGACCACGGCACCGATAGCCAGCCAGAATCCTCGGGGTATTTTCATCTTGAATCGCCACTCGCACGTCCATTTCCGGCGAGCATGATTTCAAGGAACAGGGGCCATTCCTAGCCACTGAGAGAAAACCAGAACCATCCCACATCTCAGGTAGGACGCAGCTTTCAGCTACTTCCTACACCTAAGCCGCGGGCAATTTCCAGTCGATCGGCGTCATGCCGTTTTGCTGCAAGAACTTGTTGGTGCGGCTGAAATGCCCGTTGCCGATGAAGCCACGGTAGGCCGACAGCGGCGAGGGGTGCACCGAGGTCAGCACCAGGTGCTTGCTGGCATCGATCAGTTTCTGCTTGCTCTGGGCATGTGCACCCCACAGCAAAAATACCGTGCTGCCCTGGTGCTCGCTGACGAGCTGGATGACCCGGTCGGTGAAATGTTCCCAGCCCTTTTTGGCGTGGGAGGCGGCGTTGGCGCGCTCCACGGTCATGGTGGTGTTAAGCAGCAATACGCCCTGCTCGGCCCAATGTTGCAGGCAACCATGGGTGGCGATGTCGATGTTCAGGTCACGCTTGAGTTCTTTGTAGATATTGGCCAGTGACGGCGGCGTGGCGATGCCCGGCTGCACCGAAAAACACAGGCCGTGCGCCTGGCCCGGGCCGTGGTAGGGGTCTTGGCCGAGGATCACCACCTTTACCTGGTCCAGCGGCGTCAGGTTCAGGGCATTGAAAATCAACGGGCCTGGCGGGTAGATTTCCTTGCCTGCCGCGTGCTCCTGACGCAGGAATTCGCGCAGTTGGGCCATGTAGGGCTGGTCGAATTCGGCACTCAAGGCCTGCTTCCAACTGGGCTCAAGTTTGATACGGTCGTGGTCTGTGCTCATGGGTCACCTGCGAAACAATGCGCGGACACTAGGAAAGCCGCCCGCGCTTGTCAATCAATCCGACCGGTAACCCGCACAAACCACGACAGCAACCATACTGTCAGGATCTGTTCAGTAGAGGTCAGAATGAATCTGCAATTCGAAGAACTCACCGGTGTAGACGGCGCGCGCATTGGTATCGCGACCCTGAATGCCGAGAAATCCCTCAATGCCCTGTCATTGCCCATGATCGAAGCGCTGAGCACGCAATTGGATGCCTGGGCGCTGGAACCTCAAATCGTTTGCGTGCTGCTGCGCGGCAATGGCAGCAAGTCATTTTGCGCTGGCGGCGACGTGCGCAGCCTGGTCGAGGCCTGCCGCGCCCACCCCGGCGAAGTTCCGCCCCTGGCCGCCGCCTTCTTTGCCGCCGAGTACCGCCTGGACTACCAACTGCACACCTATGCCAAGCCGCTGATCTGCTGGGGCCACGGTTATGTGTTGGGCGGCGGCATGGGCCTGTTGCAAGGCGCGAACATTCGCATCGTCACCCCCAGCTCGCGCCTGGCCATGCCCGAGATCAGCATCGGCCTGTACCCGGATGTGGGCGCCAGTTGGTTTCTTGCCCGCCTGCCAGGCAAGCTGGGCTTGTTCCTGGGTTTGACCGGTGCGCACATCAACGCCCGCGATGCCCTGGACCTGGACCTGGCCGACCGGTTCATGCGCGATGATCAACAGGAGGCGCTGATCGATGGCCTGCTGCAACTGAACTGGCAGGAGCAGACGCCCATGCAGCTCAACAGCCTGCTCAAGGCCCTGCAGCAGGAAGCCATCGCCGACCTGCCAGAGCCGCAGTGGCTACCTCGGCGCCAGCAAATCGACAGTCTGCTGGACGTCAGCGATGTCGCCTGCGCCTGGCGGGCCATCAGCCATTTGCGCGGCCATGCCGACCCACTGCTGAGCCGCGCCGCGCACACCCTGAGCGAGGGCTGCCCGCTGACCGCCCACCTGGTATGGGAGCAGATCCACCGCGCCAAGCTGCTGTCGTTGGCGCAAGTGCTGCAGATGGAATACAGCATGAGCCTGAACTGTTGCCGCCACCCCGAGTTCAGCGAAGGGGTACGTGCCCGGCTGATTGATAAGGATCAGAAACCGCACTGGCATTGGCCGGATGTTTCGCACATTCCAAGCGCCGTGATCGAGGCGCACTTCAGCAAGGCCTGGGAGGGCAGGCACCCCTTGGCCGACCTGTTGCAATACTGACCTAAAAAAAAGGCGCCTGCTGGAGGCGCCTTTTTTCAAGCGAGCGGTTCAACGCCGCCCGTGGTCCGGCCGACCGTCGTGATTGCGGTCTGGCCCGTAGTGCCCTGGCCCCGGCCGGTAACCAGGGCGGTAACCCGGGCCAGGCCCGTGGGGTGGGCCACCCCAGTTACCCCGTGGCGGTCCATAGCCGGGTGGTGGTGGGCGGTAGTAACGCGGCGACGGTGCGTAATAGGCGCGGGGCGCGTAGTAGGCGCGCGGTGCCGAGTAATAAGTCCCGCTGTAGATCGTGGTGCCGTAGCCGTAGTAAGGCGTGTAGGGCGCCTCGGCTACATAGGTTCGGCTGGGATAGTAATCGGGGCCTCCGTAAACACAGGCGGTGGTCGTCAAACTCAGCAAAACTATCAGCAAAAGTTTTCGATACTGTCTATACATGGCGGCCTCCTGGACCGCTAGGCGGCTCTAACCAGCGGCGCTGGTTGGCGTCGACAAGCCATACGCTTCTCGACATTACTTAAGACTGCGAGATCCGGTTTAAGTGCCGCCCTGTATAATTTTGTAACAGATCAGTCACCGAGCGAGGTCTGGGTCAGCCACGTGCTGGCCGCTTCAGTTCGGTAAACCGGCACGCCGTGGCTTCCGGATTTTCGCAGAAATACTGCGTGTGCCATTGTTCCCAGCCTTGCGTATCGTCGATGCTTACCAGCGTGCCCGGCTGCTTGAACCTCATGTCCAGGCTGCTGCCACCTTGCAGGGTGTAACTGCAACGCAGAATTTCACCGTGCACCACGCCTTTGCTGCTGGTTTCATGGGCGCGAAACACACCCTCGGTGAACGCCTGCACCTGGCCGGCACCCGCCGCGGCCACACCATACCACTGGCCTTCGCCATCGGCGGTTGGAGCGCTGTAGGTCGCGCCTACCTGGCTAATCGCGTCAGTGGCCGGGCAGTACTCCTGGCCCTGTGCCCAGGCAGTGCCAGTGCCCAGCACGGCAAGTAATCCAAACATGATTTTGGTACGCATAGGGGTGTCCTTCTTCGTTTGCATGGCAAGCACCGCGGTCGGTGCCAAGTGATGCAACGATGATTGCCCAGGCCGTGCCCCACCTCAAACGGCCAGGCCTGTAGGCTGATTTCTTACATGAGCGAGGCCAAAGCCACTAGAATTGAACGGGCCGACATCTGCCAACGGATTGCCCATGCCGCTTCGCTTCGCACCGTTTTCCCAACGCTCCCTGGTGCTGACGCTGATCGCGTTGCTGGGCTGCGGCTTCCTGGCGACTTCTCTACTGAGCTATTTCGCATCACGTAGCTCCATCCGCGACAACATCGTCAACACCGAGCTACCGCTGACCTCCGATACCGTCTACTCGGAAATCCAGAAAGACCTGGTCAGGCCGATCCTGATTTCCTCGATGATGTCGCGCGACACGTTCATGCGCGATTGGGTCGTGGGGGGCGAGCGCGACCCGGAGCAAATGACGCGATACCTCAAGGAAGTGATGAGCCATTACGGCGCCTACACCGCCTTCTTCGTTTCCAATACCACCCTGACCTATTACCAGGCCAAGGGCGTGCTGAAAAAAGTGGCGCCCGACGAGCCGCGGGACGTGTGGTATTTCCGCGTAAGGGACATGCAAGCGCCCTACGAGATCAACGTCGATGTCGACATGGCGAACCACGACAGCCTGACGTTTTTCATCAATTACAAAGTGTTCGACTATCAGGACCGTTTCATTGGCGCGGCCGGCGTGGGCCTGACCGTGGATGCAGTGATCAAGCTGATCGACACCTATCAACAGCGCTACCAACGCAGCGTGTACTTCGTCGACAAGGGCGGCCGGGTGATGCTCACCGGTGCCGAAGGCGGCCCCCAAGGCGCCCGCAGCGGTACTTCGCTGCACACCCTGCCGGGCCTTGAGGACCTGCTGCACAAAATGCCAAACCCCAGCGGCGGCAACTATGAGTACAGCGCCAATGGTCACGGGCATTTTCTCAACGTACGCTTTATTCCCGAACTCAACTGGTACCTGTTCGTCGACAAGCGCGAAGACAGCGCCTTGGGTGATATCCGCCAATCGCTGTACCTGAACCTGCTGATTTGCCTGCTGGTGACCTTGGTGGTGCTGTACCTGCTCAACCAGGTATTGCAGCGCTATCGCGAACGCATCGAAGCCCTGGCCACCCTCGACGTGCTGACCGGCCTGCCCAACCGCCGCGGCTTCGACCTGTTGGCCGCGCAGGCGCTGCACGAGGCCGAACGCGAGAACCAGCCACTGAGCGCGCTGCTGCTCGACCTGGACCATTTCAAGGCGCTGAACGATGGGCACGGTCACCTGGCCGGTGACGCGGTGCTGCAAGGCTTTGCCCGGGTGTTACGCTACAGCTTGCGCCAGTCGGATATCATTTGCCGCTGGGGCGGCGAGGAGTTCATTGTATTGCTCAAGGGCACCCAGGCCAGTGATGCCGCGCAGATCGCCGAAAAGATCCGCCAGCAAACCGAACAGTCGCTGTTCCACTACCACGGCGTGGCCTTGAGCGTGACCACCAGCATCGGCCAGACCGGCTTACAGGCCGACGACACCCTGCACAACCTGATCAGCCGTGCCGACAAGGCCTTGTACCGAGCCAAGCAAAGTGGCCGCAACCGCGTCTGCAGTGAACAGCCCAGGTCCCATTACGAATCATGAACGATAGTAACCTTTGCCCCGCCTGCGGCGCCCGCAACGACTGCAGCCTGGCCGACCCGCGAACCGTGACCCAGCCCTGCTGGTGCTACAGCGTGAGCATCGACCCGGCGGTGCTGCTGGCCCTGCCCCCCGACCTGCGCGACAAAAGCTGCCTGTGCCCGCGCTGCGCCCAGGTGCAGGCGCAGTTGCCCGGCGCATCGGGCTCGCAAATCCCGTAAGATGTCACCCCGCCCAACCGTCAGCCGTCCCTGAAATGCGCGTCGATCGATTCCTCAGCAACTTGCCCCGTTTCAATCGCAAGCAGGTTCGCCTGTTGCTGATTGCAGGCCAGGTGCGGGTCGACCAGGTGATTGTGCGCGACCCGTTGCACGAGGTGCGCGAGTTCAGCCAGGTGGAGTGCGCAGGCGAAGTCCTACAGGCCGGTCGGCCAGCGCGCTACTTCATGCTGCACAAGCCCATGGGCTGCGTGAGCGCCACCCAAGACCCGCAGCACCCCACCGTGCTCGACCTGATCGATGAGCCCGACCGACACGAACTGCACATTGCCGGCCGCCTGGACTACAACACCTCGGGGCTGATGATTATTACCAACGATGGCCAATGGTCGCGCCGCCTCACCCAGCCCCAGACCAAACTGTTGAAGGTGTACTACGTCGAAACCGAGCAGGTCATCCTGGCCAACTACGCCGACACCTTTCGCGAAGGCATTTATTTTGCGTTCGAGAATTTGACCACCCAGCCGGCCCACTTGGACATTCTGGGTGACTATTCGGCGCGTTTAAGCATCGTCGAAGGGCGTTACCACCAAGTAAAGAGAATGTTCGGTCACTTTCAAAACAAGGTGTTACGGCTGCATCGTGAGAGTATGGGTCCACTGCAACTGGATCCACAGCTTGCGCCAGGCCAGTACCGGGCCCTCACGGCTGAAGAGATTCAGCAGATCTAGCCCGCCGACCGCTCAGCCGAAACTTGTCGAACAATGTGTCTTACCCCCTTGCAGGTTCGTGCTGAGCCTGCTTGAATCCAATCGTCAGTCCAAGTGTGACTCGACAGTCATCATCGAACTCTAAGAAACCTTTTGTCGGTCTTCGGCAGCCTTCAAAGTACCGAGCTCGGCAAATCGCCCGCCTATAACAACACCCCGTCGACCAGCCAGTTCGGATCGACATGGGCCAAGTCTTCCAGGCATCTGCCTACCTGTCATAAAACACGTGCACAGTTGATTGCGCGGGTACCCGTTATTTTTGCCAGGAGTCGATGACATGAGGCCAGAAATCGCTGTGCTGGATATACAGGGTCAGTATCGGGTTTACACGGAGTTCTATCGCGCAGATGCCGCTGAGAAGACCATCATTTTGGTCAACGGCTCGTTGGCCACCACGGCGTCATTTGCCCAGACCGTGCGTAACCTGCACCCACAGTTCAACGTGGTGCTTTACGACCAGCCGTACGCGGGCAAATCCAAGCCCCACAATATTCACCAACGCTCGTTGACCAAGGAAGAAGAAGGCCAGATCCTGCTGGAGCTGATCGATCACTTCGCCGCCGAGCACATCATGTCCTTTTCGTGGGGCGGCGCCTGTGCCTTGCTGGCATTGGCCCACAAGCCGCGACGCGTCGAACGGGCCGTGATCAGTTCGTTTTCGCCCATCGTCAACGGCCCCATGCGCGACTATCTGGAGCGCGGCGCCCACCACTTGGGCCGCTGCAACCGGCATGAAGTGGGGCACCTGGTCAATGACACCATCGGCAAACACCTGCCGTCCCTGTTCAAGCGCTTCAACTACCGCCATGTCAGCAGCCTGGCCGATCACGAATACAAGCAGATGCATTTCCACATCAGCGAAGTGCTGGAGCACAACCTGGGCAATGCCCTGTTTGCTGCCTCGGAAATCAACGTGCCGGTGTTGTTCATGAACGGTGAATGGGACGAGTACACCACGGCCGACGACTCACGCCTGTTTGCACCGCACGTCAAGGATTGCACCTTCACCACCATCCAGGCCACCGGGCACTTCCTGGACATGGAGCACAAGGCCGCCTGCCGCGACACCCGCCAGGCGCTGCAAGACTTCCTGAAACCCACCAAGCGCGAACAGCGCGTGCGCTATCACCACATCCAGGGGCACCATGCGCTGGCATTCTGAAACGCGTCGCGACCTGTAGCGCCAGCCCCTGCACGGCATCATCCCATGCATGCCCTGGCACTACAGGCCGTGAAAACCCGTAAGCTGCGGAAAAAGCTTCAGTTTCCGGGTGAGTTCTGGTACAAAGTCAACCGCGTAGCGCGGGTGTCGTATAATGGCATTACTCCAGCTTCCCAAGCTGATAACGAGGGTTCGATTCCCTTCACCCGCTCCAACCTTTCTCCTCTCGCGCACTTCGTCCCCCCCGCCCCCTTGTCTTTGACTGAAAGCGCATACCTGCGCCTCCGCACTCCCGATTCTAGATATCCTGAGAGCGCTTTTCATCCAACTGCCGCCATCAAACTGCGACCGAATGTAGGCAGCCATCGCCCACAGCGCCAGCCACTAATGGCCTTTACCCATCATTTCACTCATCCCACAGAACGATCTCGAGCGCCATCGGTCATTACCTTAACGGCGTTCATTTTTTGCTTCTGAAAAGGGTAATCACATGCAGCAGGACGGGCACCTATCCGCCAACCTTCTGGACAAGCTCTACGAAAACCAGCTCGCCATCGCGGCGGCTGTCGAGGAGCTCGCCCTTTGGGTGGAGATTCGCTGGGAAGCACAAGACATCGCGGACAACGTGCGCAGCGCACTGGAGACGCTTGATCGAAATGCCGATGCCATCAACCACTCGATCGCGGCCCTGCGCAACGAGAAAGTCACCTGACACGGCGTATGCGCGATTAAAGTCTGTATCCAATACAGACTTTGGCACTAACAAAGGAGGGATCCATATAATCTTTTTAACCCACTTGCAATTTATCTAAAATAACAACGCGCGCTTGTAACAAATCAAACATAAAAAACTTCGAAAAAGCCCTTGTAAAAACAACAGGCTTCAAAAAGTTCAACGCCCCGCATTACCTTCCGTCAGCCTGTTCGGCCCAGCCAATATTCAGGCGCCACAAAAGCAGCCTTCGTAGGTTGTTGACAATAAATAACTTCCGACATAGTTTCGAACTCGAGCGCACCATTTTTTCCTGCCTTGGGTTCGCTTCCAAAAGACAGGCACATGACGCCTGCGCAATCCCTAAAACCAATAAAAGCCATCTGACTTTCACGTTTTTGCCACCTGCCTTCTGCCCATCGCAGCCACGGGAAACATGCGCGTGCCTGCCGTTGATGTGTGCCGCTCCTTGGAGTGCTGAAAGATGGCTGAAACGACTGCAAAGGGTATTTCGTTATCGCTGTTGCCACGCTTGGTAGGCCTGGGTGTATTGGTCTTTATCTTGTGGCTACTGTTTTCAACGCTGTTTATGCCGCTGATGACCTCGACGGCCACCCGCGCCATTTTGAATGCCCCGGTGATATTGCTGACCACACCGATCGATGGGGTAGTCAGTACGCTGGACATCAAGCCGGGGGCAACCTTTGAAAAGGGCCAGGAGATCGCGACCATCGTTAACCCGCGGGCCAATCAGGAAACCCTGCTGACCCTGCAAACCCGGCGATTGACCCTGGAACAGCAATTGTCCTCGCTCAGCAGCCAGGCCGAGCACGACCAGCAGTTTTTCGACGCGCTGCAAAAAACCAGCGACCAATACCAGACCGCCTACCATACCCGCCAACTCTATGCGCAAAAGGCGCTCAAAGCCGAGAGCAGCGCGGCCAGCGCCCGCCTGGAAGACGCCAATGCCACGGTGGACCGCAACCTGGAACTCTTCCGCCAAGGGGCGGTGAGCGAGGCGGTGGTGGCGTCCTCCAAGGCGCAACTGGCGTCGTTGCAGGGGGCGGCGGAATCGATACGCTCGCAACTGCGAATCAACGACGGCGACGTCACCGCCGCCAACCAGCAGGTCTACCTGGACCCGGACCAGTTGCGCATGTTCGACCTCAAGGCGCAGATGACCACCTTGCAACTGAGCCTGGCCAACCAGGCGAAAAACCGCGCTACCCAACAACAGGAACTGGACAACCTCAACCACCTGATCGAGACCGAACAGAACCGCGTGAAGATGATGGCGGCCTACGACGTGGTGGCCTACTCGCCGGGTACCGTGCAGGAACTGGTGGCACCCCAGGGCACCCTGGTACAGGCCGGGGCCACCTTATTGCGGGCGACCAATTGCAGCCAGAGCTACGTGGTGGCGGTGTTCCCGGAACGCATGGCCAGCAAGATCGACCGTGACAGCGTGCTCAAGGTGAGCATCCGCGGCATGGACCAGCCGCTGGACGCCAAGGTAGTACAACTGCTCTCCAGCCCCACCGACATCAAGGCCAACACCTACAGCGTGCCGTTCCCCTATGCCGAGCAAAATTCGGTGTATGTGGTGGGCGAATTCGATGCTGGCCTCAGCGATAACCAGCGCGCCATGGCCTGCAACCCTGGCAATTGGGTGACCGCCGAGGTGACGCGATGAGGCCGGGGGCCACGGCAATGTGCGCCTTGTTGCTGGGCACGGCTTGCGTGCATGCCGCCGATGCGCGACCGCAATTGGCGCAGATGACCTGCGCCACCCTCGACGCCGCGGTGCAGGCATTGCCGGCAGGGCCCGTGCTACTGACCAGCTACCCACCGCTCAACGGCCAACCGCCGGCCATCCAGGCGTTGCGCGGGGTTGCCTTCACCTACGACAACGCCTTGGCCAGCATCGCCTTGTATGGCTGTGGCAAGCCGGCGTCGGCGGGCAGAATCGCCGACGCCCTGGCCTACGCTACCGAACATGATCCGGAGTACCCCGATGGGCGGCTGCGCAATGCCTACGCCGCCGGTACCGTGAAGGAAGGCAAGATGGTCTTGCCCGGCTATTGGAGCACCGAGCGCAACGCCTGGAACCAGGACGCCTATCAGGTCAGCAGCGCCACCGGCAACCAGGCCTGGGCCGCCCTGGCGTTGCTTGAGGCCTACCGCCAGACCAGCGACGAACGCTACCTGAATGCCACGCAACGGTTACTCGACTGGACGCTGCAGCACACCTACGACAGCCAGCCACCGGCAGGTTTCATCGGCGGCTATTACGGCTACACGGCCAGCCAGGTGCGCCAAGGCTGGAAGTCTACCGAACACAACGTCGACCTGGCGGCTGCCTGGGCCGCCCTGGACCAGGTGCAACCGAGCAAGGAAAACCAGCGACGCGAGGCCATAGCCCGAAGCTTCGTGAACAGCCAGTGGCTGCCCGACGAGGGCCGCTTCCTGATTGGCACGCTGCCCGATGGGCACACGGCCGAACATACGCTTTCGGGGCTCGACGCGCAGATCTGGCCGTTGATTGCCGTACAGAACCCGCCGGCCGATTGGCTGCGAGTGTTCACCTTTATCGACCAGGCCCACCGTTCAGGTCCAGGGTATGGCTTCAATCGCCAACCCGACGGGCTATGGACCGAAGGCACCGCCCAGGCGGCCGCCGTGTCGAGTTTGCGCGGCAACACCCGCCAGGCGGCTGCACTGTGGCCGGTGCTGATGGCACAACAGGCCGAGGGTGGCTGGCTGTTCGCCACGCCCCAGGCGCAAATCAGTACGGGGCTCAAGATAGGCCCGGACTCGGCCTACAACGACTTTTTCTATTACCACCTGCCTCACCTGGGCGCCACGGCCTGGGCGGCCATTGCTGCCACCGGCGTCAACCCCTTCACCGGCGCTCAAGAGGCGAACTGACATGCACGCACTGGACTCGATGCAACTGCTGCAGATCAACCTGTGGACCTTGGCCATGGTGGTGCTGTTCAGCTGCCTGACCCACCGCGACCAATGGCTGGCCCGGGCCGCATTCGGCCTGATGACTGCCCTGCTGCTGATCAACTACGTGGTGTGGCGGGTGCGCGACACGTTGCCCAGCGCCCACGCAGGCTTTGCCACGGTGTGGTCCTACACCTTTCTGTTTTTCGAACTGTTGGCCATCAGCTACACGCTGTTTTCGATCATCGTGATGCTCTGCCGTACCGACCACAAGGCCGATGCCGACCAGGGTGAGCGACGCCTGCGGGCCGCGGGCCAGGACGTGCCCGCCGTGGATATCTTCATCGCCACCTACAACGAAGGCATCGAGGTGCTGGAAAAAACCATCATTGCCGCGCAAGCCATCGACTACCCCAACTTCACCCTCTGGGTGTGCGACGACACCCGTCGTGACTGGCTGCGCGACTACTGCGCCGAGCTTGGCGTGCAGTACTGCCGGCGCCCCGACAATGCCCATGCCAAGGCCGGCAACCTGAACAACGGCCTGCGCCACTCCGCAGCCAGCAGCAATGCCCCGTACATCCTGGTGCTGGACGCCGACTTCGCGCCACAAACGCCCATCCTGCTGCGCACCCTGGGCCTGTTCGACGACCCGAAAGTGGGCCTGGTGCAAACCCCGCAGTTTTATTACAACCCCGACCCCATCCAGCATAATCTCGGTTCGGCCAATTGCTGGGTGGATGAACAACGGGTGTTCTTCGACGTGTATCAACCGGCCAAGGATGGCTGGGACGCGGCGTTCTGCGTGGGCACCTCCTTCGTGGTGCGACGCGACCTGATCGAGGACATCGGCGGCTTTCCCACGGGCTCTGTGTGCGAGGACATCTACACCACCTACCGCCTGCTGCAAAAAGGCTACGTCACCCGCTGGCTCAACGAGCGACTGTCCATCGGCCTGTCTGCCGAGGGCCTGAGCGAGTACATCAACCAGCGTGGGCGCTGGTGCCTGGGGACTATCCAGGTCGCGCTGCTGCCAGACGGCCCGTTGCGCGGCAAAGGCTACACGCTCAACGACCGCCTGCATTACCTGCACGGCATGCTGCACTGGTTCTCCAAGCCCTTCATCCTGATGATGCTGGTGTCGCCGGTGCTCTACTGGTACTTCGGCATCGCCGGGTTCTACGCCAACCCGATGGACTTCCTGGCCTTCGGCATGCCGGCGCTGATCGCATTCTGGGGCTACGGCACCTGGGTCACCGCGCGGCGAACGCTGCCGATCTTCACCGAGGTCACGCAGATCGTCGCCTCCCTGGCCGTCACGGCCACCATCGCCAGCGCCATGATCCGGCCCTTCGGCCGACCGTTCAAAGTCACCGCCAAGGGCCTGGACCGCAGCAAGACAGCCGTGCACTGGAAACTCTTCAGCTTCTTTTTGCTGCTGACCCTGCTCTCGCAAATCGGCGCTTTCACCGCCATGGCCACCTCCAACGCCTTTGACGGCAACATGGTGTTCAACCTGTGCTGGACGGTGGTGGCACTGGTGTACAACGTCGCCACCCTGGTGGCCTGTGTAGACCGCCCACGATTGCATGGCGAGGAGCGCTTCCCGTTCGACAAGCCGGCCGGTTTCAAGCTCGGTGGCAGCACCCTGCCCGGCCGTTTGGTGGACATCTCGGTCACCGGCGCGTCGTTCTACTGTCCGGTCGCCGACTCGCTGAAACCGGGCTTGCGCGGGCAAATCTGGATCAACCGCGTGGGCTGGGTGGGCGCCGAGATCATGCGCATGCATGGCAAGGACCACATGGGCCTGCAGTTCATCGATATGCCTGAACCGCAGCGCCGCCAACTGATAGGCCGGCTGTTCAGTGATGCCAGCCCTAACGTGGCCGGGCAGGCGGCCCCTGGCGTGGCCTTCAACAGCCTGCTGCGCCGCTCCTTGCTTGGCGAAAAATACGTCAAACCGCTGCGACCACGGCGTACCCGGCGGCCGGTCAGTGACTTCGTCCCGCGTTTCAGGCCGCTCGGCAGTCGCCCGGTTCGCGCTTCGATGCCCGTTGCAGCGGCCTCGAACAAAAGCGGCCTGCTGACCCTGCTGGTGTCCCAGATCCGTGCCCTGTTCGGCCCAAGGTTGTAGGAGTGAGATGATGAACGGCTATTTTCCCACGACATGCCTGGCGTCTTTTCTGATCGTTGGCGGCTGCTCCCTGGAGCCCACCTACCAGCAACCGGACGCCCCCATCGACCAGCAATGGCCCGCCAATGCGGCAGCTGGCTGTTGCAGCAGCAAACAGACCTTCGATCAGGACTGGCGCGGTTTCATCACCGATGACCGCTTGCGCCAACTGGTCGACCTGGCCCTGAAAAACAACCGCGGCCTGCGCCAGTTTGCCGCCAGTGTCGAAGAGTCACGCGCCTCTTACGCCGGTGCCAGCGCCAACCTGTTCCCCACCATCGGCATCGATACGTATGCGGGGCGCAGCAAAATCCCACCCCTGGTGCGCACCCAGGGCGGCGGCGACAGCAGCGGCGCTATCGCCAATACCTTCCAGGGCACGGCCGGGTTCACCTCCTACGAGCTGGACTTCTTTGGCCGCGTGCGGGCGCAAAAACATGCCGCCGGTGCCCGGTTCGAAGCCTCCGAAGCGGACTACCAGACCGCCCGCCTGGCCCTGATCGGCGAGGTGGCCAGCACCTGGCTGAGCCTTAAGGCCAACCTCAACCTGCAGGCCCTGGCGAAAAACACCTACGACACCCAGAACAAATACGGCCAGTTGTTGCGCAGCAGCTACAACCTGGGCTCCACGGCGCGGATCGACGTGCACCAGGGCGATGCCATGACCAACACCGCGGCGGTGCAAGTGAATACCTACAACATGCAGGTGGCGCAGAACCTCAATGCCCTGCGCGTGCTGGTCGGCCAACCGGTGCCCGATGCCCTGCTGCCCACCGGCGAGCTGGGCAAGGAATTGGCGACCGCCGACGTTCCCGCAGGCTTGCCCGCCAGCCTGGTGGCGCGGCGCCCTGACATCATGGCTGCCGAGGCCTTGCTGCGGGCCTCCAACGCCGACATTGGCGCCGCCCGCGCAGCTTACTTCCCAACGTTTTCCCTGACCGGTGCCCTGGGCACCCTGAGCGGCACCTTCTCCAACCTGCTCAGTAGCCCGGCCCAGTTCTGGTCCATCGCCCTGGCCGGCTCCGTGCCATTGTTCGATGGGGGCGCCCGCCGCGCCCAGGTCGACGCCAGCCACGCGCGCTTCGACGAGCGCACCGCCGCCTACGAGGGTACCGTGCAAAGCGCTTTTCGCGAGACCGCAGACGCGCTGAATGCCCGCTCGGAAATGATCACCCAGGTGGATTTTCAGAAAAAACTGGTCACCGACTACCAAGAGGCTTACCGCCAGTCACGCCTGCGCTTCGAGGCCGGGCTGGACAGCTACTTTTCCACCATGGACGCCCAGCGCTCGTTGTTCAGCGCCCAGCAGCAATGGCTGACCCTGGAACTGGCGCGGGAGGTCAACCAGGTCAACCTGTACAAGGCCTTGGGTGGCGGCTGGACGCCACCCGGTGCAGGTGCTGATTTGGCCGCGAAGGTCGCGCTGCGGTCTCCTTGATACACCGCGGCGCGATTTTCGCGGATAAATCCGCTCGTACACCGATCGGCACACCAGGCAGCGCAAATTTTATCCGCCCTGCCATCAGCTCGCTCTACGCCCGGCGCGACATCCCCGTTATACTTATCGGCTTTCCTGAATAAATGCCTATAGGGTCCCGCCGCGCATGGATAAGACCTACCAGCCGCACGCTATTGAAACTTCCTGGTACCAGACCTGGGAGTCCGAGAACTACTTCGCCCCACAAGGCGAGGGTGACTCGTACACCATCATGATCCCGCCGCCGAACGTCACCGGCAGCCTGCACATGGGTCACGGTTTCAACAACGCGATCATGGACGCCCTGATCCGTTTCCGCCGCATGCAGGGTCGCAATACCCTGTGGCAGCCAGGTACCGACCACGCCGGCATTGCCACGCAAATGCTGGTGGAGCGCCAACTGGAAGCTCAAGGCCAGAACCGCCACGACCTGGGTCGTGAGAAGTTTCTGGAAAAAGTGTGGGAATGGAAAGACCAGTCCGGCGGCAACATCAGCCGTCAGATCCGTCGCCTGGGCTCGTCCGTGGACTGGAGCCGCGAGCGCTTCACCATGGACGACGGCCTGTCGGAAGCGGTCAAGGAAGCCTTCGTGCGCCTGCACGAAGACGGCCTGATCTACCGCGGCAAGCGCCTGGTGAACTGGGACACCAAGCTGCACACCGCCATTTCCGACCTGGAAGTGGAAAACCATGACGAAAAAGGCTTCCTGTGGAACCTCAAGTACCCACTGGCAGACGGCGCGAAAACCGCTGACGGCCTGGGCTACCTGATCGTCGCCACCACCCGCCCGGAAACCATGCTGGGCGACGCGGCCGTGGCCGTGAATCCGCAAGACGAGCGCTACAAGGCATTGATCGGCCAGTTCGTCGAACTGCCCCTGGTCGGCCGCCGCATCCCGATCATCGGCGACGACTACTGCGACCCTGAATTCGGCACCGGCTGCGTGAAAATCACCCCGGCCCACGATTTCAACGACTACGAAGTCGGCAAGCGCCACAACCTGCCGCTGCTGAACATCTTCGACAAGAACGCCGCCGTACTGCTGGCCTGCCAGGTATTCAACCTGGACGGCACGCTGAACGAGAGCATCGACGGCTCGCTGCCGGCCAAGTACGCCGGCCTCGATCGCTTCGAAGCGCGCAAGCAGATCGTTGCCGATTTCGATGCCGCAGGCCTTCTGGTCAGCGTCGACGACCACGGCCTGAAAGTGCCGAAGGGCGACCGCTCGGGCACGATCATCGAGCCGTGGCTGACCGACCAGTGGTACGTGTCCACCAAGCCGTTGGCAGAACCGGCCATCGCCGCCGTGGAAGACGGCCGCATCGCCTTCGTGCCCAAGCAGTACGAAAACATGTACTTCTCCTGGATGCGCGACATCCAGGATTGGTGCATCAGCCGCCAACTGTGGTGGGGCCACCGCATCCCGGCCTGGTATGACGAATCGGGCAAGGTCTACGTGGGCCGCAGCGAAGACGAAGTACGTGCCAAGCACGGCCTGGGCGCAGACGTGGTGCTTAACCAGGACAACGACGTACTCGACACCTGGTTCAGTTCGGGCCTGTGGACCTTCAGCACACTGGGCTGGCCGGAACAAACCGACTTCCTGAAAAAATTCCACTCCACCGACGTGCTGGTCACCGGTTTCGACATCATTTTCTTCTGGGTTGCCCGGATGATCATGCTGACCATGCACCTGGTGAAAAACGAGGACGGCACCCCGCAGGTACCGTTCAAGACCGTGTACGTGCATGGTCTGGTGCGTGACGGCCAGGGCCAGAAGATGTCCAAGTCCAAGGGCAACGTGTTGGACCCACTGGACATCATCGACGGCATCGAGCTGGAAGACCTGGTGCACAAGCGCACCAACGGCCTGATGCAGCCCAAGCTTGCCAAGAAGATCGAGAAGCAGACCCGCGAAGAGTTCGCCGAGGGCATCGCCAGCTACGGCACCGACGCCCTGCGCTTCACCTTCTGCTCGCTGGCGTCCACCGGCCGCGACATCAAGTTCGACATGGGCCGCGTCGAAGGCTATCGCAATTTCTGCAACAAGATCTGGAACGCCACCCGCTACGTGCTGGACAAGGGCGAAGACTGCGGCCAGAACGGCGAAGCCTACGAACTGTCCCTGGCTGATCGCTGGATCATCTCCCAGCTGCAGCGCACCGAAGCCGAAGTGACCCGCCAACTGGACCAGTTCCGTTTCGACCTGGCTGCCCAGGCGTTGTACGAGTTCATCTGGAACCAATACTGCGACTGGTACCTGGAGCTGTCCAAGCCTGTGCTGTGGGACGAGAACGCGCCGGTCGAGCGCCAGCGTGGCACCCGTCGCACCCTGGTGCGCGTGCTGGAAGTGGCCATGCGCCTGGCGCATCCGTTCATGCCGTTCATCACTGAAGAAATCTGGCAGCGCCTGGCGCCGCTGGTGGGCGCGCAAGGCAAGACCATCATGCTGCAACCTTGGCCAGTGGCCAACGAGGCACGCATCGACGAGGCTGCCGAGGCCGACATCGAATGGCTCAAGGGCCTGATGCTGGGCGTGCGCAACATCCGTGGCGAAATGAACATCGGCCCGGGCAAGCCCCTGCAACTGTTCCTCAAGAACGTGAGCAGCGAAGACCAGCGCCGCCTGAGCGAAAACGATGCCCTGCTGAAGAAACTGGCCAAGCTGGAATCGATCACCGTATTGGCAGCTGGCGCCGAAGCGCCGCTGTCGGCCACCGCCTTGGTCGGCGAGATGGAAGTATTGGTGCCGATGGCTGGCCTGATCGACAAGGACGCCGAACTTGCGCGCCTGGACAAGGAAATCCAGCGCCTGCAAGGTGAAGTGCAACGGGTAGGCGGCAAGCTGTCCAACGCCGCCTTCGTCGACAAGGCACCGCCTGCGGTCATCGACAAGGAGCGCGCCAAGCTGGCCGAGGCCGAACAGGCCCTGGGCAAGCTGGCCGAGCAACACGCGCGGATCGCCAGCCTCTAACGCACACCGCTCCCCGTGGGAGCGGATTGATCCGCGAACATCACGCCGCGCACTGTCTGACACTGCGCGGCGTTTTTTTCGCGGATCAATCTGCTCCTACAGAGGGCTACGGAAAATCGGAACATTGCCATGACCGCCCCAAGCAAACCCACCTTTCACCCGCGCAACCGGCACCAAGGCCGTTACGACTTCGCCCAGTTGATCAAAAGCAGCCCCGAACTGGGCCAGTTCGTGATCCTCAACCCCTACGGCAAGCAAAGCATCGACTTCGCCAACCCGGCGGCGGTCAAGGTGTTCAACCGGGCGCTGCTCAAGGCGTTGTACGGCATCCACCACTGGGACATCCCGGCCAACTACCTGTGCCCGCCCATTCCCGGGCGCGCCGACTACATCCATTGCCTGGCCGACCTGCTGGCCGAAGGCAACGGCGGCGAGGTCCCTCGGGGCCCCTCGGTGCGTGCGCTGGACATCGGCGTAGGCGCCAACTGCGTCTACCCGCTGCTGGGCCACAGCGACTACCGCTGGCAGTTCGTGGGCTCGGACATCGACCCGGTGGCGTTGGCCTCGGCCAAGGCGATCGTGCAAGCCAATGGCTTGAACAAGGGCATCAGCCTGCGCCAACAAGCCAACCCCAAGCACATCCTCACCGGCCTGCTGCAGCCCGACGAACGCTTCGACGTGACCTTATGCAACCCGCCCTTCCACGCTTCCATAGAAGAGGCCACCAAGGGCAGCTCGCGCAAATGGCGCGCCCTGGGCAAGGCCGACCCCAAGCGCAAGCTGCCGGTGCTGAACTTTGGCGGGCAGAGCAATGAGTTGTGGTGCGAAGGCGGCGAAATCCGCTTTGTCAGCCAACTGATTGCCGAGAGCGCGCAGTATGGGCAGCAGGTGGGCTGGTTCAGTACCCTGGTGTCCAAGGCATCCAATTTGCCGGCGATTCAAGCGGCGCTGAAAAAAGCCGGCGCCGTGGCCACCCGCGTGGTAGAGATGGGCCAGGGGCAGAAGCAAAGCCGATTCGTGGCGTGGACGTTCCAGGCGCGGTAAAACGCGGGCAATAAAAAACCGTGCCCGGGTTGCCCCGAAGCACGGTTTTTTTACGTCTGCTTACAATTACTTGTTAACAGCGTCGGTCAGCACTTTGGCTGGCACGAATTTCACGACTTTCTTGGCAGCGATTTCGATGGCAGCGCCAGTCGAAGGGTTGCGGCCAGTGCGAGCTGGACGCTCGGTGATTTTCAGTTTGCCGATACCTGGCAGAGTGATTTCGCTGCCATTTTCCAGTTGATCAGCAACGATCTGGCCCAGTTGCTCAAGAGCGTTGCGCGCGGTGGTTTTAGGCGCGTCGATAGCTTCGGCGATGTCGGCGATCAGCTGGTCTTTGGTTAGTGCCATGGTGGTGTTCCTTCCCTATCAAATTCATTTGGATTGCAGAGTGCAACGTCAGTCATAGCGCCAGACCCGCCTGGGTCCGGCGATCGGTCTACAGCCACGCCAATCGCGAATGTAGATGCACAAATCGGAGTTTGGTTCGACCTGACGGGCAGCTATCTGCGGGCTATGCGCCGTTCTGGAGCGCAAGACCGGGCAAAACTAGCACACAGACAGAGAAATATCCGCCACAACCTGCCCATTTGTTCAGGTTTATCGGTGGTTTGATTGAAAATTAATCAAAAACGCCCTGAAACGCACTCGTGCACTGCCCAAACCCCCAGTTGCGTTACACTTGGCGCCTTTGCCGGGGCCGACCACACGCCGCTCCGTGCCAGCCCATTCGAACAGCCGAGAAGCCCATGCCGATCCGCCATTGCATCGTCCATTTGATCGACAAGAAACCCGACGGCAGCCCAGCAGTGCTTCACGCCCGCGACTCTGAACTTGCCGAGTCGGCGGCCATCGAGAACCTGCTGGCCGACCTCAACGACAGCTACAACGCCAAACAGGGCAAAGCCTGGGGGTTTTTCCATGCCGAGTCCGGTGCGCACCCGTTCAGTGGCTGGCTGAAGGAGTACCTGGACGAGGGCAAGGACTTCACCGCCTTCAGCCGCGTAGCCGTCGAGCATCTGCAAAAGCTGATGGAAGAATCCAACCTGTCCACCGGCGGCCACATTCTGTTCGCCCACTACCAGCAAGGCATGACCGACTACCTGGCGATCGCCCTGTTGCACCACAGCGAAGGCGTGGCGGTGAACGCCGAGCTTGACGTGACCCCCTCGCGCCACCTGGACCTGGGCCAACTGCACCTGGCTGCGCGCATCAATATTTCCGAGTGGCAGAACAACAAGAACTCCAAGCAGTACATCTCGTTCATCAAGGGCAAGAACGGCAAGAAGGTCTCGGAGTACTTCCGCGACTTCATCGGCTGCCAGGAAGGTGTCGACGGCCCCGGCGAAACCCGCACGTTGCTCAAGGCCTTCAGCGACTTCGTCGAAAGCGAAGACCTGCCCGAAGAGGCTGCCCGCGAGAAAACCCAGACCCTGGTCGAGTACGCCACCAGCCAGTCCAAGAACGGCGACCCGGTGGGCCTGGAAGAGCTTTCCGGGCTGATCGACGAAGACCGCCCCCGTGCCTTCTACGATCACATCCGCAACAAGGACTACGGCCTGTCGCCCGAGATCCCGGCAGACAAACGCACCTTGAACCAGTTCCGCCGCTTCACCGGCCGCGCCGAAGGCCTGTCCATCAGCTTCGAGGCGCACCTGCTGGGCTCCAAGATCGAATACGACGAAGAAGCCGGCACCCTGATCATCAAGGGCCTGCCCACGCAGCTCACCGACCAGCTCAAGCGCCGCAAGGACTGAAGGGGTGCTGAACCGGACCCTCAAGCGTTTTTTGCCGATCCTGGCGGTGGTGGTGCTGTTCCAGCAATGGGGCAAGATCGAGCACTTTTTCAACCCAGGCTCGGCGGTGTCGGCGCAACACCTCGCCGCCGCGAACGTCACACTGTACTCGACGGGCTGGTGTGGCTACTGCAAGGACTTCAGGCAGTACTTGGACCGCCAAGGCGTGAAGTATCAGGAGTTCGACATCGAGAAAGACGCCCAGGCCCGCGCCGCCTACGAAGCATTGGGCGGGCGCGGCATTCCGATGCTGGATGTGAACGGGGTGTTGTTGCGCCAGTTCGATGAAGCGGCGATTCTGGCGGCGTTGAACCAGCCGAAATAGTGTCGCCTGCTTCGCGGATGAATCCGCTCCTTGGGAAGCGGATTTATCCGCGACACGCGCGGCGCGGTCAGACAGCCGAAATCTTGAAGCCCAGGCGTGGGAAGTGCACGTGCACCACGCCTGCCCGTGGGTCCTCACGGCGCAGGATCAGCTGCTGGGCACCGGCAAACAGCAACTCCCCCTCCACCGGGTCAACCCCGTAGTCCACGGCACAAATCGTTACCCGGTCGCCTGCCTTGAACCCATTGGGGTCTACGAACTGCTCATCGGGCAGCGCCGCAGGCGCCGTATCGCGGGCAATGTCCAGCGCCGCTTCAGCCGTCAGCTCGCTGTAGGCGCCATGCCCGAAGCCCAGCACGCGCCCAAGCCAGGCATGCACGGCTGGGTAGGCATCCACCAGGGGCGACGTCACGGGGGTGCCTTTGAGGAACCACAAGGGGTGCGCGACGGCAAAGTCAGCCACCGAAGGTTCGCCGAACAGGTAGTCGCCCTCCTCGCGCTGCAGTTGCTGTTCCAGGCGCGCCATGAAGGCGGGCCATTGGTGCTTGGCTTGCTCCAGCGGCAAGCGTGTCGCGCTGCCACCACTGAACAGCTGCGCACGGTCGGCGATAAACGCCTTGACCGCTTCCGGCGTCAGGCGGGCGAAGCGCACGGCCACCGACTCTGGCTGGAACACCAGGCTCACGGCGTGCTGGAACAGCACTGAATCGGCCCAGGCAGCAAAGGCGGCGACGGTCATTTCCTGGCTTTCGGGGTACAGCGCCGGTAGGGATTTTTCTTGGTCCAGACGGCGGGCGATCAACGCGGTATCGCAGTAAATGTCCGCGCCCACCTGCAGTACCGGGGTCTTGCGATAGCCCCCGGTCAAGGCCACCAGGTCCGGCTTGGGCATGACCGGGGAGATCAGCACGGAACGCCAGGACAGCCCCTTGAAGCCGAGCATCAGGCGGGTCTTTTCGGCGAAAGGAGAGGTGGGGTAATGGTGAAGGATCAGCTCGGTCATCGATGAGTCCGCCAAGGTTGCACAAACCTCAAGCTTACTCCCGGCGCTGCCAATGGCCTACCGGCTCAGGCTGATAGTGGCTCATCCAGCGCGGTTATCGGCGCATATGACGCGACCAGCCGCTCCTTGGCGCTTTTGCGCAGGCGCTTGATCAATCGCTCCTGGCGAAGGGCCTCGCCTTTGTCCGCCCAGCACTCTACGTACACCAGGGCGATGGCTGGGCTGGAGCTGAAAAAGCGCGCGCCCTTGCCGCTCTGGTGCTTGGCAAAGCGTTTGTGCGGGTCGTCGCTGATGCCGCAATACAGCGCGCCATTGGCGGCGCGTACCAAGTAGACGAACCAGGGTTTGCCAGCAGTTGCTTGTTCAGTCACGTGTTTAAAACCTATCGGTACCGTGCAAGGGAAGGCTTTTCCCGTCTCATCACATCCTACAGTGCCCCGCTGCTCAATGACTTGGCCAGGTCAGCGTTTACCCCCGCCATCAAGCCATGCGGGCGACATACAGCGCGTGTGCAGGAAAATAGTTTAGGAAGCCCAACAACCCATGAGGCTTCAATCATGAAAACCGCTCATATTTGCCTATTGTCGCTACTGGCGGCGTCACTGGCCACTGCCGCCCACGCCGACCTTGGCGTGGACACCGCCCAAGCCATGCAGGCCCAATACAACGACACCCGCAGCCATTGCGACGGCGCAGCCGCGTTCAAGTGCTCGGGTATTTTCTTGCGCACCACCAAACCCTCCGACAAATACCACACCTGGGACCCAAGCCCCAATGCCGTGCAAAAAGGTGGGGTGTCCTTTTCGTATTTGCGCGCCGACGCGCAGATCGATCGGTTGGCCGAAGGCGCCCGCAGCGGCTTTACCCTGGCGCCGGTCGACCGCCGCCCCAGCGGTACCCAGCCGTACAAAACGCTGTGCGCCTATCCCACCGATGGCGACAGTTGGGAGCGGGATAAAAATGGTTGCGGCAACAACGCATTCACCCCGCAAGTGAAGGAAACCCTGTGCCACAGGGTGGGCATCAACAGCGCGCAAGACTGGATTGCCCACTACAACAACACACCAAAACCCGAGTACACCGGCTGGCAAGGTAACCCGGATTATCGCTATGCCACGCAATGTGCCTTCGATGTACGCGATGAAAAGGGCGCCAAGGCTGCCGACAATTTTCACCAGGCCCTACAGGTGATGCAATTGATGAAAGACCGCCCGTTCCCTTGGAACGAAATCATGATCAAGACCTGGAGCAAGGAGCACTCAGGCCAATTGCCGATCCAGTCGTTCTTTCATATCACCGGGCAACAGGGCCTGGCCGATGCCCGCAGCGTGCAACAGGATTGGCACAAGAGCACCGGCAAGTTTGTCCCGGTGATTGAAATCACCCTGCCCCAAGGCAACCGAACCGCGCAGTTCATTTACCGTGCCGACGACCAGGCGGTAAAGCCTTAAGCTCGCGGGCTTGATTGAAACGCCTTGAGCCCCTTGAGCGCCTGCTGCCGGACCTTGCCTTGCACCAACGGCGTCCAGCCCAGCAGCAGGCCTTTGGTGCCCAGGGCCTGACGTGCCCAGCGCCACAAATCGAAACTGTCATGGTGCTCGCACATCAGCCCGTCGCGAAACACGAAGCGCGCCTGGATGTCGTTGACCACGATGTTGCCGGTCTGGCTGAACAGGTAGGTCGCCACCCAGTGCGCGCCCCCACTGCGCTCGTCGCTGCGAACGCCGTCGAAGGTCAGGGAAAAATCTTTGGCGCGCGAGGCCAACATGCGCCACATGTCACCCGCATCACGCCCGCGCAAGGTGCCGAACGCCGGGTCGCTGAACACTACGTCGTCGGTGTAGCAGGCTGTCATGGCCTCGGCGTCCAGGCGCTGGAAAGCCTGGTAGAAACGGGTGATCAGGGCGCTGTTGGCGTCGCTCATGGCATGCACTCAAGGTTGTCGTGAGGGCATCCTAGCGTAAAAGCCCCACGTGTGAACCCCTGTGGGTGCAAGGCTGGCGGCAATGGCGGCTTCAGGCTTTTTCGCTGACCACCTGCACGTGCAGCGCACGGCCAGCGCCCAGGCCCGCAACAATCGCCGCCACGCCGATCAGGCCGAAAATCCAGCCCACCGCGCCCCAACCACCACTCAACTCGTGCACCACGCCTACGGCAAAAGGCCCCAGCGAAGCAAGGGTGTAGCCGATACCTTGGGACATGCTCGACAGGTTGGCGGCCACGTGCGAATCCCTGGAGCGCAGCACAATCAGGGTCAAGGCCAGCGAGAACGTCCCGCCCTGCCCCAACCCCAGCAGGATCGCCCAGCCCCACAGGCCGCTCAACGGCGCATACAGGCAACCAAACAGCCCACCCAGGGTGAGTAACATTACGATGACGATGGCCAGGCGCTGATCCCGACCACGGGTGGCCAGCCATGGGGTCGACAACGCACTGACCAGTTGCACGATGATCGAGCCAGACATCACCAGCCCGGCTTGGGCCGGCGACAGGCCGCGGCCGATCAGGATCGACGGCAGCCAGCCAAACACAATGTACGCCAAAGACGATTGCAGCCCCATGTACAGCGTCACCTGCCAGGCCAGCCGATCACGCAACAGCCCGCGTACACGGTAGGAGGCGTGCGCCGCGTGCTTGCCATTCTTCAGTTGCGGCAACCAGAACAACGCCGCGATCACCGCCGGCAGCAGCCAGAAGCCCAAACCCAACGACCAACTATCGCCCATCTTCTGCGCCAGCGGCACCGTGCTGCCCGCCGCCAGCGCCGCGCCCAGGCACAGGGCCATGGTGTAGACACCGGTCATGGTGCCGGCCTGGTTGGGAAAGTCGCGCTTGACGATACCCGGCAGCAATACGCCGATGATGCCGATGCTGGCGCCGGCCAGCAGCGTGCCGGCAAACAGCCCGAACTCGCCCAGAGAGCTGCGCAGGGCAATCGCCGCCGCCAGGCACAACAACACGCCGAACACCACCCGTTCGCTGCCAAATCGCCGTGCCAGGCGCGGTGCCAGGGGGGCGAACAGGCCTAGGCAGAGCACTGGCAACGTGGTCAGCAGGCCGGCCTGGGCCGACGACAACCCCAGGCTGCGCGCCACCTCGCCGAGCAGCGGCGCCATGCTCGACAGCGCCGGGCGCAGGTTCAGCGCCACCAGCACCAGGCCGAGCAGCAACAACCACGGCCGCGCACGGGTGGCCGGTTCAAGTGAAGTGGGGATGTGTTGAGCGCTGGTCATGAGCTTCTCGTTTTAAGGGGTTCAAAGGTCCGGGCAGTCGAGAATCGCTTGGCAGATCGACATGGCCCGTTCCGGGTCGCGCGCCTCCACCGCCGCCAGCAAGTCGCCGTGGCTGTGGAAAACGCTGGGGTTGCGCGGGGTGTGGTTGAGCGCGTGCAGGATCGCACTGCCCATCACCCCGGAAAAAAAGCGATACAGCTCGCTCAGGGTCGGGTTATGGGCCGCGTCCACCAGGCGCCGGTGAAACACCAGGTCGCATTCGATGTAGCGGTCGACGTCGCCGTGGTAATGCTCGCCGCTGTGGTTCAAGGCCATCATGCAGCGCTTGCAGGTCTTCGTCGGTACGGCGCACTGCAGCCAGGCCAATGGCCTGCACCTCAATGATGCGCCGGGTTTCCCGAGCCTGTTCCAGCGAACAACCCGACAGCGCCTTGAGGGTGTCGAACGGATCGACGTTCAAGCGCAGGTAACTGCCATCGCCCTGGCGAATCTCGATCAGGCCGCTGAAGGCCAACACGCGCATGGCTTCGCGCACGGTGTTGCGGCTGATGCCCAGCTGCGCGGCAAGCTCAGGTTCGGTGGGCAGGCGTTGGCCAATGGCCCAGGCACCGGAGTTGATGCGCGCGCGCAGTTGGTCCAGGGCCTGGTCGACCAGGGAGCGTTTGATCAGGGTGGACATGGCTTAACATCCAATCATCGGACGAATTACGACGGTGCAGATTAACGTCGCAGGGCATCGATGGCAAACAGCTTTGGATGTGCGGTATCCGGTTCGCGGATGATTCCTACAGGCATACCCGTCACCTTGTAGGAGCGGATTCATCCGCGAAAGCCCCGACGCGGTATGCCTGATGCACCGCGGCGGCCTTTTCGCGGATGAATCCGCTCCTACACGGGTTTATGGCGCACCATAAAAAAACCCGGAACGAGTCCGGGTTTTTTATCAAACGCTCAAGCCATCAATGCAGGATCTGGCTCAGGAACAGCTTGGTCCGATCGCTCTGCGGGTTGTCGAAGAAGTCGTTCGGCGCGGCCTGCTCGACGATTTCACCCTTGTCCATGAAGATCACCCGGTTGGCCACGGTGCGGGCGAAGCCCATTTCGTGGGTCACGCAGAGCATGGTCATGCCGTCTTCGGCCAGGCCGATCATGGTGTCGAGTACTTCCTTCACCATTTCCGGGTCCAGCGCCGAGGTCGGTTCGTCGAACAGCATGATCTTGGGCTTCATGCACAAGGCGCGGGCAATCGCCACGCGCTGCTGCTGGCCGCCGGACAATTGCCCCGGGAACTTGTGCGCCTGCTCCGGGATGCGCACGCGCTCCAGGTAATGCATGGCGATTTCCTCGGCCTGACGCTTGGGCATCTTGCGTACCCACATTGGTGCCAACGTGCAGTTTTGCAAAATGGTCAGGTGCGGGAACAGGTTGAAGTGCTGGAACACCATGCCCACTTCACGGCGGATCGCTTCGATCTGCTTGAGGTCGTTGGTCAGTTCCACGCCGTCCACCACGATGCGGCCCTGCTGGTGTTCTTCCAGGCGGTTGAGGCAACGGATGGTGGTCGACTTGCCCGAGCCCGAAGGCCCGCACAGCACGATACGCTCGCCCTGACGCACGTTCAGGTTGATGTCCTTGAGCACGTGGAACTGGCCGTACCACTTGTTCACGCCCTGCATCTGGATAATGCCTTCGGCACCCACAGGCTGTTTGATCGCTTCACTCATGAAAAAACTCCTAACGCTTGTGGCCAGTATCCAGCTTGTGCTCAAGGTGCACGCTGTAGCGGGACATACTGAAACAGAAAATCCAGAACACCAGGGCCGCGAACACGTAGCCCTCGGTGGCCATGCCTAGCCAAGTCGGGTCGGCCGACGCCTGCTTGACGCTGTTGAGCAAGTCGAACAAGCCGATGATGATCACCAGGCTCGTGTCCTTGAACAGCGCAATGAAGGTGTTGACGATACCGGGGATCACCAGCTTCAGCGCTTGCGGCAAAATCACCAGGCCCATCGACCGCCAGTAGCCCAGGCCCATCGCCGCGGCCGCTTCATACTGCCCTTTCGGGATGGCTTGCAGGCCACCGCGCACCACCTCGGCCACGTAGGCCGACTGGAACAGGATGACGCCGATCAGTGCCCGCAGCAACTTGTCGAAGCTCATGCCTTCTGGCAGGAACAGCGGCAGCATCACCGAGGACATGAACAGCACGGTGATCAACGGCACGCCGCGCCAGAACTCGATGAAGGTCACGCACACCACCTTCACCGCCGGCATCTTCGAGCGCCGGCCCAGGGCCAGCAGAATGCCCAGCGGCAAGGCGCCGGCGATGCCGACCGTGGCGATGACCAAGGTCAGCATCAGGCCGCCCCATTGGCTGGTGGCCACGTTTTCCAAGCCCAGGTAGCCACCGTGCAGCAGGGTGTAGGCCACGATCGGGTAGATCACCAAGAAGCTCAGGCCATAGACGGCCTTGCGCTGAAAGCGGGAGATGAACAACGGCGCCACCCCGATCACCGCCAGCCACACGGTCAGGTCTACGCGCCAGCGCAGTTCACGCGGGTAGTAGCCATACATGAACTGGCCAAAGCGCTGCTCGATGAACACCCAGCAAGCGCCAGACTTGGTGCAGTCGGCACGGGTGGTGCCTACCCAGTTGGCATCGAAGATCGCCCAGTGCAGCAGCGGCGGCACGATCAGCCAGATCAGGTAGAAGGCAAACAGCGTCAGCAAGGTGTTCAGCCAACTGGAGAACAGGTTGTTGCGCATCCACGCCACCGGGCCAAAGACGCGCTTTGGCGGTGCCATGTCGGGTTTGAAGATATGAGTGGTCATGTGCGTATCCTCACCGCTCGATCAGCGCAATGCGCTTGTTGTACCAGTTCATCAACAGCGAAATGCTGATGCTGATGGCCAGGTAGACGCTCATGGTGATGGCAATGACTTCAATCGCCTGGCCGGTCTGGTTGAGCACCGTGCCGGCAAACAGCGAAACCATTTCCGGGTAACCGATACCGGCCGCCAGCGAGGAGTTCTTCGCCAGGTTCAGGTATTGGCTGGTCAGCGGCGGGATGATCACGCGCAGGGCTTGCGGGATGATCACCTTGCGCAGCGTTGGCCCAGGGCGCAGGCCCAGGGAACGTGCCGCTTCAGTTTGGCCGTGGGTCACCGACTTGATGCCCGAGCGCACGATCTCGGCGATGAACGCCGCGGTGTACACGGTCAGTGCCAGGGTCAGGGCCAGCAGTTCAGGGATCAATACCCAGCCGCCGACGAAGTTGAAGCCGCGCAGCTCGGGCATTTCCCAATGCACCGGGCTGCCGAACACCAACACGTCCAGTGCAGGGATGATCAGCAGCAGCGCCAGGCCCGCCCAGAACTTGTGGAACGGTACGCCGGTTGCCTCGAAGCGCTTGTTCGCCCAGCGCGCCATCAGCACGATCGCACCGATGGCGATGGCCACGGCTACCCAGAACGGCCAGAAACCGTCGGCGGCAATGGCGGCCGGCATGTTCAGGCCACGGCTGCTGACGTAAAAGGTGTCCCACAGGTTATGGCTGGCCCGTGGGCCCGGCATGGTCAGGAACACTGCGAAATACCAGAACAGGATTTGCAGCAACGGCGGGATGTTACGGAAGACCTCGACGTAGACGGTTGCCAGCTTGCTGATCATCCAGTTGGGTGACAGGCGGGCCACACCGATGATGAAGCCCAGCAAAGTCGCCAAGACAATGCCGATGACCGTCACCAGCAGCGTGTTCAACAGGCCGATGACGAACACCCGGGCATAGCTGTCCGATTCGGTGTAGTCGATCAGGTGCTGGGCGATGCCGAAGCCGGCGCTGCGTTCCAGGAAGTCGAAGCCGGAGGTGATGCCGCGGTGTTGCAGGTTGGTCTGGGTGTTGTGAAACAGAAACCAGCCCAGCGAGACCACCGCCACAATCGTGATGATCTGAAATAGCCACGCACGCACACGTGGATCGGTCAGGGAGAAACCCTTGGGTGCGCCGATTTGTTTTTGCATGGAATGCCCCGGAGGAAAGGGAGTGAAACAGCACCTGGCAGCGGCCGCTGCCAGGTGCGGGGGGCCAATCAGCGCACTGGAGGTGCGTACTGGATGCCGCCGTTATTCCACAGAGCGTTCAAGCCACGGTCGATCGCCAACGGAGTGCCTTTGCCGAGGTTTTTCTCGAACACTTCGCCGTAGTTACCGACTTGCTTGACGATCTGCACTACCCAGTCCTTCGGCAGTTTCAGGTCCTTGCCATATTCACCGTCGCCACCCAGCAGACGGGCGACGTCCGGGTTCTTGGTGGACTTGGCTTCTTCTTCGACGTTTTTCGACGTCACGCCAGCTTCTTCGGCGTTGAGCATGGCGAACAGGGTCCACTTGACGATGCTGAACCACTCTTCGTCGCCTTTACGCACGACCGGGCCCAGGGGCTCCTTGGAGATGGTTTCCGGCAGTACCACGTAGTCGCCTGGGTTGGCCAGCTTGGAGCGCTGTGCGTAAAGCTGCGATTTATCGGAGGTCAGCACGTCGCAACGGCCGCTTTCCAGCGACTTGGCGCTTTCGTCGGAGGTGTCGAACGTGATCGGGGTGTACTTCAGGCCATTGCCACGGAAGTAGTCGGAAACGTTCAGCTCGGTGGTGGTACCGGCCTGGATGCAGATGGTTGCACCGTCCAGTTCCTTGGCACTTTTAACGCCCAGCTTTTTGTTGACCAGGAAGCCAACGCCGTCGTAGTAAGTGACGCCGGTGAACATCAGGCCCATGCCAGCGTCACGCGAGCTGGTCCAGGTGGTGTTACGCGACAGTACGTCGATCTCGCCGGACTGCAGCGCGGTGAAGCGCTCCTTGGCATTGAGCTGGCTGAACTTGACCTTTTTCGCATCACCAAACACTGCTGCGGCTACGGCGCGGCAGACGTCGGCGTCGATCCCCTTGATGGTGCCCGAGGCGTCCGGAACGGAGAAGCCAGGCAAGCCATCACTGACGCCGCACTGGATGAAGCCTTTCTTCTGAATGGCGTCCAGCGTGGTCCCTGCCTGCACGAAGCTGCTGACACCGAGAACGGTAGCGGCAGTCAGTACGGCGAGGGTGGATTTCAGCATCTTCATTCAAACCTCCAATGTGCTCTTGTTGTGTTCGAGCGTTCGTCCTGCCGCACCCTTATGAGGCAACTGCGACCCGTGCTGGCTTTTTTTTGGGTCGAGCGGGTCAGGACTATTAGTTTTTTGCGAACCGCCAGGCCTTACCAAGGCACTGTTGAGCTCGCGACTCCTTGATCGACCGGGAGGGGTAAAGCGATGTCATGCCCGCTTCTGTCCCCCCCGTTGATCGGCGAATTTATTGTGAAATGCCCAAACGGGATTTCTCCTCTGCCTCGCCTGATAACAGCCTGATAGTGTTACCGCTTGAAGAAAGGCACTCGCTTGCCATCTCCTGTAGCAAAGCCCGTACCACAGTGCTTTGCGGAAGCGTTTCAGTGCACGTCAATAGGGAAACTTGTACCCTTGCGACATCTTCTTCAGTGATCCACCTTTCACGCCCTTTTAAATTGCACTCTATGAGAGCGTGCGCACTTCTTTGGAGCAGCCATGAGCAACCCCCTGATTCTTGAGCCCAACAAGCCTGCCGACGCCTGCGTGATCTGGCTGCACGGCCTGGGCGCCGACCGCTACGATTTCATGCCCGTGGCCGAGGCCCTGCAGCAAAGCCTGCACACCACCCGCTTCGTGCTGCCCCAGGCGCCAACCCGCGCCGTCACCATCAATGGTGGCTATGAGATGCCGAGCTGGTATGACATCAAGGCCATGACCCCGGCGCGGGCCATAGACCAAGCGCAACTGGAGCAGTCGGCAGACCTGGTCATCGACTTGATCGAGGCCGAACGGGCCAAGGGCATCGACGGTTCGCGCATCTTTATCGCCGGCTTTTCCCAAGGTGGCGCCGTGGTGTACCACACCGCCTTTTTGCGCTACGAAGGCCCGCTGGGCGGCGTATTGGCGCTGTCCACCTACGCCCCGACATTCAGCGATGAGGTAGTAGTGAAAGCCAGCCAGGCGCGCACGCCGGTGCTGTGCCTGCATGGCAACCATGACGAAGTGGTGTTCAACGCCATGGGCCGCAGCGCTTTTGAGTACTTGAAGGGTTGGGGCGTAACCGTTACCTGGCAGGAGTACCCGATGGGCCACGAAGTGTTACCCCAAGAGATCCATGACATTGGCGTGTGGTTAAGCGAAAAACTCGTCTAAATCGGTACAAAACGGGCGCTGCAGGCAAACTTCCTGTAGCGTCCGCCGCCAGACACTACGCCGCGCCCGATTCTTGCATTACACTGCCCGGCGTACATTCCTTAATCAATTAATGAGATGACCGTGCTCAAAGCACTCAAGAAAATGTTCGGTAAAAGCGAGGCTGAGCAGCTCGTTGCCGGCGCCCCTGCACCTCGCGCTATCCCCGTCAGCGCGGCAGAACCTGCCCAGCCTGCCCCACACACGCAGCCCAGAGCCCTGGAGCCCGAGCCTCAGGCGCCTGCTGCAGAGCCGCAAGCGGTGCAGCACTCGACCAAACCCAAGCCCACCGAGCGCAAGCCCAAGCCTGCCGCCGTTCTGTGGAAGCTGGAAGATTTCGCCGTAGCGCCCCAGGAAGGCAAGACCCGCTTCCATGATTTCCCGCTGTCGCCCGAACTGATGCACGCCATTCATGACCTGGGCTTTCCTTATTGCACGCCGATCCAGGCGCAGGTCATGGGTTTCACCATCAAGGGCCGCGACGCCATCGGTCGCGCCCAGACCGGTACTGGCAAAACTGCCGCATTCCTGATCTCGATCATCACCCAGTTGCAGCAGACCCCGGCGCCCAAAGAGCGCTACATGGGCGAGCCGCGCGCACTGATCATCGCCCCCACCCGCGAGCTGGTGGTGCAGATCGCCAAGGATGCCGCGGCGCTGACCAAGTACACCGGCCTGAACGTCATGACGTTCGTTGGCGGCATGGACTTCGACAAGCAGCTCAAGCAACTCGAAGCCCGCCATTGCGACATCCTGGTCGCCACCCCTGGCCGCCTGCTGGACTTCAACCAGCGCGGCGAAGTGCACTTGGACATGGTCGAGGTGATGGTGCTGGACGAAGCCGACCGCATGCTCGACATGGGCTTCATCCCACAAGTACGCCAGATCATTCGCCAGACCCCACCGAAAAACGAGCGCCAGACCCTGCTGTTCTCGGCCACCTTCACCGAAGACGTGATGAACCTGGCCAAGCAATGGACCACGGACCCGGCCATCGTCGAGATCGAGCCTGAAAACGTCGCCAGCGAAACCGTCGAGCAACACGTGTACGCGGTGGCCGGCAGCGACAAGTACAAGCTGCTGTACAACCTGGTCACTGACAACGGTTGGGAGCGGGTGATGGTATTTGCCAACCGCAAGGACGAAGTGCGCCGCATCGAGGAGCGCCTGGTGCGCGATGGCGTGAACGCCGCGCAGCTGTCGGGCGACGTGCCGCAGCACAAGCGCATCAAAACCCTGGAAGGCTTTCGCGAAGGCAAGATCCGCGTGCTGGTGGCCACCGACGTGGCCGGGCGTGGCATCCACATCGACGGCATCAGCCACGTGATCAACTTTACCCTGCCGGAAGACCCGGACGACTACGTGCACCGCATTGGCCGTACCGGCCGGGCGGGCATGAGCGGTGTGTCGATCAGCTTCGCCGGCGAAGACGACTCCTATCAGTTGCCATCGATCGAGGCCCTGCTGGGCCGCAAGATCAGCTGCGAAATGCCGCCGACCGAGCTGCTCAGGCCGGTTGAGCGCAAGCGCACCTAAGCGGATTGATCCGCGAAAAGAACGCTGCGGTGTGTCAGGCAAACCGCGGCGTTTTTTTTCGCGGATAAATCCGCTCCTACCGTGTTGCGCCAGGCCCGGGCTTTCCGGCCTCTTCAGATACCCCAGCGGTCCGCCGCCGCGTTGTCGCTGTCCTTGCCTTCTACCCAGCGCGCACCCTGCTCGGTGCTTTCCTTCTTCCAGAACGGCGCCCGGGTCTTGAGGTAGTCCATCACGAAGTTGCAGGCATCGAAAGCAGCCTGGCGATGAGCGCTGGCGATGCCGACAAACACGATCGGCTCGCCCGGCTCCAAAGCGCCGATGCGATGCAACACTTGGACCTTGAGCAAGGGCCAGCGCTGCTCGGCCTCCAGCACGATCTTGGCCAATGCTTTCTCGGTCATGCCCGGATAGTGCTCCAGGAACATCCCGGCCACTTCCAGGCCGTCATTGAAGTCACGCACATAACCGACAAAGCTCACCACCGCGCCAACACCTACGTTGGCGGCATGCATGGCGTTGACCTCGACGCCTGGGTCAAACGGGCTGGACTGCACGCGAACGCTCATGTCAGCCCCCGGTCACGGGCGGGAAAAACGCCACTTCATCACCGTCTGCCACCGGTTCGTCCAGCTTGCACAAGTCCTGGTTGCGCGCGCACATCAGGTTGGCCTCCCCCAATACACTCCAGTTGCCACCGCGCTCCAGCAGTTCCTGGCGTACGTCTTCCAAGGTCTTGAACTCGCCTTGAAGTGCTTCGCCATCCATGCCCATGGCTTCGCGGTAACGAGCGAAATACACTACGTTAATGTTCATTGTGCGTCCGCCTGGTAGTGGCCGCTCTTGCCGCCGAGCTTTTCCAGCAGGCGCACGGTCTCGATGATCATGCCCTTGTCCACGGCCTTGCACATGTCGTAGAGGGTCAATGCCGCGACACTGGCAGCCGTCAGCGCTTCCATCTCCACGCCGGTCTGCCCGGCCAACTTGCACCGCGCAACGATGCGCACGCAGTCAGTGCCCTCGGTGCTCAGCTCGACCTTGACACTGGTCAGCATCAGCGGATGGCACAGGGGGATCAGGTCACTGGTTTTTTTCGCCGCCTGGATACCGGCAATGCGCGCCACGGCGAACACGTCACCCTTGGGGTGGCCACCGGCAACGATCATTTCCAGGGTTTGCGGGAGCATGCGCACCCGCGCTTCGGCCGTGGCTTCACGGGACGTCACGGCTTTTTCGGTGACGTCGACCATGTTGGCGCGACCTTGGGAATCGAGATGAGTCAGCACGAGCCTTTGCTCCTGGGTAGGGAAAGACGATTGTAAACCGTGCGCGAGCCTGCGGGGGGAACGAATGAATCCGCCCCCGCAGGGGCGGTTTCATCCGTGAAGCGATTACAAATGCGACTCGGCGTATTCGGCCAGAATCGAGCGTGGTACCCCTTGCAGCGTGATGTGCACGCCGTTCGGGAAGTCCTTGAAGCGTTCGGTGAGGTAGGTCAGGCCCGAGCTTGGCGCCGACAGGTAAGGGGTGTCGATCTGTGCCAGGTTACCCAGGCAGATCACCTTGGAGCCGGCACCTGCACGGGTGATGATGGTTTTCATCTGGTGCGGGGTCAGGTTCTGGCATTCGTCGATCAGAATCAGGCTTTGCTGGAAGCTGCGGCCCCGGATGTAGTTGAGGGATTTGAACTGCAACGGCACTTTGCTGAGGATGTAGTCGACGCTGCCATGGGTGTTTTCGTCATCCATGTGCAAGGCTTCGAGGTTGTCGGTGATCGCGCCCAGCCAAGGTTCCATTTTCTCGGCTTCGGTGCCCGGCAAAAAGCCGATCTCTTGGTCCAGGCCCTGTACGCTACGGGTGGCGATGATGCGCCGGTAGCGTTTGGTGACCATGGTTTGTTCGATGGCGGCGGCCAGCGCCAGGATGGTTTTACCCGAACCTGCGGCACCGGTCAGGTTGACCAGGTGGATGTCTGGGTCCAGCAGGGCAAACAGCGCCAGGGCCTGGTGAATATCGCGGGGTTTCAGGCCCCAGGCTTCCTGATGCAGAAGCGGCTCTTGGTGCAGGTCCAGAATGACCAACTCACCGGACTGGATCGCCTTGATCCAACCGACGAAGCCTTGTTCGTCGATGATGAACTCGTTGATGTGCACCGCCGGCAGGTTGTCGGTCAATTGCACGCGGTGCCAGGTGCGGCCATGGTCCTGGCGGGTGTCCACCTTGCTGACGCGGTCCCAGAACGAGCCGGTCATGGTGTGGTAGCCACGGGAAAGCAAGGAGACATCGTCAACCAGTTGGTCGGTACTGTAGTCCTCGGCCTCGATCCCGCACGCACGGGCCTTGAGGCGCATGTTGATGTCTTTGGTGACCAGGACGATGTTCCAGTCCGGCTTGCGCTGATGCAGGTCGACCAGTTGATTGATGATGATGTTGTCGTTCAGGTGGCTGGGCAAAAGGTTGCTCGGCTCACCGATCTTGGGCATCAGGATGGACAGGAACCCCTTGGGGTCACCCTTGCCGCGCTGGATCGGCACACCCAGTTCGACATCGGCCGGGCAGGCTTCGCCCAGGGTCTGGTCGATCAGGCGGATGGCCTGGCGGCATTCGGCAGCGATGGATTGCTTGCCGCTTTTAAGCTTGTCTAGCTCCTCGAGTACCGTCATCGGGATGGCAACGTGGTGTTCTTCGAAGTTCAGCAGCGCGTTTGGATCGTGGATCAGTACGTTGGTATCGAGCACATAAAGGATTGGCTGGTTGGAAGAGGTGGTGCGTCCTTGATCATCCATACTCGGTCACCTTTTTGGGAGCCATTCGACGCAATACCTAGACGGTGCTGCGCCGCGAAGTGACCGCCGACCTCGCTGTGCCCCAGAGTGCTGTGGTCACGCGAGATACATACCCAACTGGCGTTTTAAGACGCCACCTGTGTTGCAGGGTTCGGCGATCTGTCTTCGTAATACCGCAAAAAACATGACGAAAAAACTACTTTGACGCTTTTTTTAAGTTTATTTTTATGAACGATGAATATCGCTTGGCGTAGGGGCCACGCACCGGTAAAGTCAGAAGTCGACCCCCTCGCAATGCCCCCGCAAATTTTTCGCCCATTGCCCTGCAGGCCACGTAATCACTGGGCCCTGGCAAAATCATGGCAGTCTTGCCAACCGATCCCGCTTTGCGCCGTTTGTTGCAGCAACCAAGGCACCGCCGACTGGGCTTTGGCCTGGGTATCGTGGAACACCACCACGCCATGACGCCATAGCAGCATCAACGTCAGTACCCGCTGCGCGCTCTGCTCGGCCGTCAGTTGAATGCTGTCATCCTGGGAATCGATGTCCCACAGGGCCACCTGCAGCTTCTGCGTGCTGAAGAACTCCCGGCTGTCGGCCCGGCGCTGGCCGTAGGGCGGGCGGAACAGCGGCACGTAGTTGTCGGGCAGCTCGTTTTCCACCAACGCCACGCTGCGCAGGATCGAGCCTTGCCAGTCGACCCACTGCGCGTGCGACCGGTATTGCCAGCCCTGCACGCCCACGCACTGGCCCTTGTACAAGGCCTGCAGGTTGGTCTGGGCCTTGTCGGCACGGTTCTGCAGGTTCTGCCCAATGACGAAGAAGGTCGCGTTCATCTTTTGCTTGCGCAGGTAGTCGGTCATCCCTTCGGTGCCGCCCACGGCGATGCTCGGGCCGCTGTCAAAGGTCAGCAGGAACAGCCGGTCCGGGAGTTCATCGCCATTGCGCTCAAGGTCCGACAGCAGCGTGACTTCGCTGCTGATCTGCGGTGCCAAGGCGGCCAGGCGCAATAATTCATCCAGGTAAGTCTGGTGGAACGCCAGGCCCGGTGCGGCCCAACCGGCGTAGAACGAATCGCTGTCGATGGCAAATGTCGCGGCCTGCTGCTTGAGGCTGTCCAGGTCGTCGATGGCCAGGCAAAACGAAGCGTCCTGCCCGCAGCTTTGCTGGGCCCGGTCGAAGTTTTGCCACAAACGCTGCCACAGGCGGCCGCGCAGTTCGTTGATCGACGCCAGGTTGATCTGCCGCAAGCCCAGGCGCTCGGCCAGTTCGGTTTCGTCCAGCGCTTCGCTTTCCAGCAGGGCGCGGGCGAACATCAGAATTTCGGCACGCGACGCCACGTCAAAGCGTGCAGGCGACTCGAGTGCCTCGGGCCAGGTGCCGCGGTCAATGAAAGCCACCGGCGGCGGCGTGGCGGCCTGGGCGCCGAATGTGGCGAGGGCGGCCATTAATAGGCAAGCGAGGCGCAAGGGCAGGTCTCCTGAGCGATATGGCCAGCACTGTACCCTGTAGGAGCGGATTTATCCGCGAAAAATACACCGCAGTGGTGCAGGTAGACCGTAGGGCGCTTTTCGCGGATAAATCCGCTACCACAGATGGAGTTTGCCGCCCCGCCCCCCTAAAATCGCCCCCACGATTAAAGGAGACGACCGCATGCTGATGGTGATATCCCCAGCCAAGACCCTCGATTTTGAAACACCCCCGGTAACCCAGCGCTTCACCCAGCCGCAATACCTGGACCACTCACAGGAGCTGATCCAGATTCTGCGCGAACTGAGCCCGGCGCAGATCAGCGAGCTGATGCACCTGTCCGACAAGCTCGCCGGCCTGAACGCCGCGCGCTTTGGTAGCTGGAACCCCGCCTTTACGCCCGACAATGCCAAGCAGGCGCTGCTGGCTTTCAAAGGCGACGTGTACACGGGGCTTGGTGCCCAAACCCTGGGCGAGGACGATTTCAGCTACGCCCAGCAGCACCTGCGCATGCTGTCCGGCCTCTACGGCCTGCTGCGCCCGCTGGACTTGATGCAGCCTTATCGCCTGGAAATGGGCACCAAGCTTGCCAACGCCCGCGGCAAAGACCTGTACGCCTTCTGGGGCACACAAATCAGCGAATGGCTGAACGAAGCCCTGGCCGAGCAAGGCGATGACGTGCTGCTCAACCTGGCCTCCAACGAGTATTTTTCGGCGGTCAAGCGCACGGCTCTCAAGGCCCGTATCGTCAATGTCGACTTCAAGGACTTGAAGAACGGCCAGTACAAGATCATCAGCTTCTATGCGAAAAAAGCCCGCGGCATGATGGCCCGCCACGTGATCGAACAGCGCATCGACAACCCAGAGGCGCTCAAGCAATTTGATGTGCAGGGTTATCGTTTTAGCGCCGAGCAGTCCAAAACCGATCAGTTAGTGTTCTTGCGTGACCACCCCGACGACTGAAAAAGATCCAATCTGGTGCGCGGGTATCGCCCGACCCGCGCCCACTCTCAAAGTTCAAAGAAAACGACCGATCGCATGATCGGTATTTTTTTGACGTCATAAAATCGTCGAACTGACATATAGCAAATCTGAATACCCTTGGAACTGAGTTTTTTTCCGGTTTTTTGACGACTTTTTTTTGGATAGTGGCAAAAAAACATCTCTGCTCCGCAACGCCTTTATACATAGGGGTGAAACGGAAAGTGCTATCAAAATGCGAGTATTGATATCGGAAAAATTATTAAACATTTCTTCATGAACGGTCGGTTCGGTCAGGAACTAATACCAAACATTGCCGCTCCTACATGCCGTAACGATTCTCGAGCGCTATGTGAGAGATGTCGTACACCGCGACTGGATTGGGTCCGGGCAATTACCCGGAAGACATTGACTCAACGGTCATCACATATGACCCAGAAGTTGATCTCAGGAGAGAACGCACCAAAAGAGCACCTTCTAGATGGCCAGGCCAGAGCCCTTTTACTGAGCTCCTGCAAAGCGTCTTAGTGTTTGATTTCATTGGCCCATTAGCCAATCCCGAAATCGCTCACTGCAAGCATGGAAGTCGTTTTGTAATACAGGCTGGTTACATTTCAGGGCAACGCCCTTATTACATGGCCCAGTGACGCCCAACTTGAGTGCAACTTTATTGTGCTCGGAACTTATATGCCTGCGTTCGGCTGAATGACACTTAAGTTGTCAGGACCCCGAGTGCGCGAACACTGCTGGTTAATTAAACCCAGTCTGGCTCTTATTGGTTTGAGTCGGCGTGAAAACACATGAGGTGAATGCGATGCGTATCAGCATCTTTGGTTTGGGTTATGTCGGTGCAGTGTGCGCCGGTTGCCTGTCTGCACGTGGTCATGATGTGGTTGGCGTGGATATTTCCAAAGCCAAGATCGACCTGATCAACAACGGCAAATCGCCTATCGTCGAGCCGGGGCTCGAAGAGCTGCTGGCCCAGGGCATTCAGACCGGCCGGCTGCGCGGCACCACCGATTTTGCGGCGGCAATCCGCGACACCGACCTGTCGATGATCTGCGTCGGCACCCCGAGCAAAAAGAACGGCGACCTGGAACTCGACTACATCGAATCGGTGTGCCGCGAGATCGGTTTCGTACTGCGTGACAAAACCTCGCGTCATACGATTGTCGTGCGTTCGACCGTATTGCCCGGCACTGTAAAAAATGTGGTCATTCCTATTTTGGAAGACTGCTCCGGGAAAAAGGCCGGCGTGGACTTCGGCGTGGCAGTGAACCCCGAGTTCCTGCGTGAAAGCACCGCCATCGCCGACTACGATCACCCGCCGATGACCGTCATCGGCGAATTCGACAAGGCCTCGGGCGATGCCCTGCAGTCCCTGTACGAAGAACTCGACGCCCAGATCATCCGCAAGGACATCGAAGTGGCCGAGATGATCAAGTACACCTGCAACGTGTGGCACGCCACCAAGGTGACCTTCGCCAACGAGATCGGCAACATCGCCAAAGCGGTCGGCGTCGACGGTCGCGAAGTGATGGAAGTGGTATGCCAGGACAAGGCCCTGAACCTGTCGCAGTACTACATGCGCCCAGGTTTTGCCTTCGGCGGCTCCTGCCTGCCCAAGGACGTACGCGCCCTGACCTACCGCGCAAGCACCCTGGACGTCGACGCGCCACTGCTCAACTCGCTGATGCGCAGCAACGTGTCCCAGGTGCAGAACGCTTTCGACATCATCTCCAGCCACGACAAGCGCAAGGTCGCCCTGCTGGGCCTGAGCTTCAAGGCCGGTACCGATGACCTGCGCGAAAGCCCGCTGGTAGAACTTGCCGAAATGCTGATCGGCAAGGGCTTCGACCTGAAGATCTACGACAGCAACGTCGAGTACGCTCGTGTTCACGGTGCGAACAAGGACTACATCGAGTCCAAGATCCCCCACGTGTCGAGCCTGCTGGACTCGGACTTCGAAGGTGTGATCAACAACTCCGACGTGATCATCCTGGGTAACCGCGACGAGAAGTTCCGCTCGCTGGTGGAGTCCGTGCCACACGGCAAGCAGGTCATCGACCTGGTCGGCTTCATGCCCAACTCCAGCTGCCCGGTCGCCCGTACCGAAGGCATCTGCTGGTAACGGTAACCGGCTGGCCCGCGAAGGCAACTGCCTTCGCGGGCCAGCCCGTTCCCCAAGTGGCCCGACAACGACACGGAAGCAGATCAATGCACAGGCTAAAGCACGGCCTCCTCCAGGCCGCCGGTTGGATGTTCTACCTGAGCTTGCTCATGGCACTCGCCTTGGCATTGCCAACATCCCTGTTCGACTCACAGTCGAAGAATTTCATTTTCCTGGTGGGCGCCGTTGGTATCTGGCGCTACTCCATGGGCGCCACGCACTTTGTGCGGGGCATGCTGTTCCTGTACGTGGTGTACCCGCACCTGCGCCGCAAAGTGCGCAAACTGGGCAAGGACGCCGACCCCTCCCATGTGTTTCTGATGGTGACCAGCTTTCGCATCGACGCCCTGACCACCGCCCAGGTGTACAGCTCGGTTATCCGCGAAGCGATCGACTGCGGTTTCCCCACCACCGTGGTGTGCTCGCTGGTGGAAATGTCCGATGAGCTGCTGGTCAAGAGCCTGTGGGCCAAAATGAACCCGCCAGAGCGCGTGCAACTGGACTTCGTGCGCATCGCCGGTACCGGCAAGCGCGATGGCCTGGCGTTCGGTTTCCGTGCCATCTCGCGCCACCTGCCCGACGACAACGCCGTGGTCGCCGTGATCGATGGTGACACCGTGCTGTCCGAAGGTTGCGTTCGCAAGACCGTGCCTTGGTTCAAGCTGTACGAAAACGTCGGCGGCCTGACCACCAACGAATTCTGCGAAGTGCGCGGCGGCTACATCATGAGCGAGTGGCACAAGCTGCGCTTCGCCCAGCGCCACATCAACATGTGCTCCATGGCCCTGTCCAAGCGCGTGCTGACCATGACCGGGCGCATGTCGGTGTTCCGCGCCTCGGTGGTCACCAACCCCGAATTCATCGCCGACGTGGAAAGCGACTCCCTGGACCACTGGCGCCTGGGCCGTTTCAAGTTCCTGACCGGCGACGACAAGTCCAGCTGGTTCAGCCTGATGCGCCTGGGCTACGACACCTTCTACGTGCCTGATGCTGCGATCAACACCGTGGAGCATCCACCCGAGAAGAGCTTCTTGAAGGCCAGTCGCAAATTGATGTACCGCTGGTATGGCAACAACCTGCGGCAAAACTCCCGAGCGCTGGGCCTGGGCGTGCGTCGCCTGGGCCTGTTTACCAGCGTGGTGCTGTTTGATCAGCGCGTGTCGATGTGGACCAGCCTGCTGGGCCTGACCGTGGCGATCATCGCCAGCTTCAAATTCAACATTGCCTTCCTGTTGGGCTACCTGCTGTGGATCGGTATTACCCGGTTGATCCTGACCATCATGCTGATGTGTTCGGGGCACTCCATTGGGCCGGCCTACCCGGTGATTCTTTATTACAACCAGATCGTCGGCGCGATCATGAAGATCTACGTGTTCTTCCGCCTCGACAAGCAGTCCTGGACCCGCCAGCCCACGACCCTCAAGCGTGACTTGGCAAGCTTTCAACAATGGTTCAACACCTGGTCTTCCCGGACGATGACTTTCTCGGCCGCCAGCATCTTCGTTGCTGTGCTGTTCGTGATGGTTTGAACCGGAACTCGAATGGATTAAGTAGGAAAAAATCGCCATGAATAAAGCCGTGAACGTCAATGTTGTCCATGAATCCGAAGCGCAGCGCCAACATGCCCGGGTCAAGATCCCGGCCAAGCTGCGCTATATCGGGCCGAACCGCGAAACCGTCGAAACCCGTATCGAAGACTTGTCGGCCGGTGGCTTCAGCTTCCATGCGCCCAAGCCCTTGGTGGACGGCGAGGTGTACCGCGGCCGCCTGATGTTCGTGATCGACAACCTGGGCCTGGGCATGGATATCGAATTCCAGGTCCGCTCGTTCGACGGCACCAGTGGCCGCGCCGGTTGCCAGTTCCAGAACCTGGAGCAGCAAGACATCGCCACCATGCGCCACCTGATCACCTCGCACCTGAGTGGCGAAGTGGTGACCATGGGCGACGTGCTCAGCACCCTGCAGCGCGACAACTTCACCAAGGCGCGCAAACAGAAAGCCGGTGGCCAGGGCCAGTCGGCCTTTGCCCGCCTGCGCGCAGTGACCTTCAGCGCCGGGATCTTCGTGGTTGGCCTGGCCGCCTTCGGCTTCGTGTTCAAGTCGGTTTACGGCTTGTACTTCGTCAGCCACGCACAATCGGCGGTGGTCAGCGCGCCAAGCTTCAACGTGACCATGCCTCGCGATGGCACCGTGCAAAGCCTGCTGGGTGCCGACGGCAGCGCGCCCAAAGGCGCCCCGCTGGCCAGCTTCAGCACCAGCATGCTCGACGCCCTGAAAGGCAACCTGGACCCAGACCAACTGGCCCCGGAAAAAATCACCGAACTGTTCGGCAAGCAAATGACCGGCACCCTGACCTCGCCGTGCGACTGCACCGTGGGCCAGCAATTGGTGGCTGACGGCCAATACGCCAGCAAAGGCGACGTGATCTTCCAACTGGTGCCGCGCAACAGCCAGGCCAACGTGGAGGCGCGCTTCACCTACCGCCAGTTCGGTGACGTGCAGCCAGGCACCCCGGTCAACTTCCAGGTCGCCGGCGACAACACCGTGCGCCAGGGCAAAGTGATCGCCAGCACCAGCCTGAACAGCGTCGACCTTTCCAGTGACATGCGCGTGCAGATCAAGCCTGACGAGCCACTGGATAGCACCCTGGCCGGCCGAGCCGTGGAAGTGAGCAGCGACCGCGGCCCATCGCTGAACTGGCTGATGGACAAAGCCATGGCCAGCGGCCGTTAAGAGGCGAGGAGAACACCTGTGGCTAGCACATTCATGACATTGCCAAGACCTGCCCTGCTGGGGCTGGCGGTAGCGATCGGCCTGGCCGGTTGCGCCGGCCTGCCCGACCAGCGCCTGGCCAACGAAGCCCTGAAGCGCGGCGACACCGCACTGGCCCAACAGAACTACCAACAGCTGGCGAACCTGGGCTACACCGAAGCCCAGGTCGGCCTGGCCGATATCCAGGTAGAAACCCGCGACCCCGAGCAGATCCGCCAGGCCGAGGCCACGTACCGCGCCGCAGCTGACACCTCGCCACGGGCCCAGGCCCGCCTGGGGCGCCTGCTGGTGGTCAAGCCCGACAGCAGCGAGGCTGAGCGCCACGAAGCCGAAGGCCTGTTGCAAAAAGCCTTTGCCAATGGCGAAGGCAACACCCTGATCCCGCTGGCCATGCTGTACCTGCAATACCCCAAGAGCTTCCCGTACATCGATGCGCAGAAGCAGATCAACCAATGGAAAGCCGCCGGCTACCCGGAAGCAGGCCTGGCCCAAGTGCTGCTGTACCGCACCCAGGGCACCTACGACCAGCACCTGGACGACGTTGAACGCATCTGCAAAGCGGCGCTCAACAGCACCGACATCTGCTACGTGGAACTGGCCACCGTCTACCAGAAACGCGCCCAGCCCGACCAACAGGCCGAGCTGCTCAAGCAACTGCAGGCCGGTTATTCGCGCGGTACTGTCTCGGCCCAGCGTGTCGACAGCGTCGCCCGCGTATTGGCCGACCCGACCTTGGGCAAGACCGACGAGAAAACCGCCCAGGCGCTGCTGGAAAAGATCGCCCCGGCCTACCCGATCTCCTGGGTCAGCCTGGCGCAGTTGCTCTACGACTTCCCGGAACTGGGCGACGTGGACAAGATGATGGAATACCTGGACAAGGGCCGCGCAGCAGACCAGCCCCGCGCCGAGTTGCTGCTGGGCAAGGTGTACTACGAAGGCAAGCTGGTGCTGCCGGACGCGAAAAAAGCCGAGCAGCACCTGCTCAAGGCGGCCAATACCCAGGTCAGCGCCCACTACTACCTGGGCCAGATCTACCGCCGTGGCTACCTGGGCCAGGTCGAACCGCAGAAGGCGGTGGACAACCTGCTGATCGCCGCCCGCGGCGGCCAGGCCAGCGCCGACTATGCCCTGGCGCAACTCTACTCGACCGGCCGCGGCACCGTGCCCAACCCGGTCAATGCCTACGTGTTCAGCCAACTGGCAAAAGCCCAGCCCGAGCCGCCGCAAACGGCCCTCGACCTGGCCGCGACCGCCGAACAACAACTGCCGCCTGACCAGCGTGCCCAGGCCATGCAACTGCTGCAGCAAGAGCAGCGGGTGCGGGGCGCCATGAGCCCCAACAACAACCTGGCGTTGCACGCTCTGCAAGAAGAAGACGGTGAGGACCAATCGCTATGAAATTGAATCGATGGATGAAGGCCGGTATCGGCCTGGGCTTCGCCGCCCTGTGGTCGTGCCCGACCCTGGCCGCGCTGACCGCCGACCAGAACTTTGGCCTTGAGGTCAAGGTGACCGGCCAATCGGAAGACGACCGCGACCTGGGCACCCGTTCCGGCGGCGACGTCAACGGCCTGGGCCTTGACCTGCGCCCTTGGCTGTATGGCCAATGGGGCAACTGGAGCGCCTACGCCATGGGCCAGGCGGTGACCGCCACCGACACCATCCAGACCGATACCCTGCAAGAGTCCCAAGTCACCGAGGACTCCACCGCCAGCGGCCGCGAGCAGAAGAAAAGCTACTTGGCCATGCGCGAATTCTGGGTCGGCTACAGCGGCTTCACGCCCTACCCCGGCGAGATGCTCAAGTTCGGTCGCCAGCGCCTGCGCAACGACGACGGCCAGTGGAAAGACACCAACATCGAAGCCATTAACTGGGACTTCGACACCACCCTGCTGCGTGCCCACGCAGGTGTCGCCGAACGCTTCAGCGAATACCGCACCGACCTCACCGAACTGTCGGCCACCGACAAAGACGTGCTGCACGTGTACGGCGACGCTTCGTACCAGTGGACGCCTGGCCAGTGGGCCGGCATCCGTGCCCACCACACCCACGACAGTGGCAGCCTGGCGCACCAGGGCGAAGTCATCGACGACTCGGACAAGAGCAGCACCGGCGACCTGACCTGGCTGGGCTTTACCGCCGACAGCGACGCCTACAACTACCGCAACACCAACACGCTGAACTACTGGAGCAGCGTGACGTTCATGAGCGGCGACCGCGACACCATTGGCCGCAGCGTGCAGAACGGCCAGACCGTGGTCGGCGCCAAGGACTCGGGCAACGTCAACGGCTGGGCCACCGACCTGGGCCTGCGCCTGCGCCTGGACCCCAACTGGCAAGTGGGCGGCGCCTACTCGCGCGCCAGCCGCGATTACGAGCAAAACGGCCTGCAGAGCAACCGCTCCAACTGGACCGGCACCCGCTCGCGCATCCACCGCTTCGGCGAGGCGTACCAGGCCGAGATGGCGAACATGCAGACCGCTTCGCTGTTCACCTCCTGGCAGCTGCGCGACGACTATGACGCCAGCCTCATCTACCACAAATTCTGGCGCGTGGACGGCAACCGGCCGATCGGCAACACCACCCTGGATGCGGTCAACACCACCACCGACCCTGAAGACGTGACCAACGTCACCTCCATCAGTTCCCTGCCGCTGAACGATGGCGACAAGGACCTGGGCCAAGAGATGGACCTGGTGGTCAGCAAGTACTTCAAGCAAGGCCTGCTGCCTGCGGCCCTGAGCCAATCGATCGACGAGCCGTCGGCACTGATCCGCCTGCGTGCCGGTGTGTTCAAGCCAGGCTCGGCCTATGGCAGCGGCACCGACACCTACATGCACCGCGCCTTTGTCGACGTGATCTGGCGCTTCTGATGCGAACCGCGAAGGGAGTGCGAGAGATGAACAGCCAAATTTGCAACGGCCGCTGGCCGGCCGCATTGCTCGCCAGTGCCCTGCTGCTGGCCAGCGCCAGCGCCCTGGCCAACGCGCCAGTGGCCGCCGGCAAACCGGAAACCGTGGCCAAGGGCCTGCAGCAAGCCAAGACCTACACCGTGACCACGGCACCCTCCGAGTCGCTGGAAATGGCCGCGCCCAAGCTGCCCGACCTCACCGGTTATACCGCGCAAGCGGTGCAGGCCAAGATCGACCGTAGCCACCACGGCAAGGTCCAGGTCAAGCGCATGCTCCAGGAAGACGTGCTCAAGGAGTTCATCGGCGGCGACAACAAGATGGCCGAGTGGGTACAGCGCCAGCACGGCATCCCGCAGGCCATCTTCGTGGAAGACGGCTACGTCAACCTCAAGGACCTGACCAAGACCCTGCCCAAGCAGTACATCCGCGAAACCTCGCCGGGCGTGTTCCTGGCGCGGTTGCCCATCGTGGTCGGGCGCAAGGGCATCCTTGAAATAGACAAGCAGACCCAGGAGCTGCGCCTGTCCCAGGAAGGCGGTTCGTTCATCGTCAACGACGGCAAACTGTTTATCCGTGACACCAAGGTGACCGGCTGGCGCGAGGCCGACAATGGCCCCGCCACCTTCCGCACGCCCAAGGAATTCCGCCCGTTCGTGCTGTCGTGGGGCGGCACCGAAACCTACATGGTCAACACCGTGATGGCGAGCATGGGCTACAACCAGAGCAAGTCGTACGGGGTGAGTATTTCCCAGTACACGCCGAACATGGCCAAGCAAATGAACCGCAGCGAGCCCACCGGCTGGATCATCGGCTCGACCTTCTCGGACATGTGGTACGGCTTTTACTGCTATGAAACCCGTGACTTCGTGGTCAAGAGCAACACCTACCACGACAACATCATCTACGGCATCGACCCCCATGACCGCTCCCACGGGCTGATCATCGCCGACAACACCGTGTACGGGACCAAGAAGAAGCACGGCATCATCGTCTCCCGCGAGGTGAACGACAGCTTCATCATCAACAACCGCAGCTACGACAACCACCTTTCCGGCGTGGTGATCGACCGCAATAGCGTGGGCAACCTGGTGGCCTACAACGAGATCTACAAGAACCACACCGACGGCATCACCCTCTACGAGAGTGGCGACAACCTGCTGTGGGGCAACAAGATATTGGGCAACAAACGCCACGGTATCCGCGTGCGCAACAGCACCAACATCCGCCTGTACGAAAACCTCGCCATGGGCAACGGCCTGACCGGCGTGTACGGGCACATCAAAGACTTGAGCAACACCGACCGCGACATCGCCCTGGACCCGTTCGACGCCGAGGTGTCGCTGATCCTGGTAGGCGGTGAGCTGGCCGGCAATGGCTCCGGCCCTTTGGCGATCGACTCGCCACTGTCGGTGGAGCTGTACCGCGTGTCGATGCTTGCGCCGACCAAATCCAGTGGCATCAGCTTTAACGGCATCCTGGGCGAACGCCAGGCCGAGATCATGGACCTGATGGTTCGCCAGAAAAAAGCCGTGCTGATCGACCCCGTCGAACGCCAGACCGACATGAAGGACTGAGGATAGAAACCATGCACCCGACCTTGCTCAAACTACTCAGCCTGTCCGGCCTGACCGCCGCCATCCTTGCCGCCAGCGCTGGCGCCAAGGCTGATGAACTGCAGGCCCCGAAATTCACCGCAGCGCCCTGCTGCAGCCTGTGCCCGGCCGCCCACGACGCCAAGAACTACGTGACCCGCTACCAACAGAACTTCACCACGCTGGTGCAGGCCCAAGGCGACTGGCTGTTCCGTACCCAGGAAGACTTGCGCACCGAGTTCGACACCACGCCGGAAGGCTACCGTCGCATGAAACAGCTGCACGACGCCTTCAAGAGCAAAGGCGTGGAGCTGGTGGTGGTGTACCAGCCGACCCGTGGCCTGGTCGACCGCAACAAACTGTTCCCCGCCGACCGCGACAAGTTCGACTACGACAAGGCGCTGAAAAACTACCAGGCCATGCTCGGCCGCTTCGCCGCCATGGGCTACCACGTGCCTGACCTGTCGCCGTTGACCAACGAGCAACAGGCCCATGATTTCTACTTCCGCGGCGACCAACACTGGACGCCGTATGGCGCCGAGCGCACGGCAAAAATCGTTGCACAGACGGTGAAAAAAGTCCCGGAGTTCGCCGACATTCCCAAGCGTGAATTCGAGACCCACCTGTCGGGCCGTATGGGCAAGACCGGAACATTGCACAACATGGCCGGTCAGTTGTGCGGCACCAGCTACGCGATCCAGTACATGGATCAGTTCACCACCGAGCCTAAGGGCGAAGCGGCCGACGGCGACCTGTTCGGCGACGCCGGCAACCCGGAGATCACCTTGGTAGGCACCAGCCACAGCGGCAAGAACTACAACTTCTCAGGCTTTTTGGAGCAGTACATCGGCGCCGACATTCTCAACGTGGCGTTCCCCGGCGGCGGCCTTGAAGGTTCGATGCTGCAGTACCTGGGCAGCGACGACTTCCAGAAACACCCGCCGAAAATCCTCATCTGGGAATTCTCGCCGCTGTATCGCCTGGACCAAGAGACCATCTACCGCCAGATGATGTCGCTGCTGGACAACGGCTGCGAAGGCAAACCGGCTGAATTGCAAGCCAGCACCACCCTCAAACCGGGCAAGAACGAGCTGCTGGTCAACGGCCGCAACGGGATCAAAGACCTGCACAACGGCACGCACCAGATCGACATCAAGTTTGCCGACCCTTCGGTGAAAACCCTGCAAGCCACCCTCTGGTACCTGAACGGGCGCCACGAGGACCTGAAAATCGAAAAACCGGAAACATCCGATACAGACGGGCGTTTCGCTTTCGAATTGCGCAACGACGAGGACTGGGCTGCACAAAACTTGCTGGCCCTCGAAGTCCAAGGCCCTGAGGCCGGCGCCGCGCCACAGAAAGTCGAAGCCACGGTATGCAAACGCAACGTATTCCCCGGCGTGCAGCAATCCAAGACGCAACAGAACGCTCAAGCCGGGCTGTGAGGTTACCTATGCACACTTCCAAGACTGTTCGAAACCTGTTGGCCCCCACTCTGCTGGGCTTGGCGATCTTCGCCGGCAATGCCCAAGCCGCAGCCCCCCTGCACCCGCCCCAGGGTTATCTGGCGGCCGTCGACAAATTCAAGACGGGTGACGGCGGCGAAGGCTGCCCGGCCATGCCGCAGCCTTACACCCAAAGCCTGCAATTTCGCAGCAAGTACGAGGGCTCGGACAAGGCGCGCTCCACGTTCAACGCCGACTCCGACAAGGCCTTTCGCGACGCCACCGCCGACATCACGTCGATGGAACGCGGCACCAGCAAACTGGTGATGCAGTACATGCGTGACGGGCGCCCCGAGCAGCTCGACTGCGCGCTGAACTGGCTGACCGCGTGGGCCCAGGCCGATGCGCTGATGTCCAAGGACTTCAACCACACCGGCAAGTCGATGCGCAAATGGGCGCTGGGCAGCATGTCCTCGGCCTACCTGCGTTTGAAGTTCTCCGATTCGCACCCCTTGGCCACGCACCAGCAACAGGCCCAGCAGATCGAGGCCTGGTTCAGCAAGGTGGCCGACCAGGTGGTCAGCGACTGGGACAACCTGCCGATGGACAAGACCAACAACCACTCTTACTGGGCCGCCTGGTCGGTGATGTCGGCGTCCGTCGCCACCAACCGTCGTGACCTGTTCGACTGGTCGGTGAAGGAATTCAAGATCGGCGCCAACCAGATCGACGCCCAGGGCTTCTTGCCCAACGAACTCAAGCGTCGCCAGCGTGCCCTGGCCTACCACAACTATGCCTTGCCGCCGCTGGCAATGATCGCAAGCTTCGCCCAGGCCAATGGCGTGGACCTGCGCCAGGAAAACAACTCAGCCCTCAAGCGCCTGGGTGACCGGGTGTTGGCCGGGGTCGACGACTCCGACCAGTTCCAACAGAAAAACGGCCAGAAGCAAGACATGACCGATCTTAAGGTGGACAGCAAGTTCGCCTGGCTGGAGCCGTGGTGCAGCCTCTACAGCTGTGGCCCGGACGTGTTGGCCCGCAAGTACAAGATGGAGCCGTTCAAGTCGTTCCGCCTGGGGGGTGACGTGACCAAGGTGTACGACCCGGCGCACGAGAAGAAAGGCTCGTAGGAGCGGATTTATCCGCGAACGGGTATACGACGCGATTCGCGCGTTGAGTGCTCCGCGGATTAACCCGCTCCTACAGGTAGAGGTTGTTTGCCCCCCCGGTTTGCATGGGGGGGTTTGGGGGGGCTGCGGCCCTTGTCTGTGGGTTTACAAGGAGAGATCGGGATGGTTTTCTCATCCAATGTGTTTCTGTTCCTGTTCTTGCCGGTCTTTCTCGGCTTGTACTACTTGAGCGGAACTCGCTATCGCAATCTGCTGCTGCTGATTGCCAGTTATGTGTTCTACGCCTGGTGGCGGGTGGACTTCCTCGCGCTGTTTGCAGGCGTCACCCTGTGGAACTACTGGATCGGCCTGCGCGTCGGTGCGGCAGGCGTGCGCACCAAGCCTGCGCAACGCTGGCTGCTGCTGGGCGTGGCGGTAGACCTGGGTATCCTGGGCTACTTCAAATACGCCAACTTCGGCGTCGACAGCATCAACCAGATCATGCTGTCGTTCGGCATGCAGCCGTTCATCCTGACCCACGTGCTGCTGCCCATCGGCATCTCGTTCTACATCTTTGAATCGATCAGCTACATCATCGACGTATACCGCGGCGACACCCCGGCCACGCGTAACCTGATCGACTTCGCAGCCTTCGTGGCGATCTTCCCGCACCTGATCGCCGGCCCCGTGTTGCGCTTTGCCGACCTGGTGGACCAGTTCAATAACCGCACCCACACCCTGGACAAGTTCAGCGAGGGTGCCACGCGGTTCATGCAGGGTTTCATCAAGAAGGTGTTCATCGCCGACACCCTGGCGACCGTGTCCGACCATTGCTTTGCCCTGGCCAACCCCACCACCGGTGACGCCTGGCTGGGTGCGCTGGCCTACACCGCGCAGCTGTACTTCGACTTCTCCGGCTACAGCGACATGGCCATCGGCCTGGGCTTGATGATGGGTTTCCGCTTCATGGAAAACTTCAAGCAGCCCTACATCAGCCAATCGATCACCGAGTTCTGGCGCCGCTGGCACATCAGCCTGTCGACCTGGCTGCGCGACTACCTGTACATCACCTTGGGCGGCAACCGCAAAGGCACCCTGGCTACCTACCGCAACCTGTTCCTGACCATGCTGCTGGGTGGCCTGTGGCACGGCGCCAATTTCACCTACATCATCTGGGGTGCGTGGCATGGCATGTGGCTGGCCATCGAACGCCTGCTGGGCATCAACACCACGCCACGTGCGCTGAACCCGATCCGCTGGGTGCTGACCTTCTTGCTGGTGATCATGGGCTGGGTGATCTTCCGCGCCGAGAACCTGCACGTGGCCTACCGCATGTACGGCGCCATGTTCAGCTTCGGCGACTGGCAGTTGTCGGAACTCAACCGCGCCAGCCTCACAGGCCTGCAAGTCGCCACCCTGATCGTGGCGTACATCACCCTGGCGTTCTTCGGCCTGCGTGACCTGTACACCAACCAGCCCAAGCCCAAGGCCCGGGCCGAAGTGGCCGAGGCCAACGGCCCGGCCACCGCGCAACCCGGCCTGTACCGCGCAACCCCGGGTGATGAACCCAACGTACTGGCCGCCCATGCCCACGGGCATCAGGTGCAAGCGTCGTACTGGACGGTGGATTGGTCACGCTACCTGATGCGTGCCCTGGTGCTGCTGCTGTTCGTGGCTTCGATCCTGAAGCTGTCGGCGCAGAGCTTCTCGCCCTTCCTCTACTTCCAGTTCTGAGCGAGACGACCATGACCCGATCATTACGCGTTCTCTACATTCTGCTGTTCCTGGCCGTGCTGCTGGGCATGGGCATCTGGTCGCTGTGGAGCTTCGCCAGCTTCAACCGCACCGAGCAGATGACCGTGCTCAACGGCAAGTTCACCAAGGCGGTGGAAACCCACTACGACGATCAATTCCCGATCAAGCGCCTGGGCACCAACCTCTGGGCAGCACTGGACTACAAAGTGTTCAAGGAAGGCCGCCCCGGCGTGGTGCTGGGCCGTGACCAGTGGCTGTACAGCGACGAGGAGTTCAACCCGGTCGCCAACAGCCAGCAGATCGAAGCCGATAACTTTGCCCTGATCAAAGGCGTGCAAAACACCCTCAAGCAGCACGGCGTGCAACTGGTATTGGCGATCGTGCCGGCCAAGGCGCGGCTGTACCCGGAGCACATCGGTGACGTGGCCCCCGCCGAGTTGCACGAAGACCTGTACCAGCAGTTCCATGCCCAAGCGCAACAAGCCGGCATCTTTGCCCCCGACCTGCTGGGCCCGCTGCAACAGGCCAAGCCCAATGGCCAAGTGTTCCTGCGCACCGACACCCACTGGACGCCTATGGGCGCCGAGATCGTCGCGCAGAACCTGGGCCAGGCAATTGCCAGCAAGACCCCACTCAGCGGCGAGCCACAAAGCTTCGTCACCGAAAGCGACGCGAGCAAGCCGTACAAGGGCGACCTGACCAACTTCCTGCCCCTGGACCCGCTGTTCAGCAACCTGCTGCCCAAGCCGGATGAACTGGCCCAGCGCACCACCAAGGCTGCGCAAGACAAAGCCGCCGGCGGTGACTCGCTGTTCGGCGACAGCGAAATCCCGGTGGCCCTGGTGGGCACCAGCTACAGCGCCAACCCGCACTGGAACTTCCTGGGCGCCCTGCAGCAAGCCCTGCACAGCGACGTGGTGAATTACGCCGAAGACGGCCACGGCCCGATTCTGCCGATGCTCAAGTACCTGCAAACCGACGCCTTCAAGAACAGCGCGCCCCAAGTGCTGGTCTGGGAGTTCCCGGAACGTTATCTGCCGATGAAAAACGACCTGAGCGACTTTGATCCCAATTGGATCGCGCAACTGAAAAGCACCAGCGACACGACGCAAAACCTGGCTGTGGGCCAATCCAACTGAGCGGCCCGATGGACGCTCGATACTCAAGAAAGATAGAGGAACAGCACATGACTATGAACACTCAACGCCGTACCGCCAAAACCCGCCTGGCTTGTGCACTGCTTGCAGCAGCCGGCCTGATGTCGGCCCAGGCCTTCGCCGGTGGCGACGCCGCTCTGTATGGCCCTACCGCACCCAAAGGCTCGGCCTTCGTGCGTGTGTACAACGCCAGCAACCAGGAAGTCAGCGCCAGCGTGGGCAACACCAGCCTCAACGAAATCGCGCCGCTGGCCAGCAGCGACTTCAGCTTCATGCCCCAGGGCGACTACAGCGCCAAGGTCGGCAGCCAGGCCCTGCCGGTCAAGCTTGCCGGTGACCACTATTACACCGTGGTCAACAACACCAGCGGCGCGCCACAACTGGTCGAAGAGCCGCCGTTCAAGAACAAGCAGAAGTCCCTGGTACGCGTGCAGAACCTCAGCGACAAGGCCCTGACCCTGAAGACCGCCGACGGCAAGACCGACGTGGTCAAGGACGTGGCGGCCAAAGGCCGTGGCGAGCGCGAGATCAACCCGGTGAAAGTCAGCCTGGCGCTATACGAAGGCGACAAGAAGGTCAGCGACCTCAAGCCCGTGGCCCTGGAACGCGGTGAAGCCGCCGTGCTGTACGTCACCGGCAATGGCAGCAACCTGTCGCCGGTCTGGGTGAAACGCCCGGTCGCCACGCGCTAACGCATTGAGTGAGCCCCCCGCGGGTGCGGGGGGCCCACATGGAACAAAAACAAGACAGAAACGGCAACAACAGTCATCCCATTCGTTTATTGGAGAAACAACATGATTCCGGTGATCTTGTCAGGTGGTAGTGGCTCACGTCTTTGGCCGCTTTCGCGCAAACAATTCCCTAAACAGTTCCTGGCCCTGACCGGCGAACACACCCTGTTCCAGCAAACCCTGGAGCGCCTGGTGTTCGAAGGCATGGACCAGCCCATCGTGGTCTGCAACAAAGACCACCGCTTCATCGTCAACGAACAGTTGAGCCAACTGAAGCTGCAAACCCAGGGCATCCTGATGGAACCGTTCGGGCGCAACACCGCGCCGGCGGTGGCCCTGACCGCCATGAAGCTGGTCAACGAAGGCCGCGACGAGCTGATGCTGGTGCTGCCGGCCGACCACGTGATCGACGACCAGAAAGCCCTGCAACGCGCCCTGGCCCTGGCCACCGTGGCCGCCGAGCGTGGCGAAATGGTGTTGTTCGGCGTGCCGGCCACCAAGCCTGAAACCGGCTACGGCTACATCAAGTCCACCGCCGATGCGCTGCTGCCGGAAGGCGTGAGCCGGGTGTCGCAGTTCGTCGAAAAACCCGACGAAAAACGCGCCACCGAATACGTCCAGGCCGGCGGCTATTTCTGGAACAGCGGCATGTTCCTGTTCCGCGCCAGCCGCTTCCTGGAAGAACTGAAAAAGCACGACCCGGACATCTACGATACTTGCCTGCTGACCCTTGAGCGCAGCAACCACGAAGATGAGAACATCGAAATCGATGAAGCCACCTTCGCCTGCTGCCCGGACAACTCCATCGACTACGCGGTGATGGAAAAAACCCAGCGTGCCTGCGTGGTGCCGCTGACGGCCGGCTGGAGTGACGTGGGTTGCTGGTCGTCGCTGTGGGACGTGCACGAGAAAGACACCCACGGCAACGTCACCAAGGGCGACGTGGTGCTGCAAGACAGCCGCAACTGCATGATCCACGGCAACGGCAAACTGGTGTCGGTGATCGGCCTGGACAACATCGTGGTGGTGGAAACCAAAGACGCCATGATGATTGCCCACAAGGACAAGGTCCAAGGCGTCAAGCAGATGGTCAACACCCTCAACGAACAGGGCCGCAGCGAAACCCAGAACCACTGCGAAGTGTATCGCCCGTGGGGCTCGTACGACTCGGTGGACATGGGTGGGCGCTTCCAGGTCAAGCACATCTCGGTCAAGCCGGGCGCCTGCCTGAGCCTGCAAATGCACCACCACCGCGCCGAACACTGGATCGTGGTGTCGGGCACCGCCGAAGTGACCTGCGACGAAAATGTGTTCCTGCTGTGCGAGAACCAGTCCACCTACATCCCGATTGCCTCGGTACACCGCCTGCGCAACCCAGGCAAGATCCCGCTGGAAATCATCGAAGTACAGTCGGGCAGCTACCTGGGTGAAGATGACATCGAACGCTTCGAAGACATCTACGGGCGCAGCACCCCGATCGGGCGCGGCGTGTCGGTGAAAACCATCGCGCAGTAACCGGCCTCGATAAAAGCCCCTGCCCCACCCGCTGCGTCCCCTATCCGCAGCCGGTGAGGCAGGGGCTTTTTTTTTACGTTGAGCGGCGCTCTTTTCGCGGATAAATCCGTGTAGCAGCGGCTGAATCCGCGAAGGCCGCACCGCAAAATACCTGTCGTATCGCCAATGACAGCGCTCCTGTTAGGATAAAAGCACCAAGCTTCAGAGACACGCGCATGTTCATTGGCATCTTCCTGATCATCACCTGGCTGGTTTTGCTGGTCCGCTACCCGGCCAAGGCCTTCCCCATTTCCCTGGCCACGCTGTTCGGCCTGAGCCTGGTGGGCCTGTGGGTGGTGTGGCTGGATAATCGCGAAGCCAATCAACTGGCCCGGCTGGAGTTGCGCCTGAACTATGCGCCCGAGCAGTGCCCGGCCGATCGGCCATTGCGGGTCAGCCTGAACAATGGCAACAAGGTCCCTTTGGTGGAGCTGCAATGGCGCGTGGCCGCCTATGCGCCGGGCGACACCGCAAACCTTGCGCAGAATCTATACTCCGCTCCGCGTTACCGCGGCCCCGGCGAGTTGCAGGCCGGCGCACAGTGGCAAGACTGCTTGCCGATGCCACCGCTGCGCTCGGGCTACCGGCCACAAACCCTGGAGTTTCGTGCCGAGCACCTGCAGGGCAGCTTTTCCAACTGATACCTGACAAGGATGGCCCATGCCCGTCACACTGATCACCGGTTGTTCCAGCGGCATTGGCCTGGCGTTGGCACAGGCTTTCAAACAGGCCGGCCATGAAGTCTGGGCCACCGCCCGCAAGCCAGAGGACGTCAGCCGTTTGCAGGCCCAAGGCTTCATCGGCCGGCAACTGGACGTGAACGATGAAACGGCACTCACGCAACTGGCCAGCGAGTTGCCGCACCTGGATATCCTGATCAACAACGCCGGCTACGGCGCCATGGGGCCACTGCTCGATGGCGGCGTCGAGGGCATGCGCCGGCAGTTTGAAACCAACGTGTTTTCGATCGTGGGCGTTACCCGCGCACTGTTCCCGCTGCTGCGCGCAAGCCGCGGCTTGGTGGTCAACATCGGCAGCGTCTCAGGCGTCCTGGTCACCCCATTTGCCGGCGCCTACTGTGCCTCCAAGGCCGCCGTGCATGGGCTGTGCGATGCCCTGCGCCTGGAACTGGCACCTTTCGGTATCCGCGTGATGGAGGTGCAGCCTGGCGCCATCGACACGCACTTTGCCAGCAACGCCGGGCGCGAAGCGGAGCTGGTGATCAGCGAGCAATCGGCCTGGTGGCCGTTGCGCGAGAGCATCCGCGCCAGGGCCAACGCCTCGCAGAACCGCCCAACCCCTGCCGCTACATTTGCCGGCGAACTGGTCAAAGCGGTACTGCAACCCAAACCGGCCCGGCTGGTGCGCATCGGCAACGGCAGCACGGTGTTGCCGTTGATGGAGCGGTTGCTGCCCAAGGGGCTACTGGATGCGGTGTTAAAGAAGAAGTTTGGGCTTAGCCGAAGCCTTTAGCCTTGCAGCACCGCGCAAATCGAGCGCCGCGCGGGCGCATCGCAAGCAAGCTTGCTCCCACATCTGCCCTGACAGATTGGAGTGTTGGCCTTTTTGGGTTCACAGTGAATCTATGAGGGTGCTGCCCAGGCTGGCAACTCGGTCTCTCAGGCCATGGCGCGTTGCAGCCAATGTGGGAGCAAGCTTGCTTGCGATGCGCCCCCCCGAACCTATTGCCCCAGCGAATCCTGCTTCACAATCACTGTGCACGTCGTCCCCGCCGCCAGCAGCATCCCCTCTGGCACTTCATCGATATGAATACGCACCGGCACCCGCTGGGCCAAGCGCACCCAGTTGAAGGTGGGGTTGACGTCGGCGATCAGTTCGCGGCTTTCCGGGTTGTCGCGGTCGTAGATGCCGCGCGAGATGCTTTCCACGTGGCCCTTGAGGGTTTCGCCGCTCATCATCTGCATGTCGGCCCGGTCACCCACGCGGATGTTCGGCAGCTTGGTTTCTTCAAAGAAGCCGTATACCCAAAACGAGTTTTTATCGACCACGGCCATTTTCGCCTCGCCGGTGCGGGCGTAGTCGCCGGGGTGCACGTTGAGGTTGGTGACGTAGCCGTCCACGGTTGCCAGCACCTGAGTGCGCTTGAGGTTCAGTTCGGCGGCTTCAAGCTGGGCCTGGGCGTGCTGGTAGTCGGCCTGGGCCGAACTTGCGATGTTGTTGGCGTCTTCGCGGCTTTCCTTGGACACCACCAGGTTGTCCATGTCGGCGCGGCGGCTGGCGTTGACCTTGCGCATGTCCCAGGTGGCCTTGCGCGAGGCCACCAGCGACTGCGCCTGCTTGACGGCAATCTGGTAGTGCTCGGGGTCGATCTGCAGCAGCACGTCGCCCTTTTTCACCAATTGGTTGTCTTTGACCGGCACGGCCACCACGTAGCCGGAAACGTCGGGCGCGACGTTGATGATGTCGGCGCGCACGCGGCCATCGCGGGTCCAGGGGGTGTTCATGTAGTGCACCCACAGTTCCCGACCGATGAACACGGCGAGGGCCAGTACCAACAGGGTGGCGATCAGGCTGAAAAACTTTTTCATCGGGTCGGTCTCAACGGTAAACGGTTAGCGCCATGGCGCCGAAAATGCAAATGAACAGGCACAGGCGCAGCAGCGCCGGGTGCCAGAAAAAACGGTACGCATCCAGCCCGCTGAGCAACCGGTCGAACGCCCAGGCGACGACCCCGGCCAGCAGGAACATCAGCGTCACGGTCGGCATGTAGACGCCGTGGAAGGCAATTTCACGGGGCATGGATCAGTCCTTGGTGGCGTCTGTAGGCGGCAGTTCGGCGAGCGGTGATTGCGGGTCGAGCAAGGTCGAGCGAATGAAGTGCAGGTAGCTTTGCACCCGGCGCAGGGCCGAGGTGTCGAAGTGCGGCGCATATGGCTCGTCGGTGTTGCGCACGCGGTCCAGGGCGTGGTCAACGGCTCCCAGGCTGCGGACCAGGTTGTCTTGGTTGGGCTTGATGAACAGCCGGATCAACGAGCGACCCATCACCCGGATCGCCTGCCGCCAAGGCTGCGCTTGGGCGTACGCCGGGTGCACCGGCAAGCGATCCTGCTCGCGGCGCAACTCGATGACCGCGTGGCCGACCTCCAGCACCACGAAGGTCCAGCGCAGCAAATTGCGCTGCACCTGGGGCTTGCCGGCCGCCAGCCCGTAGACCTGATTGAGCACGTCGCGGGTGCGGCTTTCAAACGCCGAACCCAAGCCTTTGAGGCGCCCACTGATGGCGAACACCACTTGGGCGCGCAGGTCCTGCTCCAGGCGTTCCCACATCCAGCGGCTGTTGGGCGGCAGGATGATTGCCCCGGCCGCGGCGCATACCAGCATGCCGATGATCATGCCGATGTAGTCGTTGATGAAGGCGTAGGGGTTGTACACGGTGAGGTTGTCGGGCACCGAGCCAATCGAGAAGAAGATCAGCAGGCCCAGGCCGTACCCCGCGTACTGCGGCCGTGAAGCCAGGAAGGCGCCCAGGATGAACACCGGTGCGAGCATCACGCACAGCAACGGGAAGCCGTCGATCCAGGGGAACACGAAGAACATTTCGATAAAGCCGACCACCGCGCCCAGCATAGTGCCGCAGGCCATCTGGAACGACATGCGCTTGGGGTTTGGCGCTGCGGCCGACAGCCCCACCGTGGCGGCGGCGACCAGGGTCATGGTCGCCCCGCTCGGCCAAGCCGTGGCCACCCAATAACTGCCCAGCACCAGCAGGATGGTCGAAGCCCGGGCACCGGCGGCGATCGATACCCACCAGTTGGTTTGCGGCATAAACGGCTCGTCCCAATTTTCCCGTGCGTGGCTATGGTCGGCCAGGGAAGCGTGGGTTTGCGCGTAACTGTGCAGGTCGTCGACAAAGCGGTAGAGCAGTTCGTAAGCCGTGTGAAAATCCATCAGGTCGGCGTCGCTGGGGCCGCTCTCGACGAAGATCGCCCGCAGCCGGCGCACGTGGGGCGGCAGCTCTTCCTTGTACAGGGCCAGTTGATCGGCCAGGCGTGCCGCGTCGGCATCGGTGAGGGCGCGGCCCGAGAAGCCGTCGAGCACCTGCGCCAACGCCTGCAGGCCCGGCTCGATGGCGGTGACCACCTCGGGGTGGCCGTGGCTGCGGATGCGTTCGAGCAACTGGTGCAGAGCGTTGAAGCGCGTGGTGATGACCATGAACTCACTGTTCAGGCGGCTGACCCGACCACTGCGCCGACGCATGTGCGGGTCTTCGAACGCCACCACCCCGCGCAGGCTCTCCAGGCCTACGGCCTCGGAGATGAACCGCACGTTGCTACTTTCGAAACCCTCGCGGGTGCTGTTGCCACGCAGGCCGTTGGCCACGAAGCCTGCGAACACGCCAAAGCGCTGGTACATGGCATTGCGCATCGAGGCACTGGCCGACTGCGGCAAAATCGCCGCACTCACCGCCGTGGACACCACCAGCCCGAGGGAGATTTCCAGCACCCGCCATACCGCCGCCATAAAGGCGCCATCGGGGTGGGCCAATGCCGGCAGGCCGACCATGGCCGCGGTGTAGCCGGCAAGCACGAAGCCGTAGCCCTTGAAATTGCGATGGCGCACGGCCCCGGCCGAGCAGATACCCACCCACAGGCCCAGGCCGGCGAGGAACAGTTCGGTGTTCTGCGCGAACAGCGAAATCAGCAGCACGGTGACGGCAGAGCCGGCCACCGTGCCCAAAAACCGATAAAAGCTCTTGGCGAACACATGGCCGCTTTGCAGCTGCATCACGATAAACACAGTGATCATCGCCGTGCGCGGCTGCGGCAACTCCAGGCGCATGGCCAGCCACAAGGTCAGGAACGCGGCGATCAGCACCTTGAAGATGTAGGCCCAGGTCACGCCGTCGCTGCGGGCCCATTCAAAGAACCCGCGGCGCCAGGCCAGCGTTCCCAGCCAGCGAAAGGGGGCAGACAAAAAAGTCATGGTCGGCTATTCAATGATCGAGGAAGGCAAGGGCCTTGGGCGTGACCGGCGCGGCGGTTTTCTGCTCGCTGGGCACATCGTTGCCCGCGCGCAGGCCGCCGCCCAAGGCAGTCACCAGTTCGGCATGGGCGCTCAGGCGGTTGGCCTGCACTTGCTGTTGCAGCTGTTGCTGGCGAAACAGCAGGGTCTGGGCGTTCAGCACGTTGAGGTAGTCGGTCAGGCCGCGCTGGAAGGCGACCTTGGCGATGTCATAGGTTTTTTGCGCCGAGGCCACGGATTCGGCGGCGAACACCTGCTGCTTGTCCATCGACTCGCGACGGATCAATTGGTCGGAGATGTTCTTCAGCGCATTGATCAGGGTCTGGTTGTAGTGCGCCACGGCCATGTCGTAGCCGGCCGAGGCTTCACCCAATTGCGAGCGCAGGCGGCCGCCATCGAAGATCGGCAAGGAGATTGCCGGCCCCACGGTGTAAGCCAACTTCTTGCCGGTCAGAAATTCCAGCATGCCGCCACCGGTGGCCATGTAGCCCAGGCTCGCGGTCAGGTCGACGTTGGGGTAGAAGCCGGCATGGGCGACATCGATGCCGCGGGCCTGCGCCGCCACTTGCCAACGGCTGGCGACCACGTCCGGACGCTGGCCCAACAGCTCGGCGGGCAGCGAGGACGGCAGTTTAAGCGCGGTGTTCAGGGTTAATGTGGGGCGCTGCAATTGCGCGCCATCGCCCGGGCCTTTACCGGCCAATGCCGCCAACTGGTTGCGGCTCAGGGCGATTTCTTCGTCCAGTGCATCGACCTGGCGATGGGTTTCCGGCAACGGTGCCTCGGCCTGGCTCACCTCGAAATGGGTGCCAATACCGCCTTGCAGGCGCCGTTGGGCCAGGTCCAGGATCTGTTGCTGCTGGGCCAGGGTCGACTGCACGATGTCGCGCTGGGCGTAGTTGAGCGACAACTGGATGTACACCTTGACGATGTTGTTTTCCAGTTCAAGCTCGGCTTGCCGGGCCTGGGCCACGCTCATGTGGGCCATGTCCACGGCCTGCTCGGTGGCGTTGCTTTCGCGGCCCCACAGGTCCAGGGCGTAGCTCAAGCCCAGGGAGGCGTTGTTGTCCCAAGTGGTGGCGCCCGACAGCTCGCCCGGCCCGTAGAACTGGTCAGCCGGCCAGTTATGGCGGATCAGCGTGGATTTACCGTTGATCTGCACCGACTCGGCGGCCTCGGCCACCCCGGCCATCGCCTTGGCCTGGCGCACGCGGGCAGCCGCCATGGCCATGCTGGGGCTGCCCTGCACGGCCATTTCGACCCAGTGGTTCAGTTGCGTGTCGCCATAGGCCTGCCACCATTGGGCGGTGGGCCAGTGCGCGTCTTTTGCGGCCGCCTGGATGGCTTCGTCGGTGGCCAGGCTGTTGGCCGGCAGGGCCTTGCCTTGTGGGGCAATCCCCCCAGTACCGATGCAGCCGCTGAGAGTCAAAGTTAAAGCCCACACACTGAAAGCATTCAGCTTACGGTTGATGCGACGCGGCACAGCTGCAATTTCCCGACATGATTTTAAGGAGAACCCTTGGAGCGGCTCATCATAGGGGGCGCCGCAGATGGCGATAAGCTCAGTTTCCTGCGAATCTTTGTTACGTAAAAAGCGATAATCGACCTTTGTACTGAAGACGACAATTGTTACTTCATGCGACAATTTGCCCGTCTATTCAGAGAGTGACCCATGGACACCCTGCAAAATATGCGTGCTTTCAGTTGCGTGGCCGAAGCGGGCAGCTTTACAGCCGCCGCCGTGCAACTGGACACCACGACCGCCAACGTCTCCCGGGCGGTCTCAAACCTGGAAGCGCATCTGCAAACCCGCCTGCTCAACCGCACCACGCGGCGCATCGCGCTGACCGAAGCGGGCAAGCGCTACCTGCTGCGCTGCGAGCAGATCCTGACCTACGTCGAAGAAGCCGAGGCCGAGGCCAGCGACGCCCATGCGCGCCCGGCTGGCCAGTTGAAAGTGCATACCATGACCGGTATCGGCCAGCACTTTGTGATCGACGCCATCGCTCGCTACCGCAAGACCCACCCGGACGTGACCTTCGACCTGACCATGGCCAACCGCGTGCCAGACCTGCTGGACGAGGGCTACGACGTGTCCATCGTGCTGGCCAGCGAGCTGCCGGACTCAGGCTTCGTGTCCCAGCGCCTGGGCATCACCTACAGCATCGTCTGCGCCTCGCCCGAATACGTGCGCGCCAACGGCGTGGCGAAAAAGCCCGGCGACCTGCTGTCCCATGCCTGCCTGCGGCTGATCAGCCCGGTGGTGCAACTGGAAAAATGGCTGTTCGACGGCCCGGAAGGCCAGGAGATGGTCAACATCACCAACGCGCCGTTCCAGGTGAACTCGGCCGACGCCATGAAAACCGCGATCAGCAGCGGCATGGGCGTGGGCGTGCTGCCGATCTACGCAGCCATCGAAGGCCTGCGCAACGGCACCTTGGTGCGCATGCTGCCCGACTACCGCCTGCAAGAGCTGAATCTGTACGCCATCTACCCGTCGCGTCAGTACCTGGATGCGAAGATCAAGACCTGGGTGGAATACCTGCGCGGCTCGTTGCCAGACATCCTGGCGGCGCATGAGGCAGACCTGAAGACGCACGAGTTGCATATCGCCAATTGAGTCGGCGGCGGGGCTTTCGCGGATAAATCCGCTCCTACAAAGGGCTCCTGTAGGAGCGGATTCATCCGCGAAGCAGACGACACTGTAGTGTTTGAAGAGTCGGGCGATAGAATGTTAGCGTGCTCATCATTCAAGCCCGTCTGCCGAGAACAAGCCCAATGAAAAAGACCGTACTTGCCTTCAGTCGCATCACCCCCGCCATGGTCGAGCGCCTGGAGCAAGACTTTGAAGTCATCGTGCCCAACCCCAAGCACGGTGACATTGCCGCGCAGTTCGACGACGCCCTGCCCCGCGCCCACGGCCTGATCGGCGCCGGCCGCCCTTTGGGCCGCAAGCAATTGGAAGGCGCGACGAACCTTGAGGTGGTGTCCAGCGTGTCGGTGGGTTACGACAACTACGACGTAGGCTACTTCAACGAACGCGGCCTGATGCTCACCAACACGCCCGACGTGCTGACCGAAAGCACTGCGGACCTGGGCTTCTCGCTGATCATGAGCAGCGCCCGTCGCGTGGCGGAACTGGACGCCTGGACCAAGGCCGGCGAATGGAAGGCAAGCGTCGGCCCGGGCCACTTCGGCAGCGACGTGCACGGCAAAACCCTCGGTATCGTCGGCATGGGCAACATCGGCGCGGCCATCGCCCGCCGCGGTCGGCTGGGTTTCAACATGCCGGTGATCTACAGCGGCAACAGCCGCAAGGCTGACCTGGAACAGGAACTGGGCGCACAATTTCGCAGCCTGGACCAACTGTTGGCCGAAGCCGACTTCGTGGTGCTGGTGGTGCCGTTGAGCGAAAAGACCAAGCACTTGATCAGCCACCGCGAATTGAAGCTGATGAAGCCCAGCGCGTTCCTGATCAACATCGCCCGTGGCCCGATCGTCGACGAACCGGCGCTTATCCAAGCCCTGCAGAACGGCACAATCCGCGGCGCCGGCCTCGACGTCTACGAAAAAGAGCCGCTGGCCGAGTCGCCTTTGTTCCAACTGAAGAACGCCGTGACCCTGCCACACATCGGCTCCGCCACCTCGGAAACCCGCGAAGCCATGGCCAACCGCGCCATCAGCAACCTGACTGCGGCCTTGAAGGGCCAACGGCCGCAGGACCTGGTGAACCCTCAGGTGTTCAAGGGCTAAGCCTTGGGCGGCTACACGTCCTGACACTCATCTTCAGCTGACGCAAGACCTTGCAATTGCCAGAATTTCCTTTTGCCCCGGCCGGTGATCTCGCCGCCCACGCTCAAGGAATTCTGCATGTACGCCCTGACCACCCGCGACCTGATCCGCGCCAGCAAACTGTTGATCACCTTGGCCACGGGCCTTTTCGGAATACTGGTGGGCATCGATTACCTGGCCGGTTTACCCAAGGTGTTTTCGCTCATCCGCCAGGACCTGCTGCTGAGCGTGCTGGCCGAGGAGTACCCGATAGCCTATTGGGTAACCCGATTGACCTGGGTGCCGCCCAGCGCCTATGCCTTGGTGACGGCCGCGCACCTGCTGTTCGGCGCGCTGTGCCTGGTGGGCGCCCGCCAGATGGTTCGACACCTGGACTCCGGTGCCTCGGCCTTTCACGACAGCAAACGGCTAAGCGTGCTGGGGCTGCTGATCGGCCTGCTCGTGGTGGGCCTGGTGCTCGGGGTCAATGCCAGCCCCTGGCTGTTCCAAATTGTGGCACGCCCGGTGAGCAGCCTGGGGATTTCCCTGCGCATGTTCGATGTGATCTTGGTTGGCCTAGTGTTCGTCAGCCTGAAAAACGACGACTGAACGCCCAGCGCCGGCCGCCTGCCGCGGGTTTGCGAAACACCAGCACGTTGCCCAGCATCACCAGTACCAAACCTGCCAAGGCCGGTGCGGTCCACTGGTAGCCTTCGGCAAAGGCTGAGATATTCAACGCCACCAACGGAAAGAGCACGGTGCAATAGGCAGCGCGCTCCGGGCCCATGCGCCCGACCAAAGTGAGATAGGCGGTAAAGCCGATCACCGAGCCCGGGATCACCAGGTACAAGAGCGAGCCGACGTAGCGGGTGTTCCATTCCATCGCGAAGGGAATGCCGCGCACCAGGCAAAACAGCCCCAGCATAAAGGCGCCGTAAAGCATGCCCCAGGCGTTGGTGGTCAGCGGCCGCAAGCCGGCCTTTTGCTGCAAACTTGCGAGCATGTTACCGGCCGAAAAGCACAGCGTACCCAGCAAAGCCAGCGCCAGGCCGATGATTGTTTCGTGGCTGGCCGCATGCCCGGCCAGTTCAGGCCAAAATAGCAGGCCTAGCCCAGCCAACCCCAAGGCACCACCACCGAGCACATTGGCGGCGATTTTTTGACCGAAAAATATCCGGGTGTTCAGCGCATTCCACAGTGTGGCGGTAGAAAACACCACGGCGATCAAGCCGCTGGGGATCCACTGGCTGGCAGTCAGGAAACACATGAAGTTCACGCAGAACAGGCACAGCCCCTGGGCCAGGCAGATCAGGTGGCCACGACGATTCATCGGTTGCAGGCGCCGGCTGAGCAGCAAAATAACGAACAGCATCAGGGCGGCCAGGCCGAAGCGGTAGACGATCGAGACCGCAATCGCGACCACGCCCAGTTGCAGTTTCAGGGCGATCCAGGTGGTGCCCCAGATCAGGACGGTGAGCAGATATAAAAACAGGTTCATGCGGGTGACCTCCAGGACAGGCCGCCAGTGTCGAGCGCTACCTGGATATCCGCTTGCGTAAACTTGCGCTTTTTATCGCGCCAGGGCTGCCAGCCTACTGAGGCCACGGTAGGATGAGGCCTGAGGAAAACGACCATGAACCCGCTCTCGCACATCCAGATTTTCCAGGCCCTGAACAGCTCGCCCCATGCGGTGCTGGAGCACACTGCCGAGCTGGGTGACGGGATGGTCGCCGCCCTGTGGAACAATCGCCACGACGCCCAGGATTACCAGGCGCCAAGCCACCACACCCTGTCGTGCTACATCGGCGGTGGCACGGGTACGTTCCGCCGCGACCGACCCAGTGAGAAAGGCGCCCCCGACAAACTCTGCACCTTGCCCGCAGGCCACGAGTCAGCATGGGTGATCAATGGCGAAATTCGCCTGGCCCACCTGTATTTCAGCGCTGAACAGTTCGCTTTGGGGTGCATCACCCTGCTGGACCGCGAGCCACGGGCGGTGCAACTGCGCGAAAGCACCTTTTTCGATGACCCGTTGCAGGTCGCGCGCTTTCGCCAACTGATCCAGCTGAACGGGCAAGAGCCGGGCGAGCGCCTGCTGACCAGCAGCCTGGCCCACGAGATGCTGGGCCACGCGCTGCTCGGCCAAGTGGGGCTGCGTGAGGGGCTGCGATTGAAAGGTGGGCTGGCGGCGCACCAGCGGCGGCAATTGCTGGAGTACATCGACGCCAACCTGGAGGCCCCGTTGAGCCTGGGTGAGCTGGCGGGGCTGTGCAGCCTGTCGGAGTACCACTTCGCACGGATGTTCCGCACAAGCGTTGGCTTGCCACCCCATCAGTTCGTGCTGGCTCGGCGCCTTGCCAGGGCGCGCCACCTGCTGCGCCACAGCCGCCTGCCGCTGGGCGAAGTGGCATTGGCCTGCGGGTTTGCCAGTGCCAGCCATTTTGCCAATCGGTTCAGGCAGGGGGTAGGCGCGACGCCGGGTGAGTATCGCCAGGCGTTGGCAAGGTGCTGAATCCACTCCAACATGCCCCCGCCCTGTAGAGCCGGATTTATCCGCGAACCTACCCCCTCAAAACTCCAGCGTACTGGAGACCACCACCTGCCTGGAATCACCCATCGAGACAAAATAGCGGTTCACCGCCGAGGTGTAGTAAATGCGGTCGAACAGGTTCTTCACGTTGACCTGGAACTGCACCTTCTGCCCATCGATTCGCGTGTCGTAGGTGGCAAAGGCATCCGCCACGGTATAGCTGGGCAAGGTGAAATCGTTCACCGCATTGCCCGCCCGCTCGCCCACGTAATGCGCCCCGGCGCCCACGCGCAGGCGATCACCGCCGCCCAGCACGCTGCCAAAGTCATACACCGCCGACAACGCGCCGCTGTGCCTGGCCACGTTCTGCAGGCGGTTGCCCTGGTAGGTCGGGTCTTTGCTGACGTCGGCGTCGGTGTAGGCATAGTTGCCGATCAGGCTCCAGCGCTCGCTCAGTTGCCCGCTCACATCCATTTCCAGGCCACGGGAGTGCACCTCGCCGGCGTTGCTGTAGGTCGTGTCGGTGGTCAGCGCATCGTAGTTGGACACCAGCACATTGCGTTTTTTGATATCAAACAGCGCCACGCTGCCAGTGATCGCGCCGGGCAGGTCGAGCTTGGCGCCCAGCTCCCAACTTTTGGCGGTTTCCGGCTTGATCGCTGAATCAACAATCACCCCGCCGGTCAACGGTGCGATAGTGGAATTGGGTTTGAACGATTCGGTGTAGCTGCCGTAGAACGACAGCGCCTCGGTGTAGCGGTACACCAGGCCTGCGCGGGGTATCCAGGTTTGGCCATTGGTGTTGGTGTTGACGGTAAAGGGGATGCCCTTGCCGGCGATCTGGTCGTAAGTCTGATAACGGGCGCCAGCCACCAGGATCCACTGGTCGGTGAGGTGCAGCGAGTCCTGGAAGAATATTGAATCGGTGCGCAGCCGATCGCTTTGCGCGCTGTCGGCGGCGCTGACCGTGGTGCCTTCCACTTCCTGGCCATACACCGGGCTTGCATAGCTGAAGGTGGTCAGGCTTTTTTGGCGGATCAACTCGGCGCGGTAGATCTTGCGGTACTCATCGTCCACCCCTACCAACAGGTCATTCTGTAAGCCCGCCACCTGCAGGCTGCCTTCCAGGCTGAGCGTGGTGAAGCGGTCGATACTGATCGCGCCACGGGTGCCGTCCATGCTACGGGTCAGGGTGCCCTTGGCCGGGTTGACCGACGACACCCGCACCTGGCTCGCGTCATAGGTTTCGCGGTTCCAGCTGTAGCCCAGGTGGGTTTTCCAATCATCGCCAAGCTGATGATCGACCTCCAGGTGGTACAGGTCCGACCGCCCTTCCATGTTGTTGAACGGCTCATCCAGGCGGCGGGTGCTGGGGATGTTCAATGGGTGGTTGGTACTGGGGTCGATGGCAGTGCCGCGGTCGAAGGGGTAGATGAACTCGCGGTGCTCGAAACCGGCGACCACCTGGGTGTCTTCGCCGTACCAGGCAAGCGACGGCGCCACCAGGGTTTCGCGGTGGGTACCAAAATTACGCCAGTAGTCCTCGTCTTCGTGGTCCAGGACCAAGCGGTACGCCAAGCCGCTTTCGCCCAGTGGCCCGGTGCTGTCCAGGGTACTGCCGCCGCCATTCTTGCCGTCGCCATAGCTGGAGCCGCGTGCGGTGATGGCGTTGTAGGCGGTCAGTTGCGGGCGCTTGCTGACCACATTGATCACCCCGCCCGGGTCCTGGATGCCGTACAGCAAAGAGGCCGGCCCTTTGAGCACCTCGACCCGCTCGGCAGTCGCATTGAGGCTGCGCCCCTGCACCAGCGGCATGCCATCGCGCATGATCGAACCGTCGCGGTTGTCGCCAAAACCGCGTTTCATCACCGTGTCCTGGGTGCTGCCCAAGGTATTGCCCTGGGTCACGCCGCTGATGTTGGCCAGGGCATCGTCGAGGTTGCGCGGCGCCTGGTCCTTGAGCACCTGGGCCGGCACCACGTTGATCGCTTGCGGGATTTCCTGGATCAATCCACGCGAGCGCATCACCGAACTGCTGGCCGGCGGCTGGTAGCCAGTGCTGTCGGACAGGGTCGAGACAATGCTGGTGGGCGCAATGCTCAGCGCTGCGCGGGTGGGCACTGGTTGCAGGGTGATGGTATGCGCGTCGGTATGCCGAAAGGTAAAACCGGACTGCGCAAGCAACTGCTGCAACGCTTCTTCTGCGCTGAACTGCCCCATGAGCGCAGGCGCCTGTAGGCGATAAGGCGCCTCTTCGGTGTAAATGACGCTGAGGCCGGTTACCCGGCTAAAGTCGTTCAGGGCCTGGGGCAAGGGCTTGGCGGCAATGGCAAAACGATAAAGTGTGCTCTGCCGGGCCACCTGCTCAGCGCCGGTGGCACTCAACGGCAGCAGCCAGCATAGCCCCAACCATAACGCCGATGCGCCGAACCAAACGTGTCTGTACTTCATGAGTGGGTGACCTGTGAATAACATCGACTTTGATGCGAATGAATCGCACTTCACCCATTACACGGATCAGCTCGACAAAGACCTCACCGCCTGGCTCGATAAATCCGAAAAAAACTCAGCGCAGCACGATCAGCCGCCCCAGCACATGGTCCTGCTCGAAGCCCATGACCTTTTGCAGCGAGTCGAGCACGGCCTGCGGGTCGCTGCTGGGGAAGCTGCCGCTGACCTTGCGCGCCGCCAGTTGGTCGTTCAGCAGCAGGATGCGCCCCGGGTAATGGCGCGCCAGGTCGGCGACAACCTCGGCCAGCGGCGCCTGGTAGTAACTGAGCCAGCCTTGGCGCCAGGCCAGTTGCGCGTCACTGTCCACCTGGCGCAGCGGCGCGGCCAACCCGTGGCTGTAGGCCAGTTGCTGGCCGGCCGTGAGCACGGTCTGCGGTTGCCCTGGGCTTGGCGTGACACCCACGCGCCCGGACAGCACCGTCACCTGCGCGCCCGCCGCTTGCCGGCGAACCTCGAACTGGGTACCCAGCACTTGTGCCTCACCGCCATTGGCGCTGACAACGAAAGGCTCGCCCGTGTGCGTGACATGGAAAAAGGCCGCACCGCGCCTCAGCTCCACATGGCGCTGGCCGTGATCGAAGTCCACGGCAATGGCGCTGTCGGCGTCCAGGGTCACTTCGGAGTTGTCCGCCAGGGTCACCGTGCGTACATCGCCCCGGCTGACATAGTCGGCGCCCAGGTCCTGCAGCCAATCGATCGGTCGCACACCTGCGCCCATGCCCACCATCAGCACCAGGCAGGCCGCCATGGCCAAGGCTGCGGCAAAGCGCGCCGGCCTGCGCCGCGGGCGGTCCATGGCCTGCAACAACGCTTGCAGGGCGGCATCGTCTTCCTCGGCCAGGCGCCGCGCGGGGGCCTCGCTCAACTCCCACAGCACCTGGGCCTGGGCGTACGCCTGGGCATGGGCCGGGTCGGCCTGCAGCCAGTGGCTGAAGGTGGCCTGGTCGCCCGCGCTGGGCTTGTCGTGCAACAGGCTGAGCCAGGCCAGCGCCTGGCGCTCATGCTCTGCGCTGATATCACAATTGGGCTTCATCGACCGGCTTTTCCTGGCGGCTCGTGCAAGCTCGCCTTGCACGCGTGGAGGGCGCGCATCATATGTTTTTCCACGGCGCTTTGGGACAGATGCATGGCCCGGGCGATATCGGCGTAGGTACGCCCGTGCAGGCGGTTGAGCAAAAAGATCTGCCGGGTACGTTCGGGCAACTGCCGCAGCGCGGCTTCGATATGGCGCAAATCGTTACCCGCCTCCAGGGCTGCCTTGCGGTTCAGGGCTCAGTTGCTCGGCGGCGTCCGGCTGCCAGGCTTCGGTGTTGCGCTCGCGGGCGCCTTCCCTGCGCAGGTGGTCGATGGCGATGTTGCTGGCCGAGCGCAGCAGGTAGGTGCTGAGCTCCTCGACCTGCACCAACGGCCGGCGCCAGAAGCGCAAGAACAGGTCCTGCACCAGGTCGGCCGCCGTGGCGCGGCAACCGACCCGGCGGTTGACCAGCGCCTCCATCTGGGCGCGCTGCGACAAGAACACCTTGAGGAAATGCGCACGTGCGCCGCCATTGTCCTCATCGCCGCCCGGTACCGGCTCATCGGTGATCAAACGCATGCTCAAAACGACCCCAAGGCAGCCAGCGGCCCGAGCAGCAAACCGGTGCCCGCCAGGCCAAGGGCCAGGCGCGGCCGGTAAGGCAGCAACCACACCAGCAACACCGCGCTGCCCATCAGCGCGGCCACCCAGTGGACCAGGCCCATACCCCAGTCGATGTCACGCAACGCCGCCCACAGCGACACGGCCAGCAAGCCCCAGCCAGCGGCCTTGAGCAGGCGACGACGGGCCAGGGACGGCGTGTGCCCGAGCAACTCGGTGTGGTGGCGCTCCATCGACAGGCACAGGGCGGTGAACGCGGCGTAGCAGAGCAAGGCGGCCGCCAGCATCAGGACACCTCGCCTTCGACGATGACCGCCGTGCGCCGCGGCTTTTTCACAGGTGCCACGTTTACCCGTTGCAGTTTGCGCACGCTCCACAGCAAGAACAGGCCGCTGCCCAAGGCCGTGAGGTCGACCCCGGCCATGGCCCAGTCGCCGGCCGGAATCGAATGCTGCAACCCCTGGCCGGTGGTCAGGGCATTGAGCACCGGCAGGCCGGCATAGAGCACCGCCGCGACGCTCAACTGCTCCACCCAGGCGCGACGCCCAGGGCGCAGCACGGCATGCCCGGCCGACAGCAGCCACACCAGGAAGAACACCTTGACCTCTAGCGCCGCCCGGTCTGGCAATGCCGTGGGCAACAGTCGGTTAGCCCAGAAAAACGCTACCACCGCCAGCAACAACCCGGCCATGCTGGCGATGTTGAGCACCGCCACCACGCGCAGGCCCAAGGGTTGCGCACCGGTCTTGGCGTGCTTGAGTTGGCGCTTGCCCAACCACATCACCAGGCCCGTACCGATCATCAGCGTGCCGCCAATGCCACAGAAAAAGTACACCCAGCGCAACACCGGCCCGGCGAAATTGCCCATGTGCAGCCCATAAAAACTGCCTGCCACCGCGACCGGTAACGAATCGGCCACGCGGCCCTTGAGCAGCGCCCCGCTGACACCGTCGAACAACAGGCCATTGCCGGCGCTATGCACGATGCGGTCGCCGGCCAACTGCGACACCGAGACCCGCGCGTTGGCGTCGCCCGGATGCTGAACATCGACAACCCCGACATGCCCGCCCGGCCACTGCTCCAGGGCCTTGTCATAAAAAACGCTCAAGGGTTGCAAGGGCGCCACCGTGCCTGCCGCCTTCACATCATTGAACGCGCTGGGGAACACGTCCTTGTAAAACGCGTTCAGGTCATTGTCATACGTGGTGAGGATGCTCGCCGGCATCACCATGGTCATGAAAATCACCAGGCTGGAATAGCTGATCATCGCGAAGAACGGCAACAGCAGCACGCCAATCGCGTTGTGCCCGTCCAGCCACGAGCGCTGGCCTTTGCCTGGGCGGAAGGTGAAGAAGTCCTTGAAGATTTTCTTGTGGGTGATGATCCCGCTGACCAGGGTTACCAGCATCACGAAGGCCGACAAAGTGGCCAGCCAGCGCCCCCACGGGTAACCCATTTGCAGCTCGTAGTGGAAGCGATAAAAGAACTCGCCGCCGCGACTGTCACGGGTGTGCAACTCGGTGCCTTCACGTGGGTCGACCAGTTTGTCGACAAAACCGCGCTTGCCCTCCTGCTGCCACATCACCGACAGGGCGGCGTTGCGGGCATCCGGCAGGCTGATGTACCAACGCGAAGCGTCTGCGGCGTTGGCCTGCAGGTACGCCTGCGCACTGTTCAGGGCCGTGCGCGCGTCCACCACCTGGGCCGGCGCTTCGGGGTGGCTCCAGCGGTTGATCTCATCTTTGAAGTAGGAGAGCGTGCCGGTCAAAAAGATCGCGAACAAAATCCAGCCGAACACCAGCCCGGCCCAGGTATGCAGCCAGGCCATGGCTTGCCTGAAACCTTCTTTCATCCTTGATGCATCCAGTACAAGCCGCCATCGGCCAGCGCCAGCAAGGCAATTGGCAGCAACAGGCCAAGCCAGGCGCGCCAGGCGCTGTGGCAGGCAAAGCACCAGAGTACCGCCACCAGGTACACCAGAAACGACAGCATCATCGCGGTGACCACGGCATCGGCGCGGCTGCCTGGCATCAGCCAGGCCACGCAAACGCTGGCCAGCGAGGCCAACACATAGCCACCCAGCGCCGCTGCGACAACGCGCGAGGCGACGGCCAACCGATAGGATGCGGGTACCCCGCTGACAGCGCTTTTCATAGACAACCTTGAGTGCCTGAAAGGACAGGCCGAAGACCGCCAATATTAATGATAAATATTCTCATACGCAAAGGTGCTTTTCGTCGCGCGCCTCCGTTGGTCCACATCTGGTGATTGCCGAGGCGGCTTGTACGCCCCTACAATGCGAACAATTCTTATTCTTTAGCGCGTGTTCAGCGCCGGAGTTCTGCGGTGCACCGTGCCAACGCCCCTGCCTCGTCTGCCGTCGAGGGCCTTTATCTCGACCATCAAACCTGGCTGACCGGCTGGCTGCGCCGGCGCCTGGGCTGCCCGCACAGCGCTGCGGACCTTGCCCAAGACACTTTCGTACGCCTGCTGGCCAACCGCGAAACACCACCGCTTAACGAGCCTCGGGCGTTCTTGACCACGGTGGCCAAGCGCGTGTTGTTCAACCACTATCGCCGCCAGGATATCGAGCGCGCCTACTACCAGGCGTTGCAGCAGTTACCCGAAGAACTGGCGCCGTCGGAAGAACACCGCGCCATCATCCTGGAAACCCTGATGGAGCTGGATCGCCTGCTGGACGGGTTGCCCGGCCAGGTCAAGCGGGCCTTCCTGATGGCCCAGGTCGACGGGCTGACCTACAACGAAATCGCCAGCCAACTGGGCATTTCCCTGGCCACGGTCAAGCGCCACCTGCACAAGGCAGCCATGCGCTGTTACTTCGCACGATGAACGCTGCACAAAATATCCCGGGGCACATCGCCGAGCAGGCGGTGCATTGGCTGATCGAGCGCCAGGAAGGCCCGCTGCCCGCCGCTCGCGAATTGGCCTGGCGCCAGTGGTTGGCGGCGCACCCCGAGCACCTGCGCGCCTGGGAGCATATCCAGGCGGTGAACCAACGTTTGCGTGGCGTGGCTTCGCCCCTGGCCCACGCCGCGCTGAATGCGCCGCAAAACGCCAGCCGCCGGCGGGCCTTGAAGCTGGCCCTGTTGCTGGGGGTGGGTGGCGCCGGTGGGTTTGCCTTGCGCCAGCAAGACCTGCTGCCGCCGCTGCTGGCCGATTACCGCAGCCCGTTAGGCCAGCGCCGCTCGCAAGCGTTGAGCGATGGCAGCCAATTGCAGCTCAACACGGCCAGCGCCGTGGACGTGAGTTTCACAGCCAGCCAACGGCGGGTGCGTTTGCTTGAGGGCGAAATGCTCCTGGCCAGCGCCGCCGACCCACGCCCCCTGAGCGTAACCACCGCACAGGGCACGCTTGCGGCCCAGGCCGCGCGTTTCAACGTGCGCCAACTGGCCGGGCGTACGCGGTTGGCGGTGTTCAGCGGGCAGGTAGAACTGAACCCCATTGGCCTGCACGGCTACCCATTGATCGTCGAAAGCGGCCGCCAGGTGGAGTTCAACCAGACGGGCTGGCAAGCCAGCCGCCCCCTGGATGCCAACAGCGGCGCCTGGGTGGACGGCATGCTGGTGGCAGCCCACATGCGCCTGGGGGATTTTCTCGAAGAGCTGGGCCGCTACCGTCGCGGGCAACTGCATTGCGCGGCCAGCGTGGCCAACCTGCAGATTTCCGGCAGCTACCCGCTGGGCGACACCGAACGCATCCTCGACCTGCTGGCAGTGGCACTGCCGGTGAAAGTGCGGCGCTTTACCCGCTACTGGGTAAACGTCGAAGCCGCCAGCTGAATTATTTTCATTCGCAGTGAGCCGTTTTCCGCGTCTCGCGTGACAGAGAGGGTAATCACCCTTAACGCCTCTCTGAAGGACGCTTTGCATGTCATCCCACCCCACCCCGCTTGCCCGCTCGTTGCGCCACCTGCTGCTCGGTGCCAGCCTCAGTTTCGCCAGCGTGCCACAGGTATTGGCGGCCGAGCCCCAGGCGCGCAGCTATCACATCCCGGCGGCCTCGTTGGAGGCGGCGCTGAACCAGTTTGGCCGCGAAGCCGGCGTGCTGATTTCCTTTGGCTCACAGGTGGCCCAAGGCGTGCAGAGCCATGGCCTGAATGGCAGCTATACGGCTGACCAGGGCCTGGCGGCCTTGCTGGAAGGCACCGGCCTGCAAGCGCGGGCCGAGGGCGAAAATGCCTACAGCCTGCAACCGATCAGTGCGATACCCCATAACGTGCCTGCGCCGTTGGAGCTGGGGGCGTCGGCGGTGGTCGGCGACTGGTTGGGCTCGGCCGAGCAAACCAACGTATTCGAGCATGCCGGCGCCCGTGACGTGGTCCGCCGCGAAGAATTCGAGCGCACTGGCGCCACCACCGCCCGGGAAGTGCTCAACCGAATCCCTGGCGTCAATGCCCCGGACAACAACGGCACCGGCAGCCATGACATGGCGCTGAACTTCGGCATCCGCGGCCTCAACCCGCGCCTGGCCACCCGCTCCACCGTGCTGATGGACGGCATCCCGGTGCCTTTCGCGCCTTACGGCCAGCCACAGCTTTCGTTCGCCCCCATCAGCATGGGCAACATGGACGCGGTCGACGTGGTGCGCGGCGGCGGCGCGGTGCGCTATGGCCCGCAGAACGTCGGCGGCATCGTCAACTTCGTCACCCGCGCCATCCCCGATGCCCCCACGGTGAAAGGTGGTTTGCAGACCCAGACCAGCCCATCGTCCAGCCAGGACGGGTTCAAGACCACCGGCAACCTGCTCGCCGGTGGCACCGCCGACAATGGCCTGGGCGGCGCACTGCTGTACTCCGGCACCCGCGGCGGCGACTGGCGCGAGCACAGCGACACGCAAATCGATGACCTGATCCTCAAGGGTAAATACCAGATCGACGCGGCCAACAGCCTGAACGCCGAAGCGCAGTACTACGAAGGCCAGGCCGACATGCCCGGTGGCTTGAGCGCCGCCGACTACAAGGCCGACCCCTACCAGTCCACGCGCAAGAACGACAAGTTCTGGGGCCGCCGCACTATGGTCAACGTCGGCTACCGCTACCAGGAAGACGCCCGCGAATTCACCGTCAACAGCTTCTTCACCAAAACCCTGCGCAGCGGTTACCTCGACCAGGGCACCTTCCTTTCGCTGTCGCCTCGCGAGTATTGGGTACGCGGCCTGGAAACCCGTTTCTCCCAGGGCTTTGCCCTGGGCGACAGTTGGCATGAAGTGGGCGTGGGCTACCGCTACATCAACGAGGCTGGCCATGAGCTGCGCTACCGCACCCCGATCACCTCCAACGCCCTGCCCACCACCGACAGCCGCAACGACCGCGACACACGGGGTGGCACCGAGGCCAATGCGTTTTTCGTCGACGACCGCATCGACATCGGCAAGTGGACCTTCACCCCGGGCATCCGCTACGAGATGATCAAGTCCGAGCAGGCCAACAACCTCACCCAAGTTGACTACAAGGGTGACTACAACACCGCCTTGCCAGCGTTGAATGTGATGTACCACGTGACCGAAAGCTGGAACCTGTATGCCAACACCGAAGGTTCGTTCGGCAGCGTGCAGTACAGCCAGATGCCTAATCGGGTGGCCGACGGCGAAGTCAAACCTGAAAAAGCCCGCACATGGGAGCTGGGCACGCGTTACGACAATGGCAACCTGCGCGCGGAGATCGGCGCGTTTCTGATCAACTTCAACAACCAATATGACAGCAACCAAACCAACGACACGGTCATCGCCCGTGGCAAGACCCGCCACCAGGGTATCGAGGCCAGCGTCAACTACGCCCTGGATGATGTAAGCCCCGTACTCAGTGGTTTCGACGTGTACGCCACCTACGCCTTTGTCGACGCCACCATCCGCGAACGCGGCGACAACCAGGGCAACCGCGTACCGTTTTCCTCGCGCCACAAGGGCACCTTGGGCATCGGCTACACCGAGGGCCCGTGGAAACTCAACCTGGATAGCAGCTACCAGAGCGACCAGTTTGCCGACAACGCCAACACCCGCGCCGAGAGCGCAGATGGCAGCACCGGCAAGATCCCTGGCTACGTGTTGTTCAGCACCCGCGCCGGTTATGACTTTGGCCCGCAGTTGTCAAATCTGAACGTGGCAGTGGGCATGAAAAATATTTTCAACCACGAATATTTCACCCGTTCCTTCGATGACAACAACAAAGGCAAGTACGTCGGCGAGCCCCGCACCGTCTACGTGCAAACCTCGATCGCGTTCTAAAACACGATAAAAAAAACAACGCCCGGCCCCTGAAATGGCCGGGCGTTTTTTGTGCGACTGAATATTTATCTTCTTCAGGGGGTTGAATTGTTGGCTCAACTGCCCGACCTTGTAATCAAGAGGCGATGGAAATATTCCCCTGCCAAAGGGCCCCATCGAATCTCTTGCGAGCTAGCTGAATAAGGGATGAACTATGCAAATCCAAGTCAATAGCGACAACCATATTCAAAGCAGCATCCGACTGGAGGAGTGGGTACGCACTACCGTTGAAAGCACGCTAGAACGCTACGAAGAAGATCTGACCCGTGTCGAAGTCCACCTTCGCGACGAGAACGGCGACAAGCCCGGCACGCACGACAAACGCTGCCAAATGGAGGCCCGCCCAAAAGGTCACCAACCGATTTCCGTTACCCATAAAGCCGCATCGCTGGATCAGGCAGTCGATGGCGCGGCCACCAAACTCAATCACGCCCTCGAGCACCTGTTCGGCAAACTGCGCGCCAAGCGTGGGGCCGGCAGCGCCATCGAAGAAGGCAGCCCGACCGACGCATTGCTGCAGGAAGAATTCCTGGAGAATGAACAGGCGGCACTCAATAGCTGATTGATCAGCTGAATAAAAAAAGGCGAGCCCACGGGCTCGCCTTTTTTATTGCCATTTATTTACCTGCCCGCCAACGGCATGCGCCTTGCAATGTTAATTACACCGCAGTCATGACGAGGAGGTTTCCCCGCCAGTGGTCTGGTCACGGCGAACTTTTTGCGTTGCCGCCCAGTCAATGATGCATGTCTTAATAAGCAGGTAAGCACCATGGAAAACCCCTTCAAAGCCATCAGCGATGCCTTCCAGCCCGAGTACCGGGTCAACCTCAGCATCCAGCGCTTGGACGGCAGCATCATGCTGACCTTGTCCAATGAAACAGGGGTAGTGGCCAAGCGCATGATCAGCGCCGCCCAACGTAATGATCCCAAGCGCCTGCAACGCCTGATCGAAAGCATTCAATTTGGCATCGCCATCGAAAAAGGCCACAGCGCGATGGAGATCCTCGCGGCCATGACCGATGGCGATAATCTCAAACTGTTGTCACAGCAGCGCAAAGGCTGGCTGGGCAACCCACCCGGCTTGTCCACAGGTATCTGACCTTGACCGCTACCCCCTCCCTCTGCTGACAGGAAGGCTGCTCCGCCCTTACGGCGCAGGCTTCCTGAAACTGCCCCACAAAGACCTGCTTCAGCCCTTTCGTGACGGATAATGGTGCGCGGCCTTACACCAGCTGCAAGGCATTGGGCCTGGCGCCAGGAAACACCGCCTGTAACTGGCTGCCCGAAAGCCCCCACGTCTGCCCCAGCACACCGCCGAGCACATCGCGATAATTATTGAGCACGGGGTAATCACGGTTTTGAAACAGGCTGCGTTGATCTACCGCCACTTGCTCGCCGGCAATCCGCCCGCCGCGCACGCTACCGCCCAGCACCCAATACACCGTGCCGTGCCCGTGGTCGGTGCCCTTGTCGCCGTTCTCGCGAAAGGTGCGACCAAACTCCGATACCACCACCACGGTCGTGTCGTTCCACACATCGCCGAGCGCTTGTGCAAACGCCGCCAGCCCTTGCCCCAGGTTGCTCAAATTGTTGGCCAGCACGCCTGTGGTACTGCCTTGGTTGACGTGCGTGTCCCAACCACCCACATCGACAAAACCCAACCGATACTGATCGCGCATCAGCGTGGCCATGCGCCGGGTTTCGTCGGCGAAGGTCTTGGCCGTCGGTGCACCGCGGTTGGCCTTGATCATTTCCTCCTGCAAATCCATGGACACTTTCTGGCGTAGCTCCAGGCCGTCCGCCGCGGCCGCGGCCAACGGCGAGTGCTTGTACATGCCCGCCAAAATCGCCGACTGGCGATCGTCGAACGCAGGCTTGGCCACCCCGCGCAATGACAGGTTGGGAATGTCCTTGCCGCCCTGGAAACTCAACGGCATGGCATCGGTAAACGCGATAGGTGCACTGTTGGGGGCCACCTTGGCCAGGCGCGCCAAAAAGCCCGAATCATAGTGGCCACGTTGCTGGGTCGGCTGGCCGGCCTCAATGTTGTCCTGAGTTTCGAAATGGCTGCGCGACAGATCATCGGTCCCGGCAAAGGGAATAAAGGCAATCTGTTTGCGTTGCCACAGCGGGTAGATCGAGTCACGCAGTACCGGGTTCAGGCCCCACTGGCTATCCAAGGCGATGGCACTTTCGGCGTTGCTTGCATCGGGCCTTGCGATGGCCAACGTAGGCCGCGACTCGTAGTAAAAGTCGCTGGCGTAGGGCACCAGCAAATTATTGCAGTCGTAACCACCGCGCAGGAACACCACCAGGCACCGCGGCGAACTGGCGGGGGCGGCAAACAACCGCCCGGAAAACGACAGGCCCGGCAACGCGATGGCCGCCGCTGAACCCAGGAGAAAGTCACGACGCTTCATAAAGCACCTCTAACGGTGATTGAAGTCTGGCGAGGCCAGCAGAAACAGGTTCCACTCGCGCTGGGAAGTCGCCTGGTCCAGCCCTTGTTGGGTGGCTGCCGATAAAAACGGGGCAATGGCCTCGTAATACAGGGGCGTTGTGATCAACGGAAATCCGCTACCGGCCTTGGCACTGCCTTCGGCGGTAAACAGGCGGTTGTCCCCCATGCCAATGCCACGGGCGATCTCAAAGCGCTTGGCCATTTGCCCCGAACTTGACCAGGCGCTGGCATCCAGGGGCCAGCCGTCCGGCGTCAGGCGCCCGAACACCGGTTCGCCCAACTGGTTCAGCCAGTTGAGCATGGGCTTGGGGTTGGCAATGGGTTTGCCGTCATAGGCCAGGCGTACCGACGACACCACGAACTGCATCGGGTCCTTGAACTTATGGCCGGCACTTTGCGTCAGCTCATTGGCCTGGAACATCGTGCGCATGACCTCGGCAATGTCGCCATCGGTACGCTGGAAGGTAGTGGCCATCCGCTCGACCAGCGCCGGCGGCGGTTTGTCGGCAACAAAATATTGCGCCAGGCGCAGTGAGATGAAGTGTGCGCAAGCGGGCTGGCGCGTGATCAGCTCGACCGCCTGGGTAATCTCGTCAAAGCCGGCCCCGGGGATGGCCTGGCCAAGCAACACCTTGTCGCTGAAGTCGTGCCGGCGCGGGTTGAACTCGAACAGGCCTTCGCGCACCACTTTGTCTGCCAGTTTCGGACCGAATGCCTGCGGCTTGCCATCCAGTGGCGCAAACCCGGCCCCGGTCAGAATCAACGCCAATTGCTGTACGTCCTGCTGGGTGTAGCCGGCGCCCACCCCAAGGGTGTGCAGCTCCATCAACTCGCGCGCATAGTTTTCGTTGACCTTGCCCTGCGCGTTCTGGGCATTGTCGAGAAACGCCAGCATGGCCGGGCTTTTCAAGGT